>JBBPZS010000104.1:0-20591 GCA_038198605.1 Chthoniobacterales bacterium | reverse complement strand
CTGGGTGGGTGAGAAAGATCTCGCCTGCGAGCAGCTCGCCATCGCGACGCGACTCCCCAGCTACCTTAACTATGGCCAATTGAAACTGCTCCCCTACTGGGACCCGCTTCGCGGCGATCCGCGTTTTGAAAAGATTGTTGCATCGCTCGCGCCGAAAGAAACAAAGTAAGGTTCCCCAATCGTGCGCAAATGTGCGCCGGTCTCATTTACGGCTCTGTTGGCCGCTTCGTTTACTTCAGCCTGAAAAAGCAGTTTTAACGGAAGTTAGGCGTCACGGCTGAATCGTCCCGCAGCCTTCCAGCCGGCGCGAGCTGCGGCCAGGGCAAGACGACCCGCCGCCGAGTCCGTCAGGATGACAAACTTCTGGCATCTGCTTCTTCGCAGCCCGGAAGATTCTTTGTCACACGCCCGAAAATTTTCCGAAGGAATGGGAAAGAACAACCATTATGAAAACATCCCTGCTCCGAAATACGCTCCTCCTCCTCTGCCTGCTGGCCATACCAATGACCCGGGCGGCGACCGTCAAATCCACCTACATCGGGCCCATCGAAGGCAACTGGGGCGACTCAACCAATTGGTCTCAATCAGTCGTCCCAAACAATAGTGGGAGCGACACGTTCGCGGTGCGGATCGCGAATGTGTTTCTTACCCTCGATCTGGACGTCACGGTCAATCGGATCACCTTTGCACCGGGCGATTCCGTGATCTTCGGCGGCCGCGCGCCGCTCCTCTTGTGCATTGATCACGATTTCTCGTCGTTGCAGACGAAGGTCGGCGGGGGCGGCATTCCTTATTTCTTTGCTGACACGAGGGACGTCACCGGCGACCTCGGCGCCCTGGCGGATTTTTCCGGAACAACCCTGAACTCGGGCTATGCCTATGTCGTGGCGGCCAGCGCCGGACGAACCGCCACCCTTAAGTTTAACGGCGCTAACATTGTCAAAAACAATGCCGGTATCCAGCTAGCTGGCGCGGGCGCGCGCATTATGGATGAAAGCGGAAGGGACGCTCTCGAACACTTCCAGCACAATCTCCTCTTTGGATATTTCGACTTGGAAGTTGGTCGCGATCTCATGACCGAAGGCTCTTTCGTCAATGAAGGCGAAGTCGTCATCTTCGCGACAGATCCGGACTTCATTGCCGGTGATGTGACGACGACGTTAACTATCAATGGGGATTACACTGGCATCGGATACCCGCTGGATCCAAATACCAACGGAGCTGTATCCCTCTTAGCGGCGGGCCCGGTCGGTGACGCCAGAATGGTAATCAACGGAGCTTTGACTAACTACGACAGTGAGACCCAGACATTGCATAAAAGCGCTTTTGCCTGGCAAGCGGCTAACGGGGCCAGTGCCACTACGCAAGTTCTCGGCGGCGACAAGGTGCTCGACATTGTGACTAGCGAAGCTTCGCTCGTTCTGTTCGGTCCTGACACCGGCTTCCGCGATAGCAGTGGACAGGACGCTCTGCGCAATCTTGCAACAAGCGCACGCCTTCTCATCGGCGATCGCGATTTCACTTCCAAAGGCGATTTCACCAGCACCAGCCGGCTCAGTATTTTCGGCGGCACACAAATGACTGTGCGTGGCGATTTGACGATTCAAAACGGCTTCCTTGCACTCTGGCCGCTGACCGGTTACGCCTTCGCGGGTGAGCCCGGTTTTCCGACCGACCCCGCTTATCTCAACGCCAATCTGCTCGTCCGGAAATCCTTCGATTTGCCCGCGGCCAGCATTCTGCGTTTTCATATTTTCGACGCCAATACTCTCGCCACTCTGACCGTGCGCCAGACCGCGACGATCGCCGGAGTGCTCCAGACGGCGGTCGACGACGTTTCGGTGATTTCACCCGGCGATAGTTTCACTCTCTTGACGGCAAAGCAGATCAGCGGACAATTTTCCAATGTCGCCAGCGGAGGCCGGGTGGACGCGTTTGTCGGCTTCGATGTCGACAACAATCCCATCGGTGATCCTCTCGGGAGCTTCCTGGTGACTTATGACCACACGACTTTGGTCTTGAGCGACTTTCAGTCGGCAAATTCATCGTCGAGCGAGAGTCGGAAGCCGGCCGTCCGCAAAAGCTGGCTGGATAAGCGATCCTCGCCCGATCGAGGAGAGGAGTAAGCACAGGTTAGGCACCGCCTGCGCCCTCCCCCGCGCAGGCGGTGCTTTGTTGTTTTCATTCTTCCAATGCGGATGGCGACGGCTATCCGTTCGAAAAGCGGATGGCGCTCTGCCGTTGCGGCCACCGACGGAAAACCGTTCTGCGACGCACCCATTCCAAGATCGGTTTCCAAGCCGCCGAGAAAGAGATCGTCACGACCCGCGATCTTCGACGCCCTGACCAGAACCGGAACTCGTTAGGCGCTGGCTCCTCGGCCCGCGCGGCTGGACCATGCGGCGAGTATCCGACCTTCCTTTATGATCCCACCGGTCGTTTCGTCTCCCTGAGTTTGACGAAGAAATTTTAGAAGCCATCTCACAAAGGCTTCGCCCCTGCTGTCGCGGCGGTCTGTGACCGCCGAAAGCGCGCTTTGCAACCACGCGACGACGTTTATAGAGCGCCGCTGCAGACTGCTTCCCTCTCGGAGCGCGCTTCTTAGTGCGCAGCGAGAGCAGAGGCACCTTATCCCTCTTGTGCTAAGCGATTTTTAAACGGCCTGCGACGCGCCGAGTAATCAGAAGGTTCTGAGGATGGCAAGACGGGGCGAATAACAGGAAAGTGGAAGGGCGCCCTCGTTTCCGAGAACGCCCTTCATTTCGATGGCGATAAGCCGAATTCTGTCTCCCTGGATTTCTCCGGGGCGATGATCATTTATCTCGCCCCGCTTACGCGGGACGCCCGCCGAGCCGCCGTCGGCGGTCATAGACCGCCGCTACAGCCCGACGTGATGCGACGATACCCGAGGGTTTAACGGACCGGCTGCCCTTCCTCTGTTCTGTCTTGCACCGCATGGGGTTTTTCGTGCCTCAGCCATTGCTGGCCGAGCGGTGAGCTCTTACCTCGCCATTTCACCCTTGCCTAACGAACGCTTGCGCGCTCCTCAGGCGGTATATTTTCTGCGACACTTTCCGTGACGCGCCTCTTGCGAGAAACGCCCCCGCGCATTTTGCGCGGCATGTTGCCGTTTGGTGTTCGGACTTTCCTCTGGCGAAAACCTTGCGGCCTCACCAGCGATCATCTGCCATCGCGAGGAAGTTATCACGACCTGAAGCGCAGCAAAGCTGGAATCTGGGGAGCGCACGCGCCTCGCGTGCTGGCGATGGCGCCCCCGCCATCGCGAACTTTTCTCCGATCGATCTGCGCTCCCCGGAATTCCGACATCATTGCGCCATCGCCAATCTCACTTTTTCCCGCCTAACGACTCCGCCCAGTGCGCCAGAAAGAACTTTTTCTCCCCCGGCAGAAAGTGCTCCGAGCGGCCGACAATCGGCCGCAGCGTCGTCGTCATCTGCAGACAGACGGCGAAGAAAATGAGCGCCCAGGTTTTCAGGCGTGCGCTCTCGGTTGCGCCGCGAAACCGGCTCAACCCGCCGATCAAGCGCAAGCCAAAGAGCAGTCCGATTATCCAGAAAAGGAGATGGAGCCCGCCCATGAACGCGACCGAGTCGGTCGACTGGGAGAAGATCCACGCCACCGGGGCAAACCCGATCAGGAGCAGCGCGCTCAGGCAGACCGAGGCGAAAAGCGCGCCCGCCACCGTGCGGATGCGCACGTCGATCCCGCCGAGGCAGGTAAAGATGTAGAGACTCGGCAGACAAATCAGCATCGAGAGCAGGGTGCCGAGGGCGAGCTTGGCCGGCGCGATCCACAACTGCATCCCACCCGAAAGCGATCCGACGACCACGCCGTAAATGGCCATGCCGGCAAGGGCGAGCCCGAGCGACCAGAGGGCAAGCGTCGGTCGCCGGTCGCTGTGCAGTTCGTGAATGATGCGTCCCGGATGTTTCAACAATGTCTCGAGCAGGAGGAGCGGGCTGGTTTCGCCGTTCATCGGCTCGAATTGGAACCGGTCGCGCTTCGGCAATGGCGCCGGAGTAGATGGAGTGTTGGGTGTGGTCATGGAGTTTGTTTGGGCTCTGGTTTGGTTTAAAAAAAGAGATGCCGAAGAGCGCGGCCGACCGCTTCATAAAAGTTCCCGCGCAGCGGATCCTCGCGGAGAAACTCAATCGCGAGCCCGGGACTGCCGATGAAGGGGCGCAAAATCCAGGCGAGCTGACTGCCGAGAAGGAAATTCCCGCCTAACCAACTGAAAAGCACCGTAAGCGCGGTCCGGCGATGATCGCTCACCTTCTCGAGGAATCGATAGAGGCGGCGATTCGCGATGATCCCGGCGCAGGCGATGAAGAAAACATGGGTCAGGAGCGTGATGCTGTGCCCGAGAACGGTCGCGTTCGAGCTGAGCGGCGGCGTGTTGTAAAGCACGAAGAGACTGACCGGGCTGAGCGCGCCGAGAATCAGGCCGGTGAGGGCGAAGCTCATCAGAATCGCCCGCGAGGTTTGGCGAAAAGAAAGACCGAACCCGAGGAGCTGCGCGAGGATTCCATTGAGGAGCGCGTTCCCGGCGCAGGTGAGAAGAATCAGGAGGGGAAATTTGAGCGCGGTGTAAAGCGATTGGAGAGGCGCACGCCAAAGCCCGACGGTGAATCCGTAGAGCCCGCTTCCAAGCAGAATGACCAGGATGCAGGTGGCATCCCAACGGATTCCGGGTTCCGCCAGCCACGCGCTGATTTCGTCCGCGTCGCCGCGCAAAAGGGCTCGCAATCGGCGTTTCATCTCGTTAGGCAGATTCCGGTGCCGTGGGCGGGTGTGGCAAGGAGGGGTGCTTTGGAAGCGCCCTCGGCGGTTGCAAACCGCCGCTCCCTGGCAGGCTCGCCGCGAAAGTGAGAAGACGCGCCTGCACCGACTCGACCGTCTCCGGCAGGGTCGACGTCCCCGCGGTCACGCCGACCACCGCCACGTCCTCGAAATCTGCTGCGCTGAGTTCTTCCGCCCGCTCGATGTGCACGGCGCGCCGCCCGGCCGCGCGACAGGTCTCGACCAGTTGGCGGGTGTTGTTGCTCGCGCGACCGCCCACGACCACGATGACCTCGGCGTCGGTGATTAATCGCTGAAGCGCGCTCTGCCGATCCTTTGTCGGCTTGCAAACGGTGTCGGCAAAACGTACCTCGGCCTGCGGCCGAATGCGCCGAATTTCTGCTACAAGCGCGCGCACGCGATCGATCGGCTGCGTCGTCTGCGAGATCACGCCGTAGCGTGCCGCGTCCGGCAGGTGCGGGAGATCCGACGTTCCGCCGAGCACGACCGCGCCGGGAAAATCTTCCGTTAGGCCGCGGACTTCGACATGGCCGGCCTGGCCGATCACGACCGGGAAATAGTCGGCCGCGACGAGGCTGCGAAGTTGCGCGTGCGCGTGACGGACCAGCGGGCAGGTGCCGTCGGCGACCTTAAGCCCCGCCGCCTGCCACTCTTGGCGCTTTCGACCGGAAGCGCCGTGCGCGGTGATCATGACGCTCGACTCCGCCGCCAGCGCGGCGTCGTCGAGCGAACCTTCGCGCGCGCCTTGGGCGCGCAGTTGCTCGCGCACGAGCGGATTGTGCACCAGCTCGCCGAGAATGGTGAGAGGAGCGTTGGCCGCGAGCTGTTCCGCCTGCGCGATTGCATCACGCACGCCGAAACACATGCCGAAATGTTCTGCCAGAATGATTTTCATGAAGAAGCGCTGAGTTGAGATCTCTGGGGAGCGCACGCGACTCGCGTGCTGTTTCCGGCGACTCGCCGGAAACTTCTTTGTTGGCAGCGCTCCCAAAGCTGCCTGGCGGGTCGCCACGCAGAGCACGCGAGTCGCGTGCGTTCCCCGGATTTCACTTCGCAGAAGTGCACCGCCGTTAACTTTGTTTCACAAAGCATCATTGCAAAAAAACTCAGGCCTTCCCCGCTTTCACGATCTGCTCCAGCACCTGCAGGTAGTCGGTGAAGGCTGCCCGGCCCTTCGTCGTTAGGGCGTAACTTGTCTGCGGACGACCGAGCATCTCTTTCGTGACCGCGACGAAGCCGAGTTTGTGCAGCGTGCGCAGATGAGTGACCAGGTTGCCGTCGCTCATTTTCAATTCCGCTTTTAGATCCTGAAACGACCAGCTGACCCGGCTGGCGAGCAGGGTCATGATTGCGAGCCGGCCTTTTTCGTGGATCGCTTTGTCGAGTTTGTCGAAATCCGGCATCGCTCATTCTGGTGCAAGAATTTCCCGTGCGCCCGGCCGCCGGCTCGACCAGACACAGACCGCGTAAACGAGATGATAAAGCCCGAAAGTCGCGCCCATGGCGAAATTTGGAAAGAGCCCGCGCGGATCGTCCCCGAGCGACTTCGGCCAGAAAATGAGGAGCAGGCCCGAGAGGAGAAAAGCCCAGCCGAGGAGGACGAGCGAGCGCGGAGCAAAAAGCGCGGTCGCGAGCAGGCAGAGCCCGTAAAAGGCGATCCAGACCGCGACCAGGATCTCCTGGTCGATCGGTTCGGCGTTCCTGAAATACCAGACCGTGGTCGCGGCCGGGAGCAGGAGACAGGGCGCGATCGCGCGCAGGGCGAGGCGCGCGCCGGAGGAGAGCAGGACGCGGCCAGCGCGGAGCGCTTCCTGCCTAACGAAAAAGGTATTGACCGCGAGAACGACGGCCAGAATCGCGAGCCAGATCTCGGCGAAGAGGCGACGATCGAGGTGGGCCGCGCCTGGCGCAGCCGAGCGCTCGAACCACCAGATCACTGCCGTGGTGGTGAGGGCGAGCAACCCGCCGACGAGCGCGGTCGGCGCGGAAATGGCGCGGTAGATCGTGGCGCGTTCCATCAGCGAACGGATCACGCGGAGATGTTCTTCCGCGCGGGTGCGTTCGTTCATGACAAGCTTTGTAATACAAAGTTAAGACGCGTGCAATATATTTTTACGAAAGTATCTAGGCGCGCGGCGAGCGTCCGGGGTAGCGCACGCGTCTCGCGTGCTGGTCGCGGCATCTTGCCGCGACGAACTTTTCAAAACACATAGAACGTTTGGCACCTTGACCGTGGAGAAGAGTTCGTCGCGGTGGAACACCCCGACCAACACGCAAGACGCGTGTGCTACCCAGCCGATCGCATTGCAACCAACCTTGAAACTTCCGCTTTCAACGCTCAGTTTCGAGCGCAATGCCCGATGGATCGCCTGTTCGCAAATCCAGTTGGCTCGTCGCGGTCGGCGGTTTGGTTGCGGCGATTTTGGCCGGCGCGCTCCTCTGGCACGACGCGACTTCCCGTGGCGAGACGCCCCCCTCCAATCGTCCGATCCAGGCGCAGCAGGCGAACTACGTCACCTCGAATTCATGCCGGGCCTGTCACCCCGGCAACTACGCGAGCTGGCATGCCTCATTTCACCGCACCATGACGCAGGTCGCGACGCTGGCGACCCTTATTCCCGACGCGCGCGACGTCGAGCTGACCTTTGCCGGCCGGGAATACAAACTTTCGCGTCAGGGGGACAAGATCTTCGTCGCCGATCGTTCGTTAGGGCAGACAGACTACGGGCCGCCGCGCGAAGTCGTCCTGCTGACCGGCTCGCACACGCTGCAGATTTTGTGGAGTGAGACCGGGCAGGGGCGCACGCTCGAGCAGTTTCCGTTTGCTTACATCATTGCCGAGAAAATGTGGGCGCCAGTGACACAAACCTTCCTCATGCCGCCGGAAACGAAAGAAGCCTATTCGATTGGAGCCTGGAACGGCGCCTGCATGGATTGTCACGTCACCCAGGGGACTTCGAATTTCGTCCAAGGGAACAAATGGGACAGCAAGGTGACCGAGTTTGGGATCGCGTGCGAAGCGTGTCACAGCGAAGGGCGCGAGCATATCGAAGCCAATCGCAATCCGGTGCGGCGCTGGAAACTTCATCTCACGCAGAAGAGCGATCCCACGATCGCGAACGCGAAAAAGATGAAGGGCCCGGCGGCGGCGCTGACCTGCGGGCAATGCCACAGCGTCTGGGCCTTCGATGGGATGGAGGAAAAGATCGATTTCAACCGGCACGGCGGAAAGTTTCGTCCGGGAAAGGACGACCTGGTGCAGCGGTTCGTCGTCCAGCCTAACGACTCCGACCACGCTACCCAGAAAGATTTCATTCGCCAAACCGAGCCGGATTTTTTTCGCAACCGTTTCTGGGACGACGGCATGATCCGGGTGACGGGGCGGGAGATGAACGGGGTGCAGGCATCGCCTTGCTTCAAGGGCGGAGAATTTTCCTGCATCAGCTGCCACGAGATGCACCCGGCCACGCCCACGACGCGGGCCGCGCTCAAGACCTGGGCCTCCCACGACCAGCTCGCGCCGAAAATGGAAAGCGACCAGGCCTGCCTGCAATGCCACAAGGAGATGGAATCGCGCCTAACGATTCACACGCACCATGACGCGGATTCTTCCGGCAGCCGCTGTTATAATTGCCACATGCCGCACACGACTTTCGGCCTGCTCCACGCCATGCGGAGCCATCAGGTTTCCTCGCCTAACGTTCGTGAGAGTCTCGAGTTCGGCCGGCCTAACGCCTGCAATCTCTGTCATCTCGACCAGACCCTTGCCTGGACGGCGAACAAGTTGCACGACTGGTATCAACAACCTGTTCCGGAATTATCCGCGGACGACAAAACGATCTCGGCCGCGGTGCAATGGCTGGTGAAAGGCGATGCCGGGCAGCGTGCTCTCATCGCGTGGGGAATGGGCTGGAAACCGGCGCAGGAAATTTCCGGGCGCGACTGGCTCTATCCCTTCCTGAGTTACAGCCTGGTCGATCCCTATGCGGCAGTGCGCTTCGACGCCTGGAAATCTTTGCAAACCCTGCCCGGTTTCGCCGACTTCAAATTTACCTACACGGCTGACGCGGAGACGCTCAACGAAGCGGTGCGGCAGAGTTATCAGAAATGGTGGAGTGACCTTCGCCCGGCGAATCCGAGCTTCGACCCCAAGACAGTGCTCGATCCCGAAGGTCGTTTCCAAGAGGAAGTGTTCAGTCGCCTGCGGCGCGAACGGGACGAGACGCCGATCGTCCTGGCGGAATAACTGCCAGGGCTACACGTGCGATTGAAAAGGACGGGCGATTCAAAGGGTATTTCTCCCCGGATTTGCGGAATGCCGACCGGGCTCAACGACCCCGGCGCCAACCTCAGCGCATGAATCTGTGCAAGCGACGCAATCTGTGGATATTCTTCGCCGACCTCTGACTTCGTTATTCGAATGAACTACTCAATCCGACATCTGCGTTTCGGCTGGTGGGCGCTGGCGATCTACGTCTGCCTCGGGATCGCGCTCGAGACGATGCACGGCTTTAAGATTGGCTGGTATCTGGATGTCGGAAACGAGGCGCGCCGGCTCATGTTCACCCTCGGTCACTTTCACGGCACAATGCTTTCGCTGGTCAACATCGCGGCCGGCCTAACGATCCGAAGTGTGGACGGTTTTCGCATCCGCCGTTCGGTTTCCTGGGCTTTGATCGGCGCCGCCATTTCTTTGCCGGGCGGGTTTTTGCTTGGCGGCTTCGTCACTTATGACGGCGATCCGGGGACCGGCGTCTGGCTGGTGCCCTTCGGCGCGCTCCTCATGCTCTATGGGGTGGTGGGATTCGCCCTCGGTTTCAAAAGCCTGCCGCCGGGCGCGAGTCGCGGAAAAATTCGCAAATGAAGAAATTCCTCATTCTCGCCCTAACGATCAGCGGCGTCTTTGCCGCCCACGCGGAATTGCCACCGCTCATCCCGCGGGAAGTGATGTTTGGAAACCCCGAGCGTTCGCATCCCGAGATTTCGCCCGATGGCGCGCAGCTGGCCTGGCTGGCGCCGGACAAGAACGGCGTCGTCAATGTCTGGGTGGGCGCGAGCGATGGATCGGAAGCGCGCGCGGTCACGAATGAGAGTCATCGTCCGATCCAGTGGTACACCTGGGCGGGCAGCGGCAAGCACATCCTCTATCTCCAGGACAACGCCGGGGACGAGGTTAACCACCTCTTCTCCGCCGACCTAACGAACGGCAATGTGCGCGATCTGACCCCGTTTCGCGGAGTGCGCGCGCAAAATATTCTGACCGATCTGCAGCATCCGCGCTTCGTCCTGGTGGCGCTCAACCTGCGCGATCGCCAGGCTTTCGACATGTACCGCGTCGATCTCGAGACGGGCGCGGTCACGCTCGAGGCGACCAACCCGGGCGACGTCCTGACCTGGGCGACGGACAACGATTTCGTGATCCGGGGCGCGACCGCCTTCGACGGCAAAAGCGGCAATTCGGTCGTGCGCGTGCGCGACGCGGTCGATAAACCGTGGCGCGGTTTGCTCGTCATGCCGTTCGAGCAGGCGCTCTTCTCCGGGGAGGTGGTGGGCGGTTCGCTCATCGCGGGCTTCGCTGCGGACGGGAAAAGCCTCGTTATCCAATCCGCGCTCAGCCCGGGTGTAGAGGCGGGCGTGCCGCCCGCAGGAGGAAAGGCATCGCCAGGGTCGTCTCCGAAGGCGCAGGAGGAGCGGCCGACACGGCCGCCGCTACAGGACAAAGGCGCACTCGTCAGGGTGAGTTTGCGCGACGGCGAGCAACTGGAAGTTCTCGCGCAGGACCCGCAAGCCGACGTCGCCAACGGCGGGCTGGGGGATGGCCCAAGTGTGCCGCGCGACCCGGTCACGGACGCGATCCAGGCGGTTGAGTTCGACTACAGCGCACCGCATTGGGTTTTTCTCGATCCGAAACTCAAAGCCGACTTCGAACTGATCGGGCGTGAGGTGCCGGGGTTTGTGGATCTGATCAGCCGCGATCGCAACGACCGGAAATGGATCGTGGCGGCGCGACGGAGTGATGCATCCGCAGCGTATTACACGTTTGATCGCGAGAAGAAAAAGCTGAGCAAGCTTTACGACGAATATCCCCAACTCGCTGCCGCCCAGCTCGCGCCGAAGAAAGGCGTGGAGATCAAGGCACGGGATGGCCTCGTTTTGCCCGCTTACCTAACGACTCCGGCTGGAGTGGAGCCGAAGAATCTGCCGCTCGTTCTGGTCATCCATGGCGGCCCGTGGTATCGCGATTACGACAACTTCGACCAGGAAGTGCAGTTCCTCGCCAATCGCGGCTATGCCGTTTTGCAGGTGAACTACCGCGGCTCGACTGGTTTCGGGCTCAAGTTCCTCAATGCCGGGACCGGCCAATGGGGACGCGGGACGCAGGAAGACCTTTACGATGCCGTGCAATGGGCGATTGAGCAGGGGATCGCCGATACGAAACGAGTCGCGGCGATGGGCTGGTCGGGCGGCGGCTTTGCCACCTTACTCGCGCTCGAGCAGCGGCCGGATCTTTTTACCTGCGGGGTGGATGGCGTCGGCCCGGCGGAACTGGCTACCCTCTATCGCTCGTTTCCGAGCTATTGGTCGAATATCACGGCTCGCTGGCGCCGGCGGGGCGGCGATTTCGATCACGACGAGAAGCTCAACCGCGAAGTGTCGCCGCTTTATCACGTCGATAAGATTCGCGACCCGCTCCTCATTGGGCAGGGCCAGAATGATCCGCGGGTCACAATTGCGAACGTAAACGGAATGGTGACGGCGCTGCGCAAGGCGAAACGCGAAGTTCTTTACGTGGTCTATCCCGACGAAGGGCACGGCTTTGCCCGGCCCGAAAACAATCGCGACTTCTACGGCCGGGTGGAGGAATTCCTCGCGAAACATCTTGGCGGCCGGGCCGAGCCCTGGAAAAAGGTCGAGGGAGCGACCGCAGAACTCCGCTGAGATGATGTTGTTGCTGATCGATTGGAACTGGGCGGAAAGCGCGCGGCAGCTGGGTCAGATCCTGGCAGCGTTTATTCTCACCCTGCCGATCGCCTGGAACCGCGAGCAGGCTGATCGCGTGATGGGATTGCGCACGTTCCCCCTCGTCGCGATGGCGAGCTGCGGCTTCATGCTTTTAGGGGAAAGCGCTTTTGCGGGCGCGCCGGATGCGCAAGCGCGTGTCCTGCAGGGCATCGTCACGGGGATCGGTTTTATCGGCGCGGGCGCGATCCTGAAACAAGACGGGAACGTGAAAGGCAGCGCCACCGCTGCGAGCATCTGGAACGTGGGCGCGATCGGCGCGGCGGTCGCGCTCGGGCGCTACGAGATCGCGGTCCTGCTCGCCCTCGTCGATTTCCTCATCCTGCGCTACCTCAGCAAACTGAAAAATGAGAAGTAAGTGCAACCTGACTTTGCTGCTCGGGTGGCTCGTTTGCAGCAACGCGTGGGCCGCAGACTCGGTCGCGCAACAAGCGCGCGAATGGCGGCAGGAGCACGAGGGCGAAATTCTGCGCGGGTTCTCGGATCTGCTCGCGATTCCGAATTTGGCCAACGACGCGCCTAACATTCAGCGCAATGCCGCAGCGATTCGGGCGCTGCTCGAGAAACGTGGCCTAACGACGCAGCTACTCACGATCGAAGGCGCGCCGCCGATCGTGGTCGGTGATCTCGCCACGCCGGGCGCAGAGCGCACGATCGCATTCTATGCGCATTACGATGGCCAGCCGGTCGATCCCGCGAAATGGAAGAGCGATCCGTGGAAACCCGTCATGCGCAACCGGGCGGGGAAGGACGTCGACTGGGAAAATGCCAAGGCGATCGATCCCGAATGGCGCCTTTACGCCCGCTCCTCGGGTGACGACAAGGCGCCAATCATCGGGATGCTGGCGGCGCTCGATGCCTTGCAGGCGAGCGATGCCAAACCCGCGGTGAATCTGCGCTTCGTTTTTGAAGGTGAGGAGGAAGCGGGCTCACCGCACCTTGCCCAATATCTGGAAAAGTATCCGAAGGTCTTGCGGCCGGATGCCTGGGTGCTGTGCGACGGCCCGGTCCATCAAAGCCGAAAGCCAGAGCTTTTCTTCGGCGCGCGCGGCACGATCGATCTCGAACTGACCGTCTACGGCCCGGGCAAGGGATTGCATGACGGCCATTACGGGAACTGGGTCCCAAACCCGATCGTTAGGCTAACACACCTGCTCGATTCCATGCGCGACGAAAACGGGCGCATCCTGATTAAAGGTTTTTACGATGACGTGCAGCCGGCGAGCGCGGCGGAGCGAGCGGCGCTGGCAAAAATCCCGGACGTCGAAGCCGACCTGCGGCGCGAGTTTCAGATCGCGGCGATGGAAGGCGAGGGGAAACACCTGAACGAGCTGCTGCTGCAACCGGCGCTCAACGTGCGCGGGATCGAATCGGGCCACGTTGGGGAAAAAGCCTCGAACACGATCCAGACCGAAGCGCGCGCCTCAATCGACTTCCGACTTGTGCCTAACGAAACTCCGGACTCGATCAAACCGCGGGTCGAACGGCACCTCGAAGCGCAGGGTTACAAGATCGTGCGCGAGACGCCGGACACCGCGACGCGGGCGAAGAACGCGAAGATCGCGCGGGTGCAGTGGGGAGCGGGCTACCCGCCTGCGCGCACTTCGCTCGAGCTGCCGCTCTCGCGCGAGATCGCCAGTCTCATGAGCGCGGCCGGGCACGAACCGGTTCTCTTGCCGACGGTGGGCGGGAGCATCCCGATGTACCTCTTTCAGCAGCCTAACGATACCCCGGTGATCGGGCTTCCGATCGCCAACCACGACGACAACCAGCACGCGGCCGACGAAAACCTGCGCCTGCAGAACCTTTGGGACGGGATCGAGGTTTACGCCGCGCTCTTTGCCGGACTGGACCGTGACGGCGCCAGTCGTTAGGCTGGTTCGCGTTCGGAGCGGACGCGTTCGAGGGCGCGGAGGTCGAGGCCGCGCGTCTCGCTCCCGAAACGGACGAAGAGCCAGAGCGCGATTAGCACTGGAAGCATGATTACCGCCGCCGCGATGCCCAGGGGCGGGACGAGCGCTGCGATACCCACAATCTGCGCCAAAACGCCCCCGCCCTTGCTGCAGGCTGCGACCCAGCCGGTGGCGCGGCCGCGGACTTTGATCGGATAACTCTCCGAGGTGTAGGGCAGGATGATGGCGATGATGCCATTGCTTCCGATGATGAGAAGGGCGACCGGCCAGACCGGGTTTCTGCCCATAAAGGTTTCTAGAAGCAGCACCCCGACCAATCCAAGAAAGGTAATCACGATCATGCTGGTGAGCGCCCATTTCGTGCTCCAGCGGCTGTAGATGTAGGCGCAGACAAAGACGATCGGGAATGCGATCAGGGCGGATTCGGCCAGAAGCTTGCTCGTTAGGCCCATGGAATAACCCTTGGCCACGAGATCATTCGGCAGCCACAAGAGCAGACCAAAATTGATCAAGCCCCAGGCCAGGGCGGCTACCGTCAGGGCGGCGGTCTTGCCGATCAGTTGTGGGGTCCAAAGTTTGCCGTCGGAGGCGAGTTCTTCCACGGGATAATTGGACGTGTGCGCCATGACTTCGGCGGCGCTTTCTTCATCCTCGGGCAGGCGTCGGCTGATGGTGCCGAAACGCGCCATGACCGCCTGCGCCTCCGCCTTCCGGCCGCGCGCGAGAAGGAACTTGGCCGACTCAGGAATCAGCCCGCACATGCCGATGAGCAGCAAGCCGGTAGGTAAATTGATCAGCCACAAAATTCGCCAGCTATAAGTGGGCACGAGCAACGCCGAGAACCCGCTGGCCGCGAAGTAACCGCCGACCGCGCCCAGTCCACCGACGAGGACGAGGGCCCAGCCGCGATGTTTCGACGGCATCGTCTCTGCCAGCAGCGCATAGGTCACGGGCAACATTCCGCCCGCGCCCAGTCCCATGAGAAAGCACATGCCGATATTCCAGGCCAGCGATGGCATGGCGCCGCAGATCGACGTGCCGATGAAGACGACGGCCGCCAAAAGGATCGAGGCTTTGCGACCATAGAGATCGGCCAGCACGCCCCACAGGACCGAGCCGGTCACGGTGCCGATGAGGGCGAAGAACGGAACCAGCGCAATCTGCGCCTTGGTCACTCCGTATTCCTTGATCATCCCGGGTATGACGAAGCCAAGCGCGGCCGGTTTCATCACGTCGATGATGAGCGCGCCGACGAGAGCGATGAGAAGGATGACGTGCGCCGGGCTCAATTCGGCGTCCTCCGGCGCGACCACTGTGATGCGAGAGGCGGCCTGCGTAGCGTGAGCTTTACGCGAGGGGAGAAGGCCGTAAGCGGCTACGGCCACGCCGGCGATGATAACGTACATCCCGAAGATCATCCCGGAATCCATCGGCATGCCGACGAGGACAAAGCCATTACTCCGCCCCATCCAGAACATCGGCAGGTGCAGGAGAACGCCGATCGTTACCCCGAGGGAGCCGAGCCAGAAAGCCCAGACTCCGCGTCGATCAAGAAAGATCCTGGCGTTAACCATTGGACGAACGGAGCGACAGGCGATGATTCATGGATGGATGCGCCAGCCGATTGGCGTGGTGCATCCATTAAACGGAATTTGAGCGCGGCGCGCAATCGTTATGTGGATAAAGTCTCTCTCCGTTCTGGGAAGCGGCGAAGAGTGGCGCTTGAACCCGGCTAACCTTTAGGTTCGGATTGCACGTCGCTCGCCGGCGCTTCCGGCACCGGGGCGGAAAGGCCGCGGCGTTCGAGGAGCGGCTCGATGTAGGGATCTTTGCCGGTGAAATTGTGGAAGAGTTTCATCGCGTCCTGGCTCCCGCCGCGGGAGAGCAGGGTCTCACGGAAAGGTTCGCCGTTTTCGCGCTTGAGACCACCGTTTTGCTTGAACCATTCCACGCTGTCGGCGTCGAGCACTTCGCTCCAGATGTAGCTGTAGTAGCCGGCGGAGTAACCACCGGCGAAAGCGTGCGAGAAATAGGCCGTGCGATAGCGCGGCGGGACCGGAGCGAAATCGACCCCGGCTTTCTTCAGCGCGCTCGCTTCGAAGGCGAGGGCATCGTTAGGCACTTCCGCGGGTTTGAGCTGGTGCCAGGCCTGGTCGAGCAGCGCCGCGGCGAGGTATTCGGTCGTCTTGAAACCCTGGTTGAACTTGTCCGCCGCCAGGACCTTATCGAGAAGTTCCTTCGGCATTGGCGCGCCGGTCTGGTAATGTTTGGCGTAGTTCTGCAGGACCTGGGGCCAGATGGCCCACATCTCGTTGACCTGTGAGGGATACTCCACGAAGTCGCGCGGCACACTCGTGCCGCTGAAGCGCGGATATTGCACGTTCGAACACATGCCGTGCAAAGCGTGGCCGAATTCATGAAACGCGGTCCGCACTTCATCGTAGGTGAGAAGGGTCGGTTGACCGGCTTCCGGTTTCGGAATGTTGAGGTGATTCGCCACGACCGGCTTCGTGCCTAACAACTCGCTCTGGTTGACGTATTCATTCATCCAGGCGCCGCCGCGCTTCGAGGGCCGCGCGTAGTAGTCCATCAGGAAAATGGCGAGCGGCTTGCCATCCTTGTCGAAAACGTCGAAGACGCGGACGTCGGGTTGGTAAACCGGCAGGTCTTTGCGTTCCTTGAAGGTGATGCCGTAGAGCTGGGTGGCAGCGTAAAAGACGCCGTCGATCAGGACGTGGTTCAGTTCAAAATAGGGTTTGATCTGCGCCTCATCGAAAGCGTAGCGCTGCTGCCGAACTTTGTCGGAGTAGTAGGCCCAATCCCAGGAGGCAAGCTGGAAGCCGCCTTTTTCCTGGTCGATTAATTCTTGCATGTCGGCCGCTTCCTTCTTCGCGTTGGCGACGGCGGGCGGGGCGACCTGGCCCAGCAGTTTATTGACTGTGGCAACGTCGTGCGCGGTCTGGTCTTCGAGCTGATAAGCCGCGTGGCTCGGGTAGCCGAGAAGCGCCGCCCGATCGGCGCGCAGCTTCACCATGCGCAGGACGACGGCGCGATTATCGAACTCGCCCCCGTGACCGTTGCGGGCGAGCGAGGTCTTCATGATCCGCTCCCGGAGCGGGCGATTTTTCAGGTCGGTCAACGGGGGTTGCTGGGTCGTGTTCTGGAGCGGAATCACGAACTTGCCTTCCTTTTTCTCTTCTTTGGCGGCAGCGATGGCAGCGGTCATCTCGGTCTCGGAAAAACCGTCGAGTTCTTCCTTTTTCTCGACCACGATGGAGTCGGCGTTTTTCTCCTTCAGGACCTTTTGGGAGAACTTCGTCTGCAACTCGGCGAGCTCCGAATTCATCTTCTTTAGGTTGGTCTTGTCGGCCTCGGAGAGCTTCGCGCCGGCGCGCACGAAATCCTTGTAGTAGCGCTCGATCAGCCAGGTCGATTCCTCGTCGAGCCCGAGTTTTTCGCGGTTGTTGTAAAGGGTCTCGATCCGTTTGAAGAGCGGGCCATTGAGATGAATCGCGTCCTGGTGGGCAGAGAGTTTCGGCGCCATCTCGGTCTCGGTTTTCTGCAGCGCCGGGTTCGTGTTGGCGGCGGAGAGATTGGAAAAAATGCGATCGACGCGGCCGAGGAGGTCGCCGGTTTTTTCGAGAGCGACGATCGTGTTCTCGAAGGTCGGAGGCTCCGGGTTGTTCGCGATCGGTTTGACCTCTTGCAGTTGCTCGGCCATTCCAGCCTCGTAGGCCGGGGCAAAATGCTGGTCCTTAATCTGATCGAAGGGCGGGTAATGGAATTCGAGCGTGCTTTCCTTGAGCAGTGGATTTTCAGTCATGGTAGCGGCGCTCGGGGAAGGCGCGGCGGAAGACTCATCCGCGGCAAGAGCGGAGATGGCAAGGAGCGGGGAGAGGAGAAGCGCGAGAAAACTCGGGCGACGGAAGCGACGGAAAAGTGCAGTTGAAGATGGCATAAGCGTGAAGCGGTGTGATCGGACGGAGCCAACGATGATGAATCGGTTCAGAGACTTAGAGCGCGTCCCCGGGCGGGGGTTTTTCTTTCAATCTGCGGCGAAGCCAGAGTGGACCGAGCTGCGGTGTCCGTCCAAGGCCCCTGTCTTTTCGGAACTCCTCGCGCTGGGGACGTTAACGATAAACCGTCGCCGGCTCGGGGGCGGCGACGATTTTCTGGAAACGCGGATTGCTGCGGAGCGAGTCCCACTCCCTGCGCAGACGCAATTCTGCCAGGGTCATGCCGGGCGAAGATTCGGAGTTAGAAAGCGCGCCGTCGGGAATGGAAAGCAAACGTTCGATCAGGTTGATTGCCGAATCTTGTTCTCTCACGAGGGCGTAGACCAGGGCCAGATTCGCCGCGTAGTAGGTGCCGTGAAATGCATTCTGGCTTTCCGGTTCGAGTTCCATCGCTGTGCGACTTTCCCGGATGGCGTCGTCTTTTCTCCCCATGTAGGCGTAGAGTAATCCGAGACCGGCATGACGGTTCGCATCGTCAGGGGTATCGCGCACCGAGCCTTCAAGCGCAGGCAGGGCCGCATCCAGATAGCGTTCGGCCGACGCGCGGTCGCCGCGGGCGAGGGCGGTGCGTCCTTGATAAAGTGTTTTTGGGCATTCTCTAGTCTCGAAAAAGTTTTCGCCCTTAAACTCGCTCAAAATCTTCTCTGCCGTCGTGTAGTCGCGTTCCATCATTGCCAGATCCCAGCGCGCCAGGACCTCGGCTCCTTCTGACCCCGTGGGAGTACCTTGCAGGATTTTCGTTCCTTTGAATGGGTCGCCGTTGCGATACACTTCCAGGTACGCAAGTGCCATCTTGCTAGCAACGTCTCCCGGCGCAAGCTCCAGGAGATGCCTGAACCGGTTAGTAGCCGTCACCCAGTCGCGCAAATAGAGGTAATTCCTGGCCGCGGCAAAGGCGATGTGTGCGTTGAGCGGATCGAGAGATTGCGCTCGCTCAAAACTGGCCAACGATTCACGCCAACGTCCCTTCCGGCGATAAAGACCCGCGATATAGGTGTAGACCTCGGCATTGTTAGGAGAAGCGGCCGCCGCGATTTCAAATTCCCTTAGCGCCGCGTCGTACTTTTTGTCTACCAGGTAAAGGCAAACCCCCAGGGCCATGTGGCCTTCGCTCAATTTTGGCGACAGGCGCAGAGCTTCTTCGGCTTGAGCGCGCGCCTTCGCCTTTCGCTCTTGGTATTCGCCCTGACTTGAGATAACGCTGTTGAGACGGGAAGCTCGCGTGTAGGCCAAGGCAAAGGTGGGATCAATCGCCGCAGCCTGCACGCAAAGCTTTTCCGCTGCGATCTCATCCTCCGTTCCAAGGGCGGTGAGATACAGCACATAAGCATCAGAGTTAGTCGTAGGCTCGACACCTAATCGGGCTTTTTCTTCCGGCGCGAGCGTCGCTTTCAGAGCCACCGCGATTTGGGTGGCGAGCTCGCTTTGCAGGTCGATCGAATCGGCCACGGTGCGGTCGTAGCGCTCTGCCCAGAGGTGCCGGTCGTTGCGCGCGTCGATGAGCTGGACGTTAAGGAGCACGCGGTTGCCCGCGCGCCGGACGCTCCCTTCGAGAAGTTTGGCCACCCCGAGCGCCCGGCCGATCGCCCGGATATTGCGGCCGTCGGCTTTTTGATATGCCATCACGCTCGTGCGGCTGATGACTTTCAGATCGTGAATCTGCGCGAGGCTCGTGAGCAGGTCTTCCTGAATCCCCGCGCCGAAGCCGGAACTATCTCTTTTGTCACTCAGGTCTTCGAATGGCAGGACGGCGATGCTTTTCTCGGGCACGTCGGTGGCGGTCTCAAGTGCATCAGGCGCCACCCGGGCGAGCAACGCTTCGAAGCGCGGATCGCCGCGCAGCGGGTCCCAATCAGGGTCCAGCTTCAAAACGGCAGAGTCGATGGAGTAATTCTCACGCGCGCAGGTAGCCAGCAGTGCCAGGGCCTGATCTTTCTCGCCCACCCAGGCGTAGATCTTTGCCAGCTGCCGCAGCACGCGTCCTCCCGCGAAGGCTTGTCGAGACACGGGCATGATTTCGCGAGCTCGGAGGCCCGCCTTGATCGCCTCCTCTTTTTGCCCGAGCGCGGCTTCGACCAACCCAAGCCTGCTCCAGGCGTCGGCCAGATCGGGTTGTTCATGGACCAACTTTTGCAGAGAGGATCGGACGGCCTCGAATCCGGCGCGGGCGGTTTCGGGACGATGAAAGGTGCGGGCGACGCGAGCCGCAAAGTATTCTCTCGGCAAAACCACTCCCGAACCGAATCCGATCCCTTCGGCAGGAATCGCCGCGACCGCGCGATCGGCGGCCGCGGCGTCGCGCTCGAAGAGCGCACAGTCCAGCAAAGAGTCGGCAATTGTGGAGGCGGCACGCGGATCTTCGGCCAGGATCGCGTCCAGCTCTGCGTGCAACGGCCGGGTGTCGGCCCGCGCGAACAACGGTCCTTCGGCACGCAGGAGACGGGCGTAGTAATCTTTGGGCGCAAGCGCGATCGCACGATCGAGCAGCCGGGTCCCTTCGGCGTAGCGCCGATTGGTATAATAGGTGGAGGCAGCTTCAACCAGAACTGGCCCGTTCCGCGGATCCAGCTCGACCGCGCGATCGAGGTTCATGAGCGCCTCGCTCCAGCGACCCTGGCGCCGGTCGATCATGGCGGTTTCGAGATAGACGGCGGCATTGTTAGGCAGGGCGCGCCGGGCCAGCTCGAGCTCGGCCCGCGCTCGATCGTAGTCGCTCGTCGTGTAGCCGAGATAATGCGCCCGGAGGAGATGCACCTCGCCCGCGTCGGGTTGGAGGCGGCCGGCTTTCTCGATCATGCTCTGGGCCGACTTGAGATGAGCG
>JBBPZS010000103.1:0-45660 GCA_038198605.1 Chthoniobacterales bacterium | reverse complement strand
GCTCGTTCAACCCCGCCGCTGCCAACCCCTCTCGCAGCCATTGCTCGGCTCGTTCCAGTCCGTGCGCCTGCCGCACCGCGACCCCACGAAAAGCCCGCGATTTGGTGCGACCCAACGTCTTCTCAGCCAGTTTCAGCATTCTCTCGGCAAAACTCTGGCTGCCCCAATACCATCCCCGCCGCAAGTGGCTGGTCCGCGCATCCACCTCATCGCTCACGGCCACCACCCCGGCACGCGCGTTTCCCTCTTCCAACGCGCGTCGCTCAAGACGCTCCACCATCCGCCGTCTGCCTCCCGTCGTATCCGCAAACCCAAACACCTCCAGTCCGTCGGTTGCGGCCAGCCAGCGCGCTCGTTTCCTCGGCGGCACGGCGTAGCCCATCGTCAGACTGCTCCAAGGATAATCCAAAATGCTCTCCCCTTTCGCCACCCGCACGAGCCGCGCCCGCGCCGGGTTGAGATGGATGTAGTCCAGCAGCGCCTCGTAATAAAAGCGTTCTCCCCCTTCCACCAGCACCGCTTTGTAGCGATCTCCGAAGACTCGGCCCCAGGCTCGATGCCGCACATTGAAGCGGCGGGTGAGCGTATTCTGCAACCACTGCATGCCGGCGACCAGATTGGCCTCTGGCGTCTCGATCATCAGGTGATAATGATTGCTCAGAAGCACCCAGGCATGCACCCGCCATCCCGTCCTCAAGCACGCTTCGCCCAAGGTTTGCACAAACCGGCGCCGATCCTCGTCGTCCCTAAAAATCGCCTGCCGACAATTCCCCCGCGCCATGACGTGGTAGAAGGCCCCGAGAAATTCGATGTGCCACCCCCTCGAGGAGGCGCTCGCGGCGATGGGCAGCGTCGGTAGACAACGGCGAAGCCGAGGGTCGCGAAGATCTGAACGAAGAACAGCACGGCCGTCCTCTGCGGAGCATTGGCGAAACGGCGTTTGAGAAATTTCATCCGGCGCTCCTTTGTCGCTCGCCACGCCGGGGCGATGGCAAGCCGCGCCTACCACCCGGTCATGGCGCGCAGGAAAAAGATCAGCGCGATAATTGCCACCAACGCGAACGGACCGCGCGCCAGAAACTTTGTCGTCCCGTTATGAGGATGGCCTCGCTGCGACTGCATGAACGCGACCAGCGCCAGAATGAGACCGATACAATAAAAGACCACCGCACTGATCGCCGCCGTCTTCGGGCTCCACCCGGTCGCGGTAGGCAGAGCCCCGCACAAAACGCCCAAGCCCAGGAAAAAAAACGATGCCAGGCCAATTTTGCGCAGGTGATTCATGCCCCCGTGCTTAGGCGATGCGATGACTATCGGCAAGCCCAGTCTTTAGATTCGAGCGCTTCCCGTTCGCGCCCGAACTCGGAGAGGTTTTGCAAGCCGAACGGGCGGTGCTATCGGGGTCTATCCTAGAATCTCGGCAATGTTTCATTGTCGACTCGTTTCCCCGATCGCAGCGGGTCGGTGGCCTTTAGTCCGATTGCACCCCGGAGAAAGCCGGAGTACGTCGTCGTGATTGTTCCAGCAAGACGCGGCGTTGAAAAAGATTGGCATATACGGCGGAAGTTTCGATCCGATCCACCATGGGCACCTCATCCTGGCGAGAGAAGCGCTCGAGACGCTCGCTTTTGACGAGGTGATCTTTGTTCTCGCCGCGCAGTCGCCGCACAAGCAAGACCACGTGCCGACACCAGCCGAGGTCCGTTGGGAAATGCTGACGGCGGCGATCGCGGGCGAGCCGGGCTTCGCTGCTACGCGGTTGGAAATCGACCGACCGCCGCCTTCCTACTCGGTGGAGACGGTGGAGGCGTTACACGCGGTGCAGCCAGACACGCAGTTTTTCTTTCTCGTCGGTGAGGACAACCTGCCGGAACTTCACACCTGGCATCGCTTCGAGGATCTGCAAAAGCTCGTCCAATTCGTCGTCCTCGATCGCTCCGGCGAGAAAGTTGAATATCCTTACCGGGCGATCCGTCGGAAGATCGATATTTCCGGCACGACGATCAGGAAACGAGTTGCCAGCGGGCAATCGATTCGGTATCTCGTGCCGGAAGCGGTCGAGGAAATCATTCGCCGGGAAAATCTTTACCAAGGAATCACGTAATCGAACCTGAAGAGCTAGCCAAAACCTGCGCGTTACTGGCCTCGGACAAAAAGGCGGAAGGCATCGTGGTGCTCGACCTGCGGGAGATTTCGACCTTTACCGATTTTTTTGTCATCTGCTCCGGCACTTCCGAGCCGCACTTAAAAGCGATCGCCGGGGCGATCGAATCAGGCCTGCGCGATGAGCACGGCGTTCGACCGTCCGCGGTCGATGGATTTCCAGCCAGCCAATGGATCGTGCTCGATTACATGCAGGTCATCGTGCACGTCTTCCACCAGGAACGGCGCGATTTCTACAGCCTGGAAGATCTCTGGAGCGACGCGCCGCGTCTGGAGATTGCCGGCTTGGAACAAGGAACCGCCGGGCCAGTCTGAGCTGGCCACGGCGGCGTCCATCGCGCTTCGATTAGAGAAGCGCCAGAAATCAGGGTTTCGTCGGCGAGGGCGAAGCCATCGGCTTGACCGACATTTTCGGAGCCACAGCCGCACCCGGCGAGCCTTGCGGCCGGCTCGAATCGTAGGCCGCCGGTTTCGGCGTCGGCGTGGTGCCGGCCGGGGTGATGCCGAGTAGCTCCACGTCAAACATCAGCATCGCATTCGGCCCGATATCCGATCCCGCACCGCGTTCGCCGTAAGCCAGCTCCGCCGGAACAAAAAGCTGATATTTCGAGCCGACTTTCATCAGCTGCAGCGCTTCGGTCCAGCCTTTGATTACCCGATTGACCGGGAACTCGGCCGGCTGACCGCGCTTGTAAGAGCTGTCGAACTCCGTGCCGTCGATCGTCGTCCCTTTGTAATTCACCTTCACCGTTTCGGTTTCCTTGGGCGAAGGACCGCTGCCCTCTTTCACCACTTTGTACTGCAGGCCGCTGGCGGTCGTCTTCACACCTTCCTTCGACTTGTTCGCCTCCAGGAATTTCTTGCCTTCGGCCGCATTTTTTTCGCCGCTCGCTTTTTTTACCGCCGCCTGCTTTGCCATCATCTCTTTCTGGAAAGTCGCCATCGTCTCTTTCGACTCTTCGTCGGTCATGAGCGGTTTCCCTCCGCTCATCCCATCCTGCATTCCCTTGTGCACGAGGTCCGGATTGACGTCGATCAGTTGACGTTTCAGGGTGGAACCAATGTCCAGCCCGATGCTGTAGCTTACCTTATCCTTCTGATCTTTTAACTGGGGATCGGCAGCGGGCGCGAGCGAGGCCAGGGCGAAGGAAAGGGCGATGATGACAAACGAAGTTTTCATAAAATATACCGATAGATTTAAATGCGGCCGGTCCGATTCTCGGCCTGCCGCGACCCATTCATCAACGGAGATGGCGTCCGCGTCAAGCGACCGGCCACGGGCCTGCTCCGGAATCGGCCTCGGCGTTTCGTCTTCCATTCTTCTTGTGCTGGCCCTTCTTCTCCCGTTCAGCGCTTTAGCTGCGATCTCACTCTCGCACCAGGAAGCGATGCGGATCGGGCGCAAGATCTGGCAAAACGAATGCGACGGGTCGGTCGCGGGGCTGACTTCCTGGAACGCGGGCGAAAACTTTGCCTCGCTCGGGATCGGGCACTTCATCTGGTACCCGGCCGGCGCGCGCGGGCCGTTTGAAGAGAGTTTCCCGGCTTTTGTTCGTTTCGTGGCAAAACGCGGGGCGAAGCTGCCGGATTTGTTGCTCGGCCACAAGGGCGACGCCTGCCCCTGGAATTCGCGCGCGGAATTTCTCGCCGCCGAGTCGAGTGCGCCGATGAAAAACCTGCGCATCTTTCTCACCGGCACGATCGATTTGCAGGCCGACTTCATGGTCGAGCGGCTGCGCAACGCCCTGCCGAAAATGCTCGCGGCCGCACCGGCCGGGGAGCGGGAAAAAATCGAGCAGCGTTTTAACCGCCTAACGAACCGGGCACATGGCTGCTATGCCTTGATCGACTACGTGAATTTCAAAGGCGAAGGCGTGCTCGAGAGCGAGCGCTACCAGGAGCGCGGCTGGGGCTTGCTCCAGGTCTTGGAAGGGATGTCCGATGACAGCGGTGCCTCGCCTCTCGGTGAATTTGCCGACTCGGCCGAGCGCGTTCTCCGGACGCGGGTGAAAAACGCGCCGCCGGCACGAAAAGAGCAGCGCTGGTTGCCGGGTTGGCTGAAACGGGTCGAGACTTATCGTTAGGGCGAAGCCCGGTTGGCTCGCCAGCGGGCAACGACCAGGACGACCAGCGCGAGCCCGAGGAGGATTGTCCATTTTCGCGCAGGGTGCTCCGGTTTGGCCGGCCAACCGACCACGACGAGCGGCGATTCCCAAAAGGCGGCGCCGTTCGGCCCGAGGGCGGTCACTTTGAGCGAGTGAATCTGGTCGGGATCGAGTCCGGCGATTTGCGCGGTGACCATGTCGCCGGCGAAGGCAATTTTAGGCAAAGGGAGAGCGCGCCAGTTCGTTTGCAGCGCCCCTGCCCCATCGAGCGAGAGAAAACGCTCCTCGATCCGATACTGCGCCACTGGATCTTTCGGCCGCGCCCAGCGCAATTCCCAGAGGGAGCCGGCCAGCCTCTGCGCCCGAACCGGCACGAGCCGGGCGTTTGGCGAGGCGGACGGCGCCGGTGCGGGCTCGGTTTGCCTAACGACACTTGCCTGCTGCGGGATCGTTGCGGGTGGCGCAGGAGAAGCGGCGGCTGGCGAGGAAGCCGTCACCTTGGGCGAGCGACTCACCGCAGCCGCGGGCACCGCAAAGCTTTCGGCCGAAACCGGCAAGCGGACACTGAACCCATTTCCGCGCGCTACGATCGCTTCATTGACCGCGATCGTTCCATCCGCCGCGATGATCACCGGGACCGTTTTGGCCTCCGCGGGCGCGAGCGTGGTCTCCGCGATCGGCTGGATTTTGCGATCGGCCGTAAATTTCAACTTCTGCGGCCGCCCGGTTTGATTCGTCAGGGTAACCGAAGCGGTTCGTGGTGCGTTTTTCTCCCGCGGCAGCGGGATGCGGAGCTCGGCCGGTTGGAAAGTGACCGGCGAAGTCGCGCTTCCCGACAGCAGCACGCTCGCCGTCGCACCATCGGCCGCGGTCAGCGTGATCTGGCCGATAAACTCCCGCCCTTCTTCGGGCTGAAAAGTCACGGCAATGTTCGCGGTTTGCCCCGACTCCACCCGATACTCGGATGTCCTCAGCCGCCAAGGAGCGGAGACGGTGAGACGCCCTTCTAGCACTCCGCCTCCACTGTTCGCGATGGCGAGATCACGGGTTTGGCTGTCACCGGCGATAATCGGATCAAAATCGATCCGGGCCGGCGCCTGCAGCCGCGGTGGCGGCTCCTCGACGAGAATTCTCACCTCAGCCGGCGAGGAGACGCGGTTGCTACTGGTCTGGACGAGGTAGGTAAAGCGGTCGCCCGCGGCCGGCGCTGCGCCGTCATTTTGATAAATGATCGTCGCGCGATTGTCGCCGAGCGGGCGCAGCTCGGAAAGCGCGCCATGGAGAGGCGGGTCGACGATCCAGAAAGTGACCGTACCGCTCCCGCTATGGTGACCGCGGAGCGGGATCGTCGCCCGCGCACCGCGCGAGATTCGGAGCGCATACTCATCAGCCTGCGGCGGGGGCGACGGCGCCGCGCTCGGAAGGGTGATATCCGCCAAAAGGGGCAGGGCGGAGCAAAAGATGGCGAAGGTTATTGCGCCCTGCAGCTGAAAGCGCCATTGCATTGGCCCGGAGGGTGCTGGAATTGCAACCCGGTGGCAAATCATTCCCAGTCGTGCGACGGTCCCAGCCAATTTCCGCGTTGCCACCGGCGGGCGAACGCTTCAATTTTGCAGCCGACCGTGGCGTAGACTGCCAGCTCGATTGATTTTGTGATTTACCGGCTCTTCCAACTTTCCGTCCTCTGCCTCGTCGGCTGCTTCGCTCTCGGCGATATGGCGGCCCAACTGCCGACTACTGGGACGCGTCCTTTTTCTACACGAACTCGAATCCAGCAGCAGCGGCAGGTGCGTCCGCGGAGCGCGCCTGCGATGAAACGGGCGAGCGATCTCATCCGCCGGCAGGAACCGATCAATGTCTCCCCTCGACTCCTCGAGCAGGTCACCCCGGACAATTCGCGCATTCGCGTTTCGCTCTCGAAACAGCGCGCCTACCTTTTGCTGGGCGACGAAGTCGTGATCGACTCTCCCATTTCCTCCGGAAAACGGGCCCGGCCCACTCCGCCGGGCAGCTACAAGGTCCTGGAAAAAGACAAGGATCACAGGTCAAACATCTATGGCGATTTCGTCGACGCTTCCGGCCGGGTGGTGCGCCGCGGGGTCAGCAGCCGAATCGACTCCGCGCCCAGCGGCACGCGTTTTGTCGGCTCGCCCATGACCTGGTTCATGCGCCTGACCGGGGAGGGCGTCGGCATGCATATCGGCATCCTACCGGGCTATGCCGCCTCGCACGGGTGCATCCGGATGCCCTCTGTCGCCGCCGAAATGTTTTACAACCACGTCAAGGTGGGAACCCCGGTGGTGGTTGGCGACTAGGAGGGAGGGGCGCTTTGCAAGCGCCCACGGCGGTTTCAAACCGCCGCTCCTTGGCTCAAAGCTGCCGTCCCTTTGGTCAAGCAACCGTAACGCGCAGGAGGTTCAGCGCCATCTGACTCGCCAGTTGTTTGAACGTCTCGCGATCCGTCGGAAAAAAAAGATGCCTAACGACGGTCTCGCCGCCCCCGGCGAGCGCGACGAAGGCCGTCCCGACCGGTTTCGCTTCACTCCCGCCCCCGGGCCCGGCGATGCCGGTCGTGGCAAGGGCAAACGTCGCGCCGGAATTCTTCCGTGCACCCTCCGCCATGGCGCGCGCGACCGCTTCGCTGACTGCGCCGTGCTCCGCGATCAGCGCCGGATCGACCCCGAGCGAGGCGCTCTTGGCTTCGTTGGAATAGGTGACATAGCCGGCGAGGAAAACCTCTGAGGATCCGGGCACATTGGTCAGGCGATGGGCCAGGAATCCGCCGGTGCACGATTCCGCTACGGCCAGGGTCGCCTTTCGCGCCGTCAGTTTTCTGACTATGACCGTTTCCAGATTCTCGCCCGTCGTGCTGAAGATCGATGTTTCCAACTTCGCCCGGATCAGCGTGTCGGCTTGCTTGAGCACCGCGACCGGCCCGATGACGCGCAGATCGACTTCGCCCATCCGTGCGCAATAGCCCAGCTCGAGACTGGGGATCGCGAGCAACTCCTCTCCGACCGCTTCCTCGACGTAGGATTCGCCCATCCCGACGATGCGGTAGGTGCAGCAGGCGATGGCTTCCTTTTGCCGAACGATCTGCCGCAGAATTGGCGCGACCGTCTGCGTGAACATCGGCTGCAACTCGCGCGGCGGACCCGGGAGGAGGAAAAGATGCGGTGTCACCGTCCCGCCCAGACCGGCCGGAAGATAAAGCCCCGGCGCGCTCCCGTTGTCGTTAGGCAAAGCCTGCGCTCCGCGCGGCACCTGGGCCTGGCGCAGGATGCGACTGGTCAACCGAATTCCGCGCGACTTCAGCCGGTGGGTGATCGTCTCTTCCAATTCCGGGTCGGCGACGAGGTCGAGCCCGAGCATCTCGGCGGTGATTTCGCGCGTGATGTCGTCCGTGGTCGGACCGAGACCGCCGGTGATAAAGATAATGTCCGAACGCTCGAAATTTTCCTCGAGCGCGGCGCGAATGGCCTCGCCATCCGGGACCGCCAGCTGCCGGTCCACCCGCAGGCCGAGGGGGAAGATTTCCCGAGCGATAAAGGTGAGATGGGTGTTGAGAACATCACCGAGCAGGATCTCGGTGCCGGTGTTGATGACGGTGACTCGCACCGGGGACTATTCGCGCAGGCCCAAGGCCTTTGCCACTGCGAAGGCGGCGCAGTTTACTCAGCCTAACGACTCACGCGGCGTCCTTGTCCTGCTTCTTGCGAATCAGCGGCACCTTTTTTCCGTCGACCACCGCGCGGTTGATCGTGACCTCGGCGATGTCTTCGCGGCTCGGGACCTCGTACATGATGTCGAGCATGATCCGCTCCAGCATCGAACGCAGAGCGCGCGCACCCGTACCCTTTGTCACCGCCTGCGCGGCGAGGGCCCGGAGCGCGTCCTTCGTGACGGTGAGGCGCACGCCTTCCATCGCGAAGAGCTTGGTGTACTGCTTGATCATCGCGTTCTTCGTGTCGGTCAGAATCTGGACCATCTCGTCTTCGGTCAACGCGTCGAGCGCGGTCAGGACGGGCAGGCGGCCGATGAATTCCGGGATCATGCCAAAGCCTAACAAGTCTTCCGGTTCGACATGACGGACCGCTTCACGGCGGGCTGCTTCCTCGACTTCGAGCGAAGGGCTGCTGAAGCCGAGCGTTTTATTGCCGATCCGTTTCTGCACGATTTTGTCCAGTCCGACAAAGGCGCCGCCGCAGATGAAGAGAATCTTTTCCGTGTTTACCTGGATGTATTCCTGGTGCGGATGCTTGCGTCCACCTTGCGGTGGGACGTTGCAGGTGCTGCCTTCGAGAATTTTCAGGAGCGCCTGTTGCACGCCTTCGCCGGAGACGTCGCGCGTGATGCTGACGTTGTCGGTCTTGCGACCGATCTTATCGATTTCGTCGATGTAAACGATGCCAATCTCGGCCCGTTTCACGTCGTAATCCGCATTTTGCAGGAGACGCAGGATGATGTTCTCGACGTCTTCCCCGACATAGCCGGCTTCGGTCAGGGTAGTGGCGTCGGCGATGCAAAAGGGCACATCGAGAATCTTCGCCAGCGTCTTGGCCAGGAGCGTTTTGCCCGAGCCGGTCGGCCCGATGAGCAGGATGTTGCTCTTCTCGATTTCAACATCGGCAAATGGATCAGGCTGAAATGCCGCCGAGGTATCGGTCGGCGGGGCGCTTTGCAGGACGCGCTTGAAATGGTTGTGGACCGCGACCGAGAGCGTCTTCTTCGCGGTGTCCTGGCCGACGACGTACTGGTCGAGGGAATGCCGGATTTCGACCGGTTTCGGAACCCGGATGGTGGAGGACTGCCGGCGGGCGTCTTCGTTCAGCTCCTTGTCGAGGATGCTTTTGCAGACGTTGATGCAGCTATCGCAAATGTAGACGCCGGGGCCGGCAATAAGCTTGCGCACCTCGGCGTGGCTTTTGCCACAAAAGGAGCACATGGTGAGGTTCGAGGCGCGGGCCATAGGTGTCCTCTCGGTAAAGCAGTTCCTATTCCTCGACTTTCTGCGGCAAGGCCGCCTCCGCCACCGCGGTGGAACGATCGGTCAGACCTTTTTCGTGGCTGGCGCCCTCAAGAAGTTTGGCCTCTTTGCGGGATTTGATCACCTCGTCGACCAAGCCGTAGGCCTGCGCTTCCGTCGCGTTCATGTAATAATCGCGATCCGAGTCGTGCAGCACCTTGTCCTCGGGTTTGCCGGTGTGCTGCGAGAGGATGCGAATGAGCCGCTTCTTCAGCTTGAACATGTATTCCACCGTGCGCTCGACATCGCTCGCTTGGCCCTGGGCGCCGCCCGAGACCTGATGAATCATGATGTCGGAGTTCGGGAGGGCGAAGCGCTTGCCTTTCGTTCCGGCCGCGAGCAGGACCGCGCCCATGCTGGCCGCCATCCCAAGGCAATAGGTAGTCACGTCGCAGGTGAGAAACTGCATCGTGTCATAAATCGCCAGCCCGGCTGTGACTGAGCCGCCGGGCGAGTTGATGTAGATGTTGATGTCCTTTTTCCCATCTTCCATTTGCAGAAAGAGGAGCTGGGCGATGACCAGGTTTGCGATGTGGTCGTCGATCGGAGTGCCGATAAAAACGATCCGGTCTTTGAGCAAGCGCGAGTAGATGTCGTAGCTGCGCTCGCCGCGGCCGGTCTGTTCCACGACCATCGGCACGAGGACGGATTGAGAGTAATTAGAGTCGCGATTTGTCGTCATTTGGATTCGTTAGCGGCTTCTGCAATTGGCGCGGCGGGCGCGCTCCCGATGGTAGCATTCGACCCGAGGAAATCAATTGTCTTGGCCAGCAGAACCTGCTCGATGAGGCCATTCATGGCGTCGTTTTTTTCGATTTCCTGCTGCATTTTTTCCGGGGTGGTATTGTGGTGCATCGCCTGGTGGCGAATGCGGTCGTCGATGTCCACCGCCGTAACCTGAATCTTTTCCTGCTCCGCGATGCGATGGAGGATGAAGTTTGTTTTCAATCGGTGCGCGGCCAGGCCGCCGGCCACCCGGATCAACTCTTCTTCTTTTTCCTTCAACATCTCGTCCGGCACCCCGCGCTCGCGATTGCGATGCACCAGCTCGGCCAGGGCGTTGCGGGTCTCGGCTTTGAGCAGATTCGGCGGTAATTCGAAATCGACTCGCTCGCTCAAAAACTTGACCACCTGCGACTCGCGCGCGCGTTCCAGTTCGTGACCTTTTTCGTGCTCGATCTGGTGCGAGAGAGCGTGCCGTAAATCGGCCAGCGTTTTGTCCGGCATCCATTTCGCGGCAAAGGCGTCATCCAGCGCAGGGAGATTGCGCTGCTTTATCTCGTGCAGCTTCACTTCGTATTCGGCTGTCTTGCCCGCGACTTCCGTGACCGGAAAATCGGAGGGAAATTCCACCTTTACCGTCCGGGTCTCGTCCGGCTTCTGCCCGATGATTTGATCGACGAAGCCCGGCAAAAAATTATCCGCCTCCAATCGGAGCCAGAATTTTTTTCCGCCCTGCAGATTTTTGCTCACGTTCGGCGCCAGCTCGGCGATCGGTTTGCCGTCGATCTTGCCCTCGAAATCGAGGACCGCGAAATCTTCCATCTCCAGACCGCGCTCCGGCACGTCGACAAAATCGGCGGATTGCTCGCGCAGACGTTCCAGGGCCGCGTCGATCTCGGCTTCCGTCACTTGGGTGTCGGGCAGTTCGAGCGGGATCCCTTTATATTCCGGGAGCTCGAATTCGGGCGCGGTCACAACCGTGGCCCGGAAACGCATTGAGCGATCGTCGCCGAATTCGACGTCTTCCAGGTTCGTTAGGGAAACGACTCGGAGCTGTTTTTCGGCAACTGCTTCGCGATAACTTTTCGAGACGAGTTTCTTCGTCAGCTCATCCTGGATGTCCTTGCGAAATTTCTTCTCGATCACGCTGCGGGGCGCTTTCCCCGGGCGATAGCCGGGGATTTTCGCCTGCGCGGCAAAGCTGTTCGCGATCGCGTCCCATTCCTTCGAGACCTGGTCCGGTGGCAATTCGATCTTGAGCGTGGCAACGCAATGGGGCTGGGTTTCTACTTCGACCTTCATCATTCCACGCTACGGGGAAGCGGGATGGTTCGCAAACCAGCCTGTCGACGTTGCCCTCTAGGCAACGCGGATTCGCGCTTCCATTGCCGGCGACGCCGACCCCCGCGCTTCTGTAGACGTTGCCCTCTGGGCAACGCGAGTTTGCGCTTCCATTGCCGGCGGCGCCGACCCCCGCGCTTCTGTAGACGTTGCCCTCTGGGCAACGTGGGTTTGCGCCCCTCTGCCAGCGACGTCCACCGCCGCGCTTCTGTAGACGTTGCCCTCTGGGCAACGCGGGTTTGCGCCCCTCTGCCGGCGACGCCCACGCCCGCGCTTCGCAGAGCGAAGCGTCTACACAGCGCGGCCGTTCACGTAGACCGCGTCCACCTGCGAGACGCCAAACCAGTAGGCGATCTCGCGGTAGTCGGCGCAGTCGAAAATGGAAAAGTTCGCCGCCTTCCCGGCTTCGAGCGAGCCGATCCGGTCGCCCCGACCCAGACTATAAGCGGCGTTGATCGTGCTCGCGGTGATTCCTTCCGCTGGCGTCATCTTCATCTGCGTGCAGGCCAGTGAGAGGACCATCGGGATCGACGGTGTCGGTGATGAGCCGGGATTGAAATCCGTCGCCAGCACCACGGCCAACCCGGCCTCGATCATGGCGCGGGCCTCGGGATAGCGGGTCTTTCCGAGCGCATAAACCGAGGCCGGCAGGAGCACCGGTTGCACGCCCGCCTCCGCCAGCGCGGCGATTCCGGCGCCGTCCGTTTGCTCGAGGTGATCGGCCGTCGCGGCGCCTAACTTTGCCGCGAGAAACGCTCCGCCTGAATTCGTCAATTGATCGACGTGCATCCGCAGGCGCAGCCCATGCGACTTGGCCGCCTCCAGAATCTTTTCCGCATCCGCGAGTTCGAAGTATCCGCGCTCGCAAAAGATGTCGCAGTATTCGGCGAGTTCTTCCCTCGCCACCGCCGGCAACATTTCGTCGATGACCAGCGCAATATACTGCGCGGGAGCGCCGGCGAATTCCTCCGGGACGGCATGCGCGCCGAGGAAGGTCGGCACGAATTCCAGCGCCGTTGTTTCGTTCAGCCGCCGGATGACGCGCAAAATTTTCAGCTCTTCCTCAAGCGAAAGGCCGTAACCAGACTTGGCTTCGATTGTCGTCGTCCCGCAGCGCAGGAACCAATTCGCTCGCCGTTGCGCCTGCGCCAACAGCTCGTCTTCGCTCGCCACGCGTGTCTTGCGCACCGTGGAACGAATCCCGCCGCCACAGGCGGCGATTTCCTCGTAGGTCGCGCCGCGCGATCGCATTTCGAATTCATCGACCCGGTTGCCACCAAAGACCGGATGCGCATGCGCGTCGACAAATCCCGGCAGGACAGCCCGCCCGCGCGCCTCGATTACTTCGATGTCGTTAGGCAAATCGCGCGCGATTTCTTCGGATGTTCCAACCGCCGCGATAACGCCGTCGCGGACCAGCATCCCGCCATCCCGGATGATGGCGAGTTCGCTCAGCTCTCCGCCGACCCGCGCGCGTTTCGGGCCGGCCAGGCTGACCAGTTGCGCAGCGTGTAAAACGGCGACCGATTTCAAGAGAGCTTGCTCTCCACCACGCGGCGCGCGTCCTCGTAGCGCTTCTCCGAGTCGTTCATGAGCACGATCAATTTCTCACCCAACCGGGCCCGCACTTTTTCGTCCTTCAGGCCCGATAAATTGATCCGCACATTCATTCCGGCACCGCCGATACAGGCGCGCGTGGCGAGCAAACCGACGCCGACGTCTGAGATGGAGGCGGGATTTCCCTTCTCCGCCATCGCGGCCAGCAAATCGTATGAGCGGCTCGCGGTCTCCATCACTTTTAATGGAATCTCCGCGGCGTACTGGTTCGCCGACTGGATCGCCTTGAAGCGAGCCGCTTTTTCTTCCGCCGAATCTTTCGGCAGACCGAAAGCGGCCATCACCTTGTTGAAGGCGGCGGTGTCTTCATCGACGAGAAAGAGCAGTTCGTCCTTCAACTGCTGTCCCTGCACCGCCCAATCGCTGAAAAATTTGAGCTGCTCATCCCAGCCGCGCTTGCCCGCGGAAAGATTCGCCACCATTCCGCCTAACGACGCCCCGAGCGCGCCCATCAGGGCCGCGACTGAACCACCGCCGGGAGCGGGCGAGTCGCTCAGCGTCTCGTTGCAGAACTCGCGCAGATTCATTTTCACGAGCGACTTGCTGGCGGCCTCGGCGATCTTGAACTCGATCACTTTTTCCCTTGGATCGAACGGCTTCAGCTCACTCAGACCCATCGAACGAATCGCGAGGTCGATCAGTTCTTCCTCCGCCGCGCCCTCCGACCACTTCTGTTTGCGCAGAAAATATTTCCCGGCCTCGACGAGTGATTTCTTGGGCAACATCCCGACGATTTCCGAGCCGGTCGCGCGCATTCCGCGCTCTGCGGCGGAGGTGGCGCAAGCGTCGAACGCGACGTGCAATGGCGTCTCCTCGACATTCGTCAGGTTCATCGAAACCTGCGCGATCCCATATTCCTCCACGTACCAGCCGATGGCTTTGACATGTTTCAGCATCCCGGGAATGCGGACCGGTTCGCCCTTTTTATCGAGCACCTTCTTTCCGGTTGGCGACCCGTCCTCGGTTTTGAAGCGACCGTTTTCGCGCACATCGAAGGCGACAGAATTCGCGCGCCGGGTGGACTTCGTATTCAAGTTCACGTTGTAGGCGACCAGAAAATCCCGCGCGCCAATCACGGTCGCGCCAGACCGTTCGTTGAAGACCGCCGGACCGAAATCCGGTTTCCAAGCGGATTGCTTGATCTTCTCAAAAAAACCCTCGTATTCGCCGGCGCGAATGACGGAGAGATTGGAGCGCTCCGGAGCGCTGGCCGCTCTCTCGTAGAGATAAACGGGAATCTTCAGCTCCTCACCGACGCGTTTCCCTAACGACCTGGCGCATTCGATCGCTTCCTCCCAGCTCACGTCGCTCACCGGGATAAACGGGCAGACATCGGTCGCGCCCATCCGCGGATGCGCGCCCCTTTGCTTGCGCATATCGATCAGCTCGGCCGCCTTTTGGATTCCGCGGAAAGCGCCTTCCACCACCGCTTCCGGGGCGCCGACAAAGGTCACCACGGTGCGATTGGTGCTCGCGCCGGGATCGACATCGAGAAGCGAAACACCCTCGACCGCTTCGATCACGGCGGCGATTCGCTTGATCACATTCAGGTCGCGCCCTTCCGAAAAATTCGGCACGCATTCGATCAGTTTTTGCATAACGACAGAGCTGATTAGTAGCACAGGACGGCGCCAACAAAAATCATTCCAATCAGAACCGGAGCTCAATTGTCATGGCGGCAATCTGCTCTTCTCGATTACGATTCTTAGATGAGACCGACGCTTCTTTTTCTACCCTTAGCCATCGTGATTCTGGCCGGCCAGAATTGGCCGCGACCTTCACGCCGCCGGACCCGGCATCAGCGAAGGCGAACTCGTTAGGCGAACGCAGGGGTTGTTCGACGCGGTCGCGTCAGGCAACAAAGCACCCTGGCGCAAATACTATGCCGACGATTGCATTTTTAACGACGAAAAGGGCCGCAGCCTCGACAAGACAAAATTGATCGCCGACATCGAACCGCTGCCGCAAGGATACTCCGGCACGATCAGGGTGACACACCCGGAGAGCCGGATCACCGCCGACACCGCCGTCTTGAGCTACGACACCGACGAAACGGAAACAATTTTCGGACAGGAACTGCACGCGCGCTATCACGGCACCGACACCTGGCTCTTGCGCAATGGTCAGTGGCAGATCGTAGCCGCACAAACAATGCGCTACTACGAAGACCCCGCGGTGGGCCGAGCCGCGGTGGAGAAGTTACCCGGATGGGTTGGCGGCTATGCGCTCGGTGCGGAGCGCAAGACGGTGGTCACAACGGAAAATGGCCAACTCTTCATGGAGCGAACGAGCGGAAAAAAGGCGCAGCTCTTGCCCGAGTCATCGGACATCTTTTTTCGCAAAGGCGTGGAAGGCCGCATTCTGTTTAACGCGGACGAGCACGGGAAAATCGACCAATTGATCGATCGCAGGAATAACGAAGATGTCATTTGGAAGAAAGTTGGCTAACGAACCGAGCCGGAGCCGTTCATCGCGTCCCGCTTAATTTCAACTGATCAGCAGCAATGAAATAGATGTCGCCGAGACCATTTTGCGGGCCTCGGACGGCTTTGGTCAGTTCATCAATCGTCCAGCGTTTGGCTTTCGGTTGATCAATCGCGCTGCGCGAACTCGTCCAGAAAAAATAGCGCCCGTCACGGGATACTTTGGCTGAGAGTTCATTCGCGGCCGTATTGATCGGCGCGCCCAGATTCTTCGCCTTGGTCCATTTTCCGTTCTCGCGATAGCTGACATACAGATCGTATCCGCCGAGGCCGTCGGGACGCGAATCCGCCATGAAGATCAGATAGCTTTCATCGGGCGCGATAAACGGTTCGTATTCGTCATCCTTGGTGTTGATCGCGTCCCCGAGATTTTCCGGCTCCTGAAATTTTCCGTCCGCGAATCGAGCGCAATATAGGTCGACGCCGCCTTTGCCTCCCGCGCGGCGCGACCCAAAATAAAGTGTGCCGTCATTGGTCAGGGTCGGAAAGTATTCGCTCGTCTCGCTACTGACCGGTTTGCCCAGATTGCGCGGAGAGCCCCATTCGCCGTCGGGCAATTTGTCCAGGACATAGATGTCGAATTTTTGCGCGGTCGCGGAATTCGGCAGCGGACGATTGGAAATGAAAAACATCCGTTTGCCGTCGGCGGTAATGAATGGGTCCGCGTCCGAATATTGTCCCGAGAAAGGCGCGACCTGTGGCGCAGTCCAATGGCCGTTTTCAAAGTGGGACACAACCATCGTCCAAAAATTGAAGTCGGGAGTCAACTTCAGGTAGTAAAGCGTCTTGCCGTCGGGCGAAAATTCCTCCGCGCCCTCGTAATCGCCGGTGGAAATCACGCCCGGCGCAAATACGGTCGGCTCTTTCGCCGCGCTTCCAGACACCCCAGAAATGTCCGCAGCGGGAGTTTGTGAAAATACCGGCGAGAGAAACAGAGCCAGCGGAATCATCCCGAAAATGAATCCCGGCTTCGCCTTCATCCCTTTCAGACTATAATCCGGCGGAGATCGGAACAAGGCGCGTTTGCGGCCGCCGTAAAGTTTTTTCTGACTGTTCCAAAATTCGGGCGATCTTTGCTGATGAAAACTTCTCTGTGTCTTTTCATCACTCTCCTCGTCACTGGCCTGGCCGGTGCGAAACTCATCACCAAAGCTGTCCCCTACGAACACCACGGCGCGCAGCTCGAAGGTTATCTCGCTTATGACGATGACAAAACTGCGCCGGGCAACTCCGCCGGCATTCTGGTCGTGCCGGAATGGTGGGGATTGAACAGCTACGTCAAAGGCCGGGCGGACCAACTGGCGCAACTCGGCTACGTCGCTTTTGTCGCCGACATGTACGGGAAAGGTGTGGTCACCGATAACCCGAAGAAGGCCGAGGAATTGGTCGCGCCGTTCGAGGGCAAACCGCTCACGGCGGAGCGGGCGCAAGCGGGTTTGGATCAGTTGATGAAGGTCGATCGCGTCGATAAGAACAAACTGGCCGCAATCGGATTTTGCTTCGGCGGATCGGCGATCGAAGCCCTCGCCTACACCGGCGCTCCGCTCAAGGGCATCGTCGCCTTTCATGGCGGCCCGGTGCCGGCGCCGGAATCAGCCAAGGGCAAAGTGCGGGCGAAGTTTTTGCTTCTGAATGGCGCGGTCGACAAGATGGTCACGCCGGAGGCGCGCGCCGAACTGGAGAAATCACTCGAAGCGGCCGGGGTTGATTATCAATCGATCGACTACGCGCACGCGCTCCATGCTTTTACCAATCCCGGCGCCGACAAAATTGCGAAGGAAAAAGGCATGACCGGATTGATTGCCTACAACGAACCTGCGGCCCGCCGCGCCTGGCAGCAAATGCAGACTTTCTTCGCGGAAATTTTTGGCGACCCTGCTTCCTGAGCGATCTCAACGGCTATCGCGCCACGCGTTGCCGCAGCTGGAGGAAAGGCCGCTCCACCGCGAAAAATAGCAACGTACCGGCGAGATAGATACAGACATCGACAAGCAGCAATGCCGGGAGCAAGGCAGGCGCGATATTGTGCGCGGCACAAAGCTGGATGACTGCGTGAATGACGAGCTTGTGGCTCAAGTAAACACTGTAGGCAATGCTCGCGAAGAAAGCGGCCCCTGGAATTTCGACTCGTCGAAAAGGCAGATGCACTCGCCGAGGTCGTGCAGCCGCGGCGCCCATTGCCGGTATTGCGCGAGATCGTCCGCCACGCGCTGCGAGAGCAGGATATGACCGGCGTCGCCGCAATCCATGACCCGCTGCGCCATGTTGATGCCGGCTCCGGCGATGTTGCTGCGATCGCTCACGTCCTTCACCTCGCTCACCGGTCCGCTGTGAATGCCCATCCGCACCGGAAGTTCCGGATGCTTCTGCAGCGCTTCGGATATCTCGAGCGCGCAGCCGGCTGGTTCCTCCGCACTGTGGTGGAAGACCAGCGCCATCCCGTCACCGGTCGGTAGCCTAACGAGTTGTTCGTCCGTCGCTTCGCGCACCGGCGCGGTCGCGAGCACGATCGCAGTGTGCTGGTTGAGCCGCTCCTTCTGTTCCTTGATCAGTAGCCGGGAGTAACCGACGATGTCGATGAACAGGACATGCCCGATTTCCAGGTGGAGATGAATCGTCGGACTCCGCGGCACGATGCCTCTCTATCTGAAGCCGCACCGGTCTGCCTATCGTTTTAGCGGCGGGGTAAGCCGGAGGTGAAGAGAAGGGCTCAGTCTGTGATTCTTGTTCTTTTTGCTCGCGTCTCTGGGATCAAGTATCAGGGCCATGAATTGAGCAGCCATCGTTTACCAAAAAATTATTCGTTATTGCGTTGTCCTCAGGTTCGGCGGGCGCGGTTTGTTTCTATAGAACCCGAAAGCCGGTTGCCATTTTTTTCCAGCGCGCAGCCCGAGGAACAGGATTAATCCCGCACCATTGGCTCCATTGGAATCTTCACGTCGTGCTCCCGGGCAAAATCGATCGCGCGGGAATAACCTGCGTCAGCGTGCCGGATGACGCCCATGCCCGGGTCGCTCGTCAGGACGCGCTCGAGGCGACGCTTCGCGTTGTCCGTGCCGTCGGCCACCACCACCATTCCGGCGTGCTGCGAGTAACCGATCCCGACGCCGCCTCCGTTGTGAATCGAAATCCAGGACGCGCCGGCTGCGGTATTGACGAGCGCGTTCAGCAATGGCCAGTCGGCAATGGCGTCGCTGCCGTCGAGCATCCCTTCGGTTTCGCGGTAAGGAGACGCGACCGAGCCGGTGTCGAGATGATCGCGCCCGATCACAATCGGCGCGCTGATTTCGCCAGTCCTGACGAGCTCGTTCATGGCGAGACCAAACTTTGCCCGCGCGCCGTAACCGAGCCAGCAAATACGGGCCGGCAATCCTTGGAACTGGATCCGCTCCCTGGCCAGTTTCATCCAGCGAGAGAGCGTTTTGTCTTCCGGGAAAAGCTCGAGCGCGAGCTCATCGGTGCGCGCGATATCGGCCGGATCGCCGCTCAAAGCCACCCAGCGGAAAGGCCCTTTTCCTTCGCAAAAAAGCGGGCGGATATATTCCGGGACGAAGCCGGGAATATCGAACGCCTTTTCACAGCCAGCTTTTTTCGCCTGGGTGCGAAGGTTGTTCCCGTAGTCGAAAGTGATCGCGCCTTTCTTTTGCAAGGCGAGCATCGCCTCGACGTGCTGCGCCATCGCGGCCATCGACTTCTCGACGTACTCGTCCGGATTCTCGGCGCGCAACCGGAGCGCTTCGGCGAGCGACATTCCGTTAGGCACGTAGCCATTGAGTGCGTCGTGCGCGCTCGTTTGATCGGTTAGAATGTCAGGCACGATTCCGCGCTTCACCATTTCCGGCAGGACATCGGCGCAATTGCCGACAAGGCCGACCGAGATCGCCTCTTTTTTTCCGCGCGCGGCGTCGAGTAACTGCATCGCTTCATCAAGCGAATGCGCGATCTTGTCGCAATAACCGCTCTGCAACCGCTTCTCAATCCGCGTCGGGTCGACATCGATCCCGAGGCAACAGGCGCCCGCCATCGTCGCGGCGAGCGGCTGCGCGCCGCCCATTCCCCCGAGTCCGCCAGTGACCAGCAGCGTCCCTTCGAGCGAACCGCCAAAGTGGCGCTCTCCGGCGGCGGAGAAAGTTTCGAACGTCCCCTGCACAATGCCCTGGCTGGCGATGTAGATCCACGAGCCCGCCGTCATCTGGCCGTACATCGTTAGGCCGAGTTTCTCGAGCCGGTTGAACTCCGGGTAGTTCGACCATTGGCCGACCAAGTTCGAGTTCGCAATCAGGACCCGCGGCGCTTCGTCGTGGGTTCGGAAAATTCCCACCGGCTTGCCCGACTGGACGAGCAGGGTCTCGTCGTTCTCCAGTTCGCGCAGCGCCTTCACGATCGCGTCAAACGCTTCCCAGCTCCGCGCGGCGCGACCGGTCCCGCCGTAGACGATCAACCTGTCCGGATCCTCCGCGACCTCGGGATCGAGGTTGTTCATCAACATCCGGAGCGCGGCTTCCTGCTGCCAGCCTTTGCAGCTGAGTTCTTTTCCCCGCGGGGCGCGAATGGTTCTTTTCATAAAGTCTCGTTGGCGCTGTCAAACTTTCCGTCGCGAATCGCCTCCGCGATCCGCGCAATGTCGGGCGCGAGGACGCGGTCTTCCTCGAGCCGCGGCACAAACTCCCGCAGAACGGCATAGGCGCGTTCCACACCCGCACCGGCTTTCAGAGGCCGCCGGAATTCCAGGCCCTCCGCCGCGGCGAAAAGCTCGATCGCGAAAACGTTCTCCGCGTCTTCCACAATGGTGCGCAATTTCAAGGCGCCGGTCATTCCCATCGAGACGTGATCTTCCTTGCCCGCCGAGGTCGGCAGGTTGTCGACGCTGGCGGGATGAGCCAGGACCTTCGCTTCGTTCAGGAGCGCGACCGCGGCGACGTGCGCGATCATAAAACCGGATTGCATGCCGGGATGTTGCGCGAGGAAAGCGGGCAAGCCTTCGCTCAGATCCGGGTTCGTTAGGCGATCGATCCTCCGTTCGCTGATGCTCATCAAATCCGTCACCGCAATGGCCGCGTAATCGAGCGCGAGGGCGAGCGGAGCGCCGTGGAAATTTCCGCCGGAGAGCACGTCGCCGTTGTCGGTGAAAACGAGGGGATTGTCTGTCGCCGAGCCCGATTCGATCCCGAGCACTTCCTCACAATGGGCGAGCGCGCCGCGAACGGCGCCGTGGACCTGCGGCATGCAGCGCAGGCTGTAGGCATCCTGCACCCGGGGATCGTCGTGGGCATGGGACTCGCGGATCTCGCTGCCCTGCAAAAGCGCGAGGAGATGGCGCGCGACTGCTTTTTGGCCCGGATGCGGGCGGGCATTGTGGATCCGCTCATCGAACGCGACCGGCGTTCCCTTGAGCGCCTCGAGCGTCATGGCGCCGGCGACGTCGGCGATTCGGGCCAAGCGTTTGGCCCGAAAGAGAGCCAGGCCGCCGACCGCGTGCATCGCCTGCGTGCCGTTGAGCAGGGCCAGGCCTTCCTTGGCCCGCAAATCGGTCGGCTGGAGCCCGGCCTTCTGGAGGGCGTCCGCGCTCGGCATCCGCTCTCCATTATAAAAAGCCTCCCCTTCCCCGAGGAGCGAGAGCGCGAGATGCGCCAGCGGGGCGAGATCTCCGCTCGCGCCGACTGAGCCCTTCTCGGGAATGACCGGGCAGACGTTTTTGTTCAGCATCGCGACCAGGAGCCGGATGACGTCGAGTCGAATCCCGCTGAAGCCGAGGGTGAGGACGTTGGCCCGGAGAAGCATCATCGCGCGCACTTCCGGCTCGGCCAGCGGCCGGCCGATGCCGCAGCAATGGCTCCGCACGAGATTGACCTGGAGTTGCTCCAGCTGGTCGGAGGGAATCTGGACATCCGCCAGCTTGCCGAAACCGGTGCTGACGCCGTAGATGACATCGCCGCGCGCGACGATTTCCTCGACCACTTTGCGCGAGGCGCCGATGGCCGATTCCGCCGCGGTGGCGATCTCGACCGGCTCGTGATTCAAGGCGACGCGGGCGATTTCCGCGAGCGATAAGGGACGGCCGCTGAGCTGCAACATCGAGCGAATACTACGAGAAGTGCCCGAGAATTCCACTCGCGCTGTGACGATCGGATTCGCCTGTAGACGCCTCCCTCTGGGAGGCGCGGGTCTGAGCGTCGTTTCCCGTTTCGCCGATTGCACGCTCTCTCCCGCCCTTCGCAGAGCGAAGCGTCGACATTGCGCAGCCCGCGAAAAAGGCCAGGCCGCGTAAACGGCCTGGCCTTCTGGGTTAAAGTTGTCCGGTCGGAGGCGAACCGCCGGTGCGAGACTATTTGGAGTATCCGGTGGTGGCCGTCGATTGGGTCGCCATCGTCTCCTTTTTCTGCGCGCAAGCACCCAGGCTCAACACGCCGGCCGCAACGGCCACGATCATGATCATTTTGACTAATTTCACTATAACTTCGCCTCCTTCCTTAGCAGGTTGCTGCCGACTGTTTAGGCGGAGAAACCAGTACGCGCAACGAATTTCTCGGGGTTTTTTCGCTAGGTCGAAATTACAACTTCCGCCCCAACCGGCACCTGCTCGAAGAGCGCAATCAAATCGTCGTTTTTCATCCGGATACAGCCATGGCTGGCGGGCTGGCCAATCTCCTCTTCGTGATTGGTGCCGTGGATGTAAATGAAGCGCTCGCGGGTGTTTGCATTGTGCTCCTCCAAGCCATCGAGCCAGAGAATGCGGGAGACGATGAGGTCGTCGGTCGGCTGCGTTACCTCCTTCGACGCGAGCGGAACACGATTGCGAAAGACGGTGCCGGGTTCGAATTCGCCGCCAATTTTCTCGCCGATCTTGAACTTCCCAAGCGGCGTTTTCATGCTCCCCTCCTCCGATCCGAGACCGAAGCGGGAAGTCGAGACGGGATAACTGGCCAGCACTTTCTCGCCCGCGACGAGGTCGAGGCGCTGGTCGGGAACGGAGATTCGAAGAATAGGATCGGAAGTTTGCATCTCAGGGTGCGGACGATAAACTGCGCTCGCGATGCCAAAAAAATATCACGTCGCGGTCGTCGGCGCGACTGGCGCGGTCGGAGTCGAGTTGCTCCGGGTGATGGAACGGCGCGATTTTCCCGTGGGAGACTTGCGGCTCCTGGCTTCGCCGCGCTCGGCCGGCCGAAAAATGGTCTTCCGCGGGCGCGAATATCCAGTCGAGGTGCTCGAGGCTGACTCCTTTGCCGGAATCGATCTCGCTTTTTTCAGCGCGGGATCGGGCACGACCAAACAATTCGCTCCGATCGCGACCGCTGCCGGCGCGGTGGTAATTGATAATTCCTCCGCCTTCCGGATGGATCCGGAGGTGCCGCTGGTCATTCCGGAAATCAATCCCGACGACGCCCGGACGCATCGCGGCCTGATCGCGAATCCGAATTGCACGACGGCGGTGGCTTTGATGGCGCTTTATCCGTTACACCGCGTTTTTGGGCTGCGCCGGGTTTTTGCTTCGAGTTACCAGGCGGTCTCCGGGACCGGCGCGCGCGCGATCGAAGAGCTGAGGCGTCAGGTCGAGGCGAGCGCGCGCGGGGAGACATCGGTCGCGGAAGTTTATCCGCACCCGATTGCGTTCAACGTTCTCCCGCACGTCGATTCCTTTCTCGAGAATGGCTATACCAAAGAGGAAATGAAGATGCAAAACGAGGGCCGCAAGATCATGCATCTGCCGAATTTCTTGGCCTCGGTCACTTGTGTGCGGGTGCCGGTTTATCGCGCGCATTCCGTCGCGATCAGCGCGGAGTTCGAGCGTGCGGTTTCGCTCGATGCCGCCCGGGAAGCCCTGGCTAAGGCGCCGGGTTTGGAACTGGTCGACGAACCACAAGCCAATCGCTATCCGATGCCGATCGACGCTGCCGGGAAAGACGATTGCCAGGCTGGTCGGCTGCGCCTGGATTGCGCGCTCGAAAATGGCTTGGCGCTTTGGGTTTCGGGCGACCAGTTACTCAAGGGCGCAGCCCTGAACGCCGTCCAGATCGCGGAGCTTCTTTAAAACAAAACGGCCCCGGGATTTCCCGGGGCCGTTGCAGTTTCAGACTCCCTCTTTAGGACTGTGGAGGAGTCTCCTCCGGCGTGGGCTTGTTCTTTTTGCCCTTGCGCTCTTCGTTGTTCGGGCTGCTGCCCTGCTCTTGCTGCTCCTGGCGTTCCTGACGCTGCTGCGGACGGGCTTGCTCCTGCTGCTGGGAGCGCCGCTCCTGCATTTGGCGCGGAGCGCGTTCCGGACGGTTGGACTGTTGCTCGGCCGGCGAACTGGCACCGGCGTTGTCGTCCGCCGAGGGAGCGGATTGCGCTCTCTCCGCCCGCTGTTCGCGGCGCGACTTGTTGCCCTCGGAAGGGGTATTGTCAGAAGGCTGATTTTCATCCGCGGGTTCAGCCCTCTTGGGATTGCGTTGGCGCTCGGCGCTTTGCTCACGATCAGGTTTGGATTGATCGGGCGCGTTTTGCTCCGCGCGTTGAGCGCGGCGTTGCTCGGCCCGCTGCTGGCGATCGGCTTTTTGCCCGTCGTTCTGGTCGTTCTTGTCGGATTGCTGCGCAGACTCTTGTGGCGCGGCATCCGGAGCCGTGTTTTCACGATTTTCGCCGGCCTGGCCACGACGGTTCTGGCGTTTTTCCTGCCGATTCTTTTGCGCTTCCGTTTGCTGGGCCGCTTGATCGCCTTGCTCAGACTGCTGCGCCTGCTCGCGCTGCTGTTGGTTCTGCTCGCGCTGCTGCCGGGCCTGTTCACGCTCCTGCTGTTTCTGTTCGCGCTGTTGTTGCTGGGCCTGCTGGCCTTCCTGCGCCTGCTGACCTGCGGCTTTGGCGCCTTGGGCGGCTTCCTGCGGTTGCCCGGCCGCGCTTTGATCGGCGCTCTGCTCCGCACCGGCCACTGCTTCGCGTTTGCGGCCTTTCTGCGGCTGGAAATCAGGCGCCTTGATGTTCTTGGGATCGCCTTTCTTCATTTCCGCTTCCACCTGCTGGCGATTGTTGATGCCCTTCCAACCGGTTTCGACGGTGGGTTTTTCCACTTTCGCTTTCACCTGTTTCGGCGCGAATTTCTGCTGCGACCTCTGGATCGCTGGAGCCATGACGGTCAATTGATTGCCGCTGACGCGATTGAAGTTGCCTTTGCGACCCTGAGCGAGATTGCCCCCCATGGTGGTCTCCCGCTGGATGGTCAGACGTTGCACCGGCCGGGTGGAATATTGATTCAACCGGTTGTAATCGGGTCCGTAGTTGTAAACGACCGAATTGTTGTAGGTGATGTTGGTCACATTCACGGTGTTATTGATCACCGTGACGTTGCGAGCCGACGGAAGGATGCGGCTTCGCAGCACTGGCTCGCCGATATAACGGATGTCGACAAAGTTATAATAGAGCGGCCCGATGCCAAAGGTGACATCGACATCGCCGGTCAAGGAGCGGCCCTCGTAGACGACCTCGCCTCGCTGCGGCGGGAGCGGCGCCCAACCGACGTAATCACCGCCGGTGCGCCAAGAAACCCAGGCCGGACCCCACTCATAGCCTGGCACCCAAACCCATCCGTAACTATCGAGGCTGGCCCAACGGCCGTAGTGATAGGTCGCCCAGCCGAAGTCTTCGTAGGAAACCCAGGTCCATCCAAGGTCGGTGTAGGCCCAGTAACCGTCGGCGTAGGGTCGCCAGTCCTGATTGCTCACCGCCACGTTGGGCTGGAAGCAATAGCCATAATCGGCCACCTCGATCCAGTTTCCCTGGGATGAGAGATTATCGTAAAACAAGTTGAGCGAGACCTCGGTCTCCGCCTGCGCCCGCGGCGCGAAGGGGAGCAGGAGACCGAACAGCGTGAGTGCGAGTAAGATTCGTTTCATGGTTTTGTTGATGTGCTGAGTTGGACCAAAAGAGCCCAACGCTTATTCACAGATTCGAAACTGAGCCGCGGGATGCGCGTTTGCCCGCGCGTCTTTAGCGCCTGGATCAGCGCGGCTTAACGACCACGAAGGAACGGCTGCGTTGCCGGCAAACCGAAAGCACCTGGGGCTGACTCGGGTCGAGCGACTGGATCGCCTGCTCGTAATCCTGCACCGACGTGATCGGCTCCTGGTTGATCGCTTCGATCACATCTCCGGCGCGCAATTGACCGCCGGCTAACTCCGCGCCGACCTGTGAAATCACCACTCCGTTCACCCCGCGCGGCACGCCCAGCCGCTGCGCGAGCTCGGGAGTCAGATCCCGCACTTCGATGGAATCGAGGATGCCGCCGCTTCCATTTTGGGGCCCCAAATCCGGCTGGTCGGGCTGATCGGCATCCGGCTCGTTAGGCGAGGGCGGCGCCTGGCGCCCCTGCCCGTTGGGCGGGAGGGCGCGAGCCAGTTGATAATTTGCCGGCTGTTCCTTGATCGTGGCCGCGAGGGTCACGGGCTTGCCGTTGCGCGCGACCTGCACTTCCACCTTCTTGTCCAGCTCCACCTGCGAGACGAGCCGGCGCAATTCCGCGATGTTGCGCACCTCGCGCCCGTCGAATTTTTGGATGACGTCGCCCTTCTCGATCTTCGCCGCCGCCGCCGGCGAGTCAGGTAACACCGAAACGACCGGAACGCCTTTCCCATCGCCAGCGTTGATTTGTCCCGGCGGCAATGCGGCCGTCTCGATCCCGAGATAACCGCGAATGATCCGTCCTTTTTGCAACAAGCTTTCGAGCGCCATCTTCACCGTGTTGGACGGGATCGCGAACCCGATCCCCTGCGAGCCGCCGCTGCGCGAGATGATCGCGGTGTTAATGCCCACCACTTCACCGCTCAGATTGATGAGCGGACCACCACTGTTTCCGGGATTGATCGCGGCGTCCGTTTGCAGGTAATCCCCAAATCCGTCGACCCGGTTTGGGCGCCCTTTGGAGCTAATAATGCCGTCGGTCACAGTCTCGTCGAAGCCAAACGGATTTCCGACCGCGAGGACAAAATCGCCCGCCTGGACGGCGTCGGAATCGCCCAGCTTGAGCGGCTGCACCCCCGGCTCGTCTACTTTCAAGACCGCGAGATCGAGTTCCTTGTCCGCGCCGACCAAGCGCGCTTTCTTGGTCCGGCCATCGCTCAGCACGACCTCAATTTCATCCACCTGATCGACTACGTGATTATTCGTGATGATATGACCTTCCTTGGTCACGATCACGCCCGAGCCGAGAGAATTCTGGACCAGTGCTTCCTCGGCCGGACCGCGAAACTGGCGATAATTGCCCCGGAAAAAATCGAAGGGATCGAGGCCACCTTGCGGCCGCTGGACCCGTTTCGTGGTCTTCACGCTCACGACCGATGGGATGACCCCGGCGACCAGTTTGCGGCGCTCATTGCTCAGGGAAGCAAGGCTTGCGACCGCTTTCGGGTCGACCGCGGGATTCTGCGCCAGGGTGTATTTTTCAGGAGTCGAACGCTCCGTTAGGCCAAGCCGCCCGTGGCGCAGTTGATAATCATAAAGCAGCGAGACGCCCGCGCTTAGAACCAGGACCAAGAGGAGAAATTTGAATAGATTTTTCATCAGCTAACGTGAGAGAAGGTTTTTCCCACTTCTTCGACAACCAAAGGCCGGAAACGTTGATTCTCCGGTTTGCGCAAATCGGGGTCCTTCCGGAAGATCTCGATCGCGGCGGCCCTTGCGCGCTGCATTAATTTCGCATCGGAACGCAGATTGCCCAGCTTTAAGGCGGGCAGGCCACTTTGCGCGGTGCCCAGCAGATCGCCCGGTCCACGCAGTTCCCAATCCGCTTCTGCCACCTCGAAACCATTGCTGGTTTGCTCCAGAACCGCGAGTTTGGCGGCGGTCTCTTCCGAAGGATCGGAGCGGAGCAGGATGCAATACGATTTGTGTGTCCCGCGCCCGATCCGCCCCCGCAGCTGGTGCAATTGCGCGAGCCCAAACCGTTCAGCGTTTTCAATCAGCATCACGGTCGCGTTTGCGACATCCACGCCCACTTCGATCACTGTTGTGCTCACCAGCGCACTCGTTAGGCCACGCCGGAATCGTTCCATGACGGCCTGCTTCTCTGGGGCCGGGATCCGGCCGTGGAGCAGCTCGCAAGTGAACGGGGCGAGCCGCTCGCGCCACTGCGCAAACTCGGCCGCGGCGGCTTTTGCCTCGAGCTTTTCGCTCTCGTCGATCAGCGGATAAACAATGTAAGCCTGCCGCCCCGCTTCCAGTTCACGGCGCAAGAAAGCCAGCACGTCAGGCAATTTTTCCTCTCCCCGTGCCGCGGTCACAATCCGGCCGCGATCGGCCGGCATCTCGTCGATCGTCGAGACCTCGAGGTCGCCGTAGAGACTCATCGTCAGGGTGCGCGGGATCGGCGTCGCGGTCATGACGAGGACGTCCGGAGCCGGGTCCGCCGTCGTTAGGCGGCCGCGCTGCGCGACGCCAAATTTATGTTGTTCGTCGATCACGACGAGGCCTGGATTTTCCAGGCCCTCCGGTTCAAAAAGCAGCGCATGGGTGCCGACAAAAATCTGGCCCAGGGGTGCTTTCCCCTCCGGGGAGGACGGGCTGTCACCCCGGCGCGGCGCGCAGTCTGCGCGCCGCCCGCGCGCAGTGCCGTCGTCCAAAATCCCAGGAAACCAGACCCACGGATATGAGCTCTTCTCTTCCTCGAGTCCAGCCTCCAAAGGATTGCGGAGGATATAGTCAAACTTCTCCTGCAGATCCCTCTCGGAACGAATCATCCGATCGAACCATTCTTCCTCCCAGACTGGTCCGGTTGTACCCGCGCTCTTATTAATGGTCCGCGCGGTGTTGGATTTGATGCTGTGAAAAATCTCGCCTAAAGAAAAAAAACTGGTCTCGCCGCCGTTTGTTTCTTTGATCGCGGGTTCCAAGAGAAGGTGGACGTGGTCGGGCATCACACACGCGGCGTAGAGCGTGTAGCGCCGCTCGTTCCAGTACAAGAGGGACTCCATTACGATATCGCGGGCCGCTTCGGGCAGCGTGCGCTTTTGGCGAGTCGAGAACGTGACTGCGTACTTCGCCCATGGCCGTTCGAAATGCGGCAGGTGGCGCTTCCCGTAGCGTGTTTGCAACGCCAATGTGCCGGAGAGACTCTCCGGCACGACGGGCTGACAGCCCGTGCTCCCCGGACTCTGTGCCTGCGCGTTCATGAAGAGCGGGAGCGGGTCTTCCTTCCGCGATCCGGTGCGAAGGGAAACCGGCACGCCTAACGGCTCCAGCCAGCGCCGCAAAACGTCGTAGTGCTGCTCGGCCAGGATTTGCGTTGGCGCCATGAGGGCCGCTTGCGCGCCGCTTTCCACGGCGAGCAGCATGGCCGCGATCGCGACCACGGTTTTGCCTGAGCCCACATCGCCTTGAAGGAGACGGTTCATGGGCGATGGCGCGGCCAGATCCGCGCGCAATTCTTCGATCACGCGCACCTGCGCATCGGTGAGGTCAAACGGCAGCGCGCGCAAAAAGCGCTCGAGCAATTCGCCCGGTCCGCAATGAGCCGCCCCGGGCCGGGCGAGGGTGCGGGCGCGGCGCGAGGCAAGCAGCATCTGCATCGCAAAAAATTCCGAGAGCACGATGCTTTCCCGGGCTCGAGCGAGGGCCTCGTCGCTCGACGGAAAGTGAATCTCCCGCCACGTTTCAGTGATCGGACCCGTGCGCAGTTTCGCCGGCAGCAACGTCGTTAGGCTGGCGCTCTCGCATCCCTCCAGCAGACGATGGATTAATCCACGCAGGACCCGCTGCGAAAGACCTTCCGTCGCCGGATAGATCGGAGTGATCCGGCGGAAATGAATCGAGATTTCCTCGTCATTTTCGATCACCTCAAACTCCGGGTGTTCCATGCAGAGGCGCTGCCCGCGCCGGCGCGGTTTCCCGAAAACGACCAGGCGCTGGCCTGTCAGGATCATTTTCTGGACATAATGGAGGTTGAACCAGCGCAGCACGAGGGGCTGGCTGAGGGCGTGGGCATCGCTCTCCTGCAGGGTCGCTTCGAAGATCCTCTTCCCGCGCCCGAAGTGGTTGAAGCGGGTCTTGACCACCTCCCCGCAAAGGCAGACCGGCTGCTCGCTCTCTTCCCGCGGAAAGCCGGCAAACTCGCGCCGATCCTCGTAGCGCCGCGGGTAATGCGTGAGCAGGTCGCCCACGGTCTCGATCCCGAGACGGTGCAGCTGCGTGCTCCGCGGTCGCGGAATCCACTCAATCTCGCCTAACAAATCGGTGTTCGTTAGGCTCATGACGCTTTGGGAAGGGCCGCGCGCAGGGCCTCGACCTGCATCTGCAGGCGAATCTCGCCTTCGTACTCATCGCTGCTGATGCGGAAGGCGACATCCCAAGGCGGCTCAGGTAACGCTTCCTCCGCCCCGCCAAAGAAAATCGCGCGCTGGAAACGACCATCCTGCCGGAGACGCAGCACGAGATGTTTGTCCTTCAGGATTTGCGGCGGCGCGACCGGCTCGACCTCGCGGGCGAGAAAGAGCGGCTGCGGATTGCTCTGCCCAAACGGCTGCAGAAGTTCGTGCCAGCGGAGCAGGTCCCAGTTCAATTCGCGCAAGGTCAATTCGTCATCCAGATGAAGGCAAGGTTCGAGGTGCTCCGGGGCAATCATTTCCCGGCAGGCCGCCTCAAACGCGGCGCGGAAAGCCGGGAAGATTTCCTCGCGAATGGTGAGGCCGGCCGCCATTGCGTGTCCGCCAAATTTTTCCAGATGCTCAGCGCAGCGCCCCAGCACCGCGACCAGCGAGAGACCCCGGATGCTGCGTCCGCTCCCCTTCCCCAAGCCCGCTTCGTCGAAGCCGACGATAATCGTCGGCCGGTGATGATTGCGCGCGAGACGGGAGGCGACGATCCCGAGGACTCCCGAATGCCAGGCGCGATCGCCGAGGACAATGGCCGAGGCTTCGGAAAGATTCTCCTCCGCGATCCGGGCTTCCGCAGCCAGCACGATTTCGCGTTCCACACTTTGCCGGTTGCGATTTTGCTCGTCCAACTCGCCGGCAAGCGCGAGCGCTTCGCCCGGATCGGTCGTGAGCAGGAGGCGCAGCGCCTTTTCCGCCGTCGTTAGGCGCCCGGCCGCGTTCAGGCGCGGTCCAAGTCGAAAGCCGATATGCTCCGCGGCGATCGGCGCCCGGACGGCCGCGACCTTCATTAGCTCGCGCATGCCTAACAAACGCCGGTGGGCGAGCTCCCGGGTACCGTGGTGAACGAGGATCCGGTTCTCCGCTTCGAGCGGGACGATATCGGCCACCGTTCCGAGCGCGACCAGGTCCAACCGCCGACGGAGGTCGAAATCAGGCAAGGGCCGGGTCTTGAGCAGGGCGTGGCAGAGTTTGAAAACGATCCCGACGCTGCAGAGGTAGGTGAAAGCGCAGTCATCCGCCACCTTTGGATTCACCAGCGCAATGCAGTCGGGCAGCGCGCCTTTCGGTTCGTGATGGTCGAAGACGATGACATCGGCGCCGCGGGCGCGGATCTGCGCGACTTCAGCGCAGGAACCGGTTCCGCAATCGACCGCGATGAGAAGCTCTGGTTGATGCTCCTGCCAGCAGCGCTCGATGCCTTCCGGGCTCAGGCCGTAGCCTTCTTCCATGCGCGAGGGCAGAAAAAGCGCGGGCGCGGTGCCGTAGGCGCGCAGCATTTCGTGGAGAAGCGCGAGCGAGGTAACCCCATCGACGTCGTAGTCGCCGTAAAGGACGATCCGCTCGCGGCGGTCGAGCGCGCGCAGGATGCGATCCACCGCCGCCTGCATCTGGGGGAGGAGAAACGGATCGCTTAACCGCTTCAAACGCGGCTGAAGAAAATCGGTCGCCTGCTCATCGTTGCGCATTCCTTTGCGCCGGAGGAGACGCGCGATGCAGGGCTGACCGCAGACCTGCTCGGAAAAGGTCGCCTCCTCCTCCGCCGTCTCGTCAGTCGGGGGTAAAATCCAGCGTCGCGCCCGTCTCATCTTCTCCAATCGTTAGGCATCGTTATTAAAGCTAGACGAGCGCGGGACGGGGCGGGACGGTCGGGAGCAACTTGTGCTTTGCGCATAGTTCAGCAAAAATCTGGAAGCCCTTTTTCTCTTCCTCGGCAAAAGAAAAGCGCAAGCACTCGCGAAAATAAAATTCGCAGAAAGCACGGCGCTCCTCCGGCTGCGCCGCGATCAGGCGGTCGAGATGCGCGAGATTCTTCTCGCCTAACGAACGCAGCTCCGCCGCCATTTCCGCCTTGCCGGCATAATCGGGTCGGACCAGCCAGAGCGCATAGACGAACGGCATACCGACCAGATTCTTCCAGGCCGCGCCCAGGTCGAGAAGCTGGCACCCTGCCGTCGCTTCTTCGCGGAATCGAATCGCCTGGTCGCCAATCAGGAGCCGCCCGCGCTCCGCCCCGATCTCGCCCTCCGGCACGAACTCCGGCGCAAGGCCCTTCTCGCCTAACAAACAGCGCAGGAGTTTGACCGACGTCGCCGAGGCCGGGTCGACCACGACCTCGCGCAAGTCTTCGACCGGCCCGCGGTGCGCGAGGATGACGCTAAAAACCGGGCCATCGGACGCGATCGCGAGCTGATCCACCACCGCGTAGACCGGATTGCGCAGGTATTCGAAGCTCGAGACCAGCGCGACGTCGAGTGCGCCTTCCGCTAACTGCCGGCAGAGGCTGGAAGGATGATCGAAATTTACCCGGCCCGGCCAGCCGTGGATGAGGGGGAGGGCGTTGAGATACTTAACGCAACCGAGACGCGAGGAAGAAAGCGCCGGCACCTCAGGCGCAGACCAATTCGTCCGTGGCCTGCGGCGCCGAACCGGCCCGCCCGTTCGGCGACGACGGCGTTAGATGATTGTAATAGCTGTCGCGCTGGACGGGATCGCGCCCGGCTTCGCGGATGACGTGGCGGAGCGATTCGACCGTCTGTTGTTGGGGCGTCTTCGCGCCGGCCATGTGGAAAATCTTTTCCTCCATGATCGTGCCGTGCAAATCGTCGACGCCATAGCTGAGCGAGACCTGGGCGAGGGGCAGACCCATGCTGACCCAGTAGGCGGTGAGATGCTCGATGTTATCGAGGTAGATCCGGCTCACAGCCAAATTGCGCAGCTGGTCGAAGGCAGTGGCAGACTTGATGTGCCCGAGGATGGTGGTCTGCGGCTCGAAGGCGAAGGGAATGAACCCGGTAAAGCCGCGGGTGAGATCCTGCAATTCGCGCAACTGGCGCAGATGATCGACCCGCTGTTCGAGCGTTTCGATGTGGCCGTAAAGCATGGTGCAGGTGCTGCGGCCGCCCATTTCGTGCCAGATGCGATGGACTTCGAGCCATTCCGCGGCGTTTTCCTTACCTCGGCAGAGTTCGTCCCGGACCGCGGGATCGAAGATTTCCGCACCGCCACCGGTGAGCGAACCGAGACCGGCTTCACGCAAGGCGGCGAGAGTCTCGGGAATGGAGGTCTTGAAAATGCGGCGCGCCATGTGGCGAATTTCGATTGCGGTGAAAGCCTTCAATTGCAGCTGGGGATCGAGTGCGCGCAGGCGGGTGAGAAGATCGAGATACCACTGCTTGTTCAGCGTGGGGTGAAGACCGCCGACCATGTGCACCTCGGTGATGCCACTGGCGAGCGCATCACGGACCGCGGCCTCGATTTCGTCGATCGAGCTCTCGAAGGCGTGCGCCTCGCGCTTCTTCGCGGCAAAAGCGCAAAACTGGCAGGAGAGAACGCAGATGTTGGAATAGTTGATGTAGCGATTGAGAATGTAGGTGGCGACATTCCCGTTCTTCCGCTCCCGCACCGCGCTGGCCATGATGCCGAGGGCGTTAAGATCGTTTGAGCGATAAAGCCGCAGCGCGTCCTGGTCGGAGATTCGCTCGTTGGTCTCGATTTTTTCCGCGATCGATCGGAGCGGGGCAGGAATGAGCGAAACTTTCATGGCAAATATTCGTGGTCTGCGGGGAAACTCAGGCCGCTTATTGTGCACAGGAGGATACGCGGGCGCAAGTGTTGTAGACGCCTGTGGCTTTACGTCCTCTTTCTTCGGATCCCCATCGTGCTCGTGCTCATGCTCGTGCTCGTAATCCAAAGCGCCGAGCACGAGCACGAGCACGAGCAGGAGCACGAGTGACGATGACAAAATAAAGAGGGCGAACCAGATGGTCCGCCCCCTTCCAACCCCACAACAAAATTATTTCCTAAAAGTCCCGGTCTTTCGCCGTGCTCATGAAGCGCATCTTGGCCGGGGCGGGCGCGACGCCAGGTTTTGGATAGTCGGCAGTGATCTGACGGTTCGAGGTCGGGACAAGGCGAATGGCGCCTTTGGCGTTGTTCCGCCAGCCGTTGGGATCGGCATATTCCTCGCCGCTGTGATGCAAACCGGAAACCTGATCTTCAAGGCCAGTGCCGTAGCGCTGATCGAGGATCGTCGGAGTCACGAAGACGAGAAGATTGCGCTTGGTCCGCGCATTCAATCTCTCCTGGAAGAAATAGCCCAGCACTGGAATATCACCCAGAACTGGAACCTTCGTGCGCGCCTTGGATGTCTCGTCCTGCAGGAGACCGCCGACCGCGAGCGTGTCGCCGCTCTTGATCAGAACGTTGGATTCGAGGGTGCGGGTGTCGATGATCGGGCTGGCCACGGTGGCGCCGGCGAAGACGAAGGTGGCGTCAGCCACCTTGTTGCTGATCTCGGGCTTCACGCTCAGGGTGATAAAGTCATCCTTATTGACCGATGGCCTAACGACGAGGGTGTTGCCGAATTTCTTGTCCTGGAAGCCACCGAAGACGGCGGTCGCGGTCTGCTCATTGAAGTTCAACTGCGGCACCGGCTGGTTCCGGATGATTTCGATTTTGGCCTGCTGGTTGTCGGCCGTCACGATGCGGGGATTAGCCAAGAATTCGGCGTCGGCATCTTCGTTGAGGAACCGAAGGGTGGCCGACATCTGGGGAATCGAAAGGATTGCGAACTGCCCGCCAACTGCCCCAGCCGCTGTCCGCAGAAAATTGTTAAGGGCAAAATCGGCGAGCGGAGGAGTTCCTAAGGTACCTCTGGTGACATTTTGAATGGGAATGCCGTTCCCATCCAGCTTCGGAGAGGTCGTCTGTGTGATGGTTCCATCAATCGGCGTACCGTTGAAAAAGCTTTGGACGGGTGGGCCTCCAGGAACTTGACCAGTGACTGTAGTAATCACGTTCTGGGCGGGGGTGAGCACGTTCGTATCTGGGGTGCCAAGGCTGGAACCTCCGTATTTAAAAGTCTGCGGGTTTGAGGAACCGCCCACCACACCCGCCCAGTTGATTCCATAACTCTGTCTCGGATTGGCATTCACCTCGACGAGGCGGGCTTCGATCATGACCTGCTTGGTCGGCTTGTCGATCTGGACGAGCAGCTTGCGGACGTTGTCGATATTGCTGCGGGTCTCACGGAAGAAAATGGTGTTGGTCCGCTCGTCGACCTGCGGGGGTTCCTTGCTCGAAAGCTGGGTCGCTAGAAGCGTGGCGATGTCCTTGGCCCGGCCGTAGCTGAACTGGTAGCTATCGCTCTCAGTCGGCTCCGCCGTCCGTTCCGCGCCGGTCTTGATGTAATAGACCGAATCGATTTGATCCATGAAAAGACCCTTGGATTTCACGATGATCGAGATCGCCTGCAGGGCGGTCACATCCTCGAGCCGCATCGTGACGGTGCCGGCAACCGCTTCGCTCACCACCATGTTGATCTTGGCCTGGCGGGCGAGCAGTCGCAGCACCTGGCCAACGTCGTCACCCTGAAATTCACGCACTCCGACACCGCCGCTTTCCGTCGCCGAGACGGTCGACGTTGTAGTCGTGGTCTGCGTCGTCGCGGCGGGCTGCGCCGGAGTCGCGGTGATTGGCGGCTGAGCCGTCGCGGGCGAGGACTGGACCAACGTCATCGGCGCAAGATCGGAAGCGTGCGCGGGCGCGCTGCTGCCCGCTGCCGGCGCCGTGGCGTTCGCTTTAGCGCTCTCCAGCGAGACCGCCGTGCGGTCCTGCTGGGCAAGCGAGAGCGATGCTGCAGCTACCGAAATGGTGAGCGCGCAGAGAAGTTGTTTGGTCGAAGTGAGCATAATGATTAAGCAAGAGGTTTGGACTGCGCGAGAGGTAAAAGCAGGAACCAGACCAGCCTCTGCATTCAGTTAAAAACCCGGCAGGAGGGCTGCGGCCTCCCCCAGTGAATCCTCGAGCCCGCGCGTCCGTCAGGCCGCGTCCGCGAAGCCGAGGGCCGTCTTGCTGAAATCCGCCACCGGCATTTGCCTAACGAGCCGGACGATGCCCTCCTGCCATTTCTGGCTGATCTCCGTCAGGTAGGGATCGTTTTGCGCGAGCCGGGTGCGCATTTTCACCTGCAAGGAATCTGTCTTGTAGCAGAGAATATCGATCGGCGGGCCGACCGCGACGTTGCTCTTCATCGTCGCATCCATCGAGATGATGCCAAACTTGAGCGCGTCCATCAGAGTCCCGTCGTGGCTGAAGCCGCGGTCGAGAATGGGCTTGCCGTATTTCGATTCGCCGATCTGCAGATAGGGGCAATCCCGGCTGGCGTGAATGCTGTTCCCCTGGGGATAAATCGAGTGCACTTCCGGCGCCAGACCGGCGATCTGGCCGCCGACGATGAGGTTGATGTTGAAATCGAAGCCGTCCGCTTCGAGCGCCGCCCGGTCGCGTGCTTCCACCATGCGCACCTTCGAGCCGATGTAGCGGACCGTTTCGTAGAGAGTCTCGCGATTCATGAGATGTTTGCGCGCGGGATGGCTCTCGTTGAGATGCAGATCGTCGTCGATCAGGGCCAGGGTGGCCTGGGTGAGGGAAAGATTACCAGAGCTCATGATGCAGATGACCCGGTCGCCCGGTCTCTCGTAAATCCGCATCTTGGTCCGCATCGTGATGTTATCCATCCCCGCGCTGGTGCGGGAATCGGATAAAAAAACTGCGCCCTGCCGACAGAGCATGCCGAGGCAATAGGTCATGGTTCGCCCGGCTTGCTGCTCCCGACGACGCGGCCTTCGACCCGCCGGATTTGGGTGTGATGAGTGAGGGGATGGACCCGGCCGTCGCTCCCGCGGAAAAACGCGCTCAGGATCCAGCTGACGATGCTGATCAGGATCGCGCCCCAAAATGCGCTCCCGAAACTTTCGACGTGAAAGCCATGCACCAATTGATTCACGAGCAGGAGCATGAGGCCATTAACCACGAAGATAAAAATACCAAGCGTCAAAATAATGAGCGGCGCCATGAGCAGGAGCAAGATCGGACGGAGAAAGGCGTTCAGGATCCCGAGAAGAAGAGCGGCGCCGATGAGCGAAGCGATGCTGTCATAACGGATTCCATGAATGATCGAGGCCGCGACCATGACGGCGACGGTGGTGATCGCCCATCTGAAAATAAAATGCCTCATCGTTAGGTAGATCGAATGCCGATGGAGCTGTTTTCGTGCCCTTTTCCGCTTGCGCACCCAGTGCTCGGCGGGTACAGGCTTGGCCGACCTAAAGGAAAAGTAAATGGCGAAAAGTTCAAAAAAATCGAAAGAGGCAACGGCTTCGAAGGCCTCATCTCCGGCACCCGGTATGGAATCGAGTAACGGTCACAGCGCAGCGCAATCCCCCAAGCCGGCCGCGGCCAGGAAATCGCCGGCAAAGCCGACTACCACCGCGAAAAGCGCCGGCAAAAGCCGCGCGACTGCGGTCAAGAAGTCCAGCACTACCCGCAAAACGCGGGCGAAAAAGAAAACCGCGCGCTCCTCGGAGTCGACGGTGACGGACGAGGCCGTCCGGATTCGGGCCTACTTCCTTTCGGAGTGGCGCACGCAGAATGGCATGGCGGGCGACTCTGCCCACGATTGGCTGGAAGCCCGCCGCCAGCTCCAGGCTGAAGCGGCCCAAGCCTAACGACAGCTGATCTCTCGGGGATTCGGCGACCGGCCGCTAGCCGCCGGAAACGGTCTCCAGCTCGGGAAAGCAGGCCTTCACCTTCTCGACCAGGCGGTTGATCGTAAATGGTTTGGCCAGGAAACCGCAGACCCGCGCTTCCTTCAGAAGCTCCTGGGCTCGCTCATCCGAGCCCTGTCCGCTGACCAGAAGCAAGGGGGGAACCGTGCGCGGGGGATTGGAATTTTCGTAAACCTTGGAGATGAGGAGGAAGAGCAGCGTGCCATCGATCATCGGCATGGAAAAATCGAAGATCATGAGGTCGTAGGTTTTTTTCAGGGCGAGCTCAAAGCCGTATTCCGGCCGCGGCGAAGTGTCGATTTCCCAGTGCAAAAGGGTCTGCAGCGCCTCGCGCATGATGCGCAACACCGCCGTGTCATCGTCCACGATCAAAACGCGTTTTGTTTCCGGCTCAGCCATGTCGGAGGCTTGCGTGAAAGCGGATCGCGATTCAAGCTTTTGTTGCGTAATCGACCAAGGAAACGCCGCCCATGAATTCACCTGAAGCCGAACTCTCTGCCGCCCTGCGCGAACGGCGCGCCTTGATCGAGGATGAAGTGAGCCGGCACGATCCGGCCGGGCACCTCGAAAAATTAAAGACGGTGTCGGAAAAGATCGTCGCGTTAGGTGCCGCCTTGCCGCGCCCGGTGGAGCCGCAACTGGCACATTACCTGGCGCGTTGCAGCTACGACAAAGCGCTCGAAGCGCTTGAGGCGAAGCTGTAGCGGCGGCCGTGTCGGCCGCATTGGCAGAAATCTTGCGACGATTCGAAGAGAGCGGGCGGCACGCCCGCCGCTACACTCGCCTAGCGCGAGTACAACTCGACGATCAACTGCTCGTTGACCATCGGCTGCATTTCTTCGCGGGACGGAATGTGCGCCACCTTACCGGTCAACGCATCGCGATCCACCGTCAGCCAATCCGGCACCGGTGCGATCTGGGTCAGTTCCATGTTGCGCAAAGCAAGCTGGCGCGATTTCGGACGATCCTTGATCATGATCTCGTCGCCCGTCTTCACATTGAAAGAGGCGATATTGACGTTGCGGCCATTCACTTGCACGTGGCCATGCGACACCAACTGGCGCGCAGCACTGCGGGTATTGGCGAGGCCGAGCCGGAAGACGACGTTGTCGAGCCGCGTTTCTAAAAGCTGGAGGAAGGTCTCGCCCGTGACACCGCGGCGTTGCAGCGCGGTCTCAAAGATGCGGCGAAATTGTTTTTCCATCAGGCCGTACTGAAAACGGAGTTTCTGCTTTTCGCCGAGTGCAATCGCATAATCCGACTGCTTGCGACGCGAACCTTTCGGACCGTGCATACCGGGCGGATAATTTTTCCGCTCGAGCGACTTGGAAGGTCCGAAAAGAGGCACGCCGTAACGGCGAGCGATTTTAGTTTTAGGTCCGGTGTATCTGGCCATCGAAAAAGTTGAGAGTCTTTGGTTGAGAGTTGAGAGAATCAGACGCGGCGCTGCTTGGGCGGTCGGCAGCCGTTGTGCGGCACCGGGGTGACATCGCGAATCACAGTGAGATCGAGTCCGATCGCCTGGAGCGCGCGGACGGCGGATTCACGACCGGCGCCCGGTCCCCGCACGAGAACTTCGACCTCTTTGAGGCCGTGTCCCATGGCTTGGCGCGAAGCGTCCTGCGCGACCATTTGCGCGGCGTAGGCGGTGCTTTTGCGCGAGCCTTTGAAGCCGACTTTTCCGGCGCTGGACCAGCCGATCACGTTCCCTTGCAGGTCGGTGATGGTGACGATGGTGTTGTTAAAAGTAGAGAGCACATGGGCGTAGCCGGAGTAGACGTTCTTGCTCCCCTTCGCCTTGATGATTTTCGGCTTCTCGACGTCGTTCGGGTCGAGCGAAAGATTTTCCTTGGGCGCTTCGGCGGCAGGCGCTTCAGCTTTCTTGGCCTTCTTGGCGGCCTTGGGCTTGGCTTCCTTCGCGGGAGCGGGAGCCGCAGGCGCGGCTTCCGTCGCCGGCGCTGCCTGCGCTTCCACGGGGGCGTCGGCCGCTTTCGGCGCGCTGGTTTCCGCGGGCGTTTCGTTCACCGGGGCTGCGGTCTGTTCAGCCGCGGGAGCGCTGGGCTCTTCCGCCGGAGTTTGGTTTTCGGAATCTTCTGCCATGTCAGTTCGTTAGGTTAAACTTTTCCTGTCTTCGCATCCTTGTTCCGGATGACGCCGACCGTCTTGCGCGGCCCCTTACGGGTGCGGGCGTTGGTCGAGGTTCGTTGTCCGCGCACGGGCAAACCGCGGCGGTGGCGAATACCGCGATAACAATTGATCGCCTGGAGGCGCTTCAGGTTGCTCTGCACTTCGCGCCGGAGATCGCCTTCGATCGGGAGCTTGTTCCGCGTGATCATCTGGATGATCTCGTTGATCTGCTGCGGCGTCAGGTCTTTCGCGCGCAGATTGGGATCGATGTTGGTTTGCTCGAGGACGCGCTTGGCGGTGCTCGGCCCGACGCCGTAGATGTAGGTCAACGACGCTTCGATGCGTTTGTCCGCGGGAATTTCAACTCCTAATAGTCTTGGCATACTTCGTTTCGGATTTCGGGATTCGAATTTCGGATTTTCTTCTTTAGCCTTGGCGCTGTTTATGGCGCGGGTTTTTGGCGCAGATCACGCGCACTACATTCTTGCGCTTCACAATCTTGCAGCCTTCACAAAGTCTTTTAACTGACGGTCGTACTTTCATGGTTTCACGAGACGAAAAACGCGGAGTCTTTTCTCCGCGCTAACGATGGCGAAAAGTGATTCGCCCCTTCGATAAATCGTAGGGAGAAACCTCTAGCATAACTTTGTCCCCTGGCAAGATGCGAATGAAGTGCATCCGCATTTTTCCGGAGATGTGGGCGAGGACGCGGTGGCCGTTGGGCAGCTCCACCCGGAACATCGTATTCGGCACGAGCTCGACCACGGTGCCTTCTACCTCAATTGCGTCTTTGCGCGCCATGTTAGGATTTCGGGTTCCTCTTTTGTAATCAAAACCGTGTGTTCAAAATGAGAGGAGGGCAAACCATCGGAAGTGCACACCGTCCAGCCGTCTTCCAGCAGCCGCACTCCGGCGCCGCCGAGATTGATCATCGGCTCGATCGCCAGCGTCATCCCGGCCTTGAGCCGCGGCCCGCCGCCACGTTTGCCGTAGTTCGGCACCTGTGGTTCCTCGTGCAACTTCCGCCCCACCCCATGACCCACAAATTCGCGCACCACGCTGAAATGACTCTTCCTCGCTTCCTCCTCGATCGAGGCGCAGAGATCGCCGAGCCGTTCTCCGTCGCGGGCATGGGTGATGGCCTGTTGCAGAGCGCTCTGCGTGATATCGAGCAGCTTCTCGACCCGCTCGTCGATCATGCCGACTGGGATGGTGGCCGCCGTGTCTCCGACCCAGCCGTCCTGGACCACGCCGATATCGAGCTTCACGATGTCGCCGTACTGGATCCGCCGCTGGCTTCCGATTCCGTGGACGATTTCGTCATTGAGCGAGATGCAAATGTTCCCAGGGAAAACGCGATGCCCCAGGCGATAGCCGAGAAAAGCGCTGCGCACTCCCGCATCGGCCATCAGGTCGGCAGCTGCCTGATCGATTTCCTTGGTCGAAATTCCGGGGCGAATCAACTCCGACACCCGCTCCAGGACATCGCTTGCAGTGCGGCACGCGATCCGCATCTTGTCGATCTCCCGAGCCGACTTGATCGGGATCATTTCACGCGCTCTTCGATCAGGGCCGAGATGTCTGCAAAGACCGCATCGCGATCCCGATTTCCGTCGATCCGATGCAGCGCGTCATCTTTTTCGTAAAAGGAAAGGAGTGGTTCGGTCTTCGTTTTGTACTCGGCCAGGCGATTCTGCAGGACGGAGGCGGCGTCGTCGTCGCGCCGGATGAGCGGCCCGTCGCAATAAGGGCAGACCGGGCGATCGGCGAAACCGGCGCTGGTTACGCTGGTGGTGAACCCGCAGCGACGGCACTGCAACCGGCTGGCAATACGATCGCGCACGGTCTCCTCGGAGACTTCCAGCCAGATGGCGAGATCGAGCGAGCTGCCCATTTTCTGCAAAATCTCGCTCAGGCGTTCGGCCTGTTTGACGGTGCGGGGAAAACCATCGAAAACGAATCCTTCTTGCCCGTGCAGGTTGAGCCAGTCCTCGATCAGGCGCACGATGACGTCGTCAGGAACCAGGCCGCCTTGTTTCGAAACCTCGTCGGCTTCCAGCCCGAGCGGCGTCCCAAGGTCACGTTCCCGACGCAAAATTGCGCCGGGCGAAGTGACTGAGATCGCGAAATGGCGGGTGATGAGTTCCGCCTGCGTCCCCTTGCCGGAACCGGGCGCGCCAAGAAGCACGATGCGACTTTTCACCGAGCTCCGTAGAGAAAGATTGCCACGCCGCCGATGACCAGAACGGCGATCCCAACATAAAGCCACATCAGCGTCCCCTGCTGCGCCGCCTCGCCGCGCGCACCGCCGCGATCGAAAGCCCGGCCGCGCAAACGCCCCTTGCGCAGGAAGCCGTCGTAGTGCCGTTGAATGAGGTGAGTCTCCACCTGCCGCATCGTATCGAGAATTACGCCCACGATAATGAGCAGGCTCGTGCCGCCGAAAAATTGCGCGGTGATTACCGGGACGTGGAGCCCCTGACTCAAGAGACTCGGCAGAATCGCGATCAGGGTAAGGAAGATCGCGCCCGCGAAAGTCAGTCGCGTCATCGTGAAATCGAGAAAATCCGCCGTCGGTTTGCCTGGGCGCACGCCCGGGATATAGCCGCCGTATTTTTTCAAATCATCGGCAATTTGCGCCGGCTGGAACTGCGTCGCCACCCAGAAATAACTGAAGAAGAAAATCATCGCCGCGAGGACGAGGTAATGCAGCCAGCCGTCGGAAAGAAGCGCCGCGATATGCTGTGCGGTGCGGCTGTTTTTGAAAGCCATTCCCACGATCGTGGTCGGGAAAAGGAGGAGCGCCCATGCGAAAATGATCGGCATGACGCCGGCATAATTCACCTTTAGCGGCATGTATTGCGTCTGACCGCCGTACATCTTCCGGCCCACGACGCGTTTCGCGTACTGCACAGTAATTTTTCGCACACCCTGGGTGACTGCGATCACGGCCGCGATCACGATGAAAAGAAATGCGATCATTAATACGAGGATCGCCGGACTGACCTGACTTTGTCCGGTCACGCCGGAAGGCACGAAGGTCTTCCAGGCTTGCGCCAAGGCGGCGGGCAGGCGTGCGACGATGCCGATCGTGATGATGAGCGAAATGCCGTTGCCGATGCCGCGGTCGGTAATTTGATCGCCCAGCCACATCAGGAAAAGCGTGCCGGAAGTCAGGGTGAGGACGGTAACGATCCGGAAAGACCACCCCAAATTATCGACCAGTGGAATCCCTAATCGGGCCGTCGTCTCGGTGATGCCCGGAAGCATGGTGTGATACGACTCCGGATGCTGGAAGGAGACCGCGAGGAGGTAGCCTTGGAAAATGCAGAGCACGACCGTCGCATAACGGGTGTACTGCATGATCTTCTGCCGGCCGCCATCTTCACGCGACAAACGGCTGAGCGACGGAATCACCGCCGTCAGCAGCTGCAGCATGATCGAGGCGCTGATGTAAGGCATGATGCCTAACGAAAAGATGGCGCAGTTCTCGAGCGCACCGCCGCTGAAAAGATTGAAGAGCGCGGCCACGCCGCCCCCGGCGCTTTGCGACGAAGTGCGGAACCAATCCTGCAAGACCGCCGGGTTGACGCCCGGGGTGGTAATAGCCGCACCGAGGCGGACCACCACGATGACCGCGAGGGTGAACAAAATCCGCCGGCGCAGTTCCGGGATTTTGACCGTGTTTAAAAAAGCCGAAACCATCCGCTAGAGAGGCAACCGCTTATTCAGCAGTCTTCTTTTTCTTCGCCGCCGGCTTCTTCGCCTTCGCTTTCGCTTTCGGCGCCGCCGGCTTCGGGGTTTCCTGCTTCGGCTCGGCCGACTCAGATCGCTTGCCGTCGGTCAGCGATTTGCGCTCGCGCAAAGTCACGGTACCGCCGGCCTTCTCGATTTTTTCGCGAGCGGCGTCACTTACCTTATCCGCTTCGATCGTCAGGCTGTGTTTCAAGTCACCGCGGCCAAGAACTTTCAGGCCCACCACTTTGCCGCGAATGTAGTTCGCATCGCGGAGCATCTGCTCGTTGATGACCGTGCCGGCCTTGAATTCATTCAGGTCGTCGAGATTGACCAGCGCGTAATGCTTTTTAAAGGCCGCGTTGTTAAAACCACGCTTGGGCAAACGCCGAATGAGTGGCATCTGGCCGCCTTCGAATCCGAGACGAATGCTGCCGCCGGAACGGGCTTTCTGGCCTTTGTGGCCCTTGCCGCTCGTTTTCCCGTGACCGGAACTCTCTCCGATACCGAGCCGCTTCACGCGATGACGGGAACCGGGGCGAGGTTTTAGGTTATGTAACCGAATCATGACTGCGGCTCTGCCCCCTCAGCGTTGTTCGGAATGCGCAATCCGCGCGTCTTGTAAATTTCATCGCGCCGGCGCAAGGAACGCAGCGCTTCGATCGTCGCCTTCACCACGTTGGAGTGGTTGCTCGAGCCTAACGACTTGGCAAGCACATCGCGAATCCCGACCGCTTCGACCACTGCGCGCACGCCGCCACCGGCGATCACGCCGGTTCCAGGCGAGGCCGGACGCAAGAGAACGCGTCCACCGCCGAACTCCCCAATCACTTCATGCGGAATGGTGTTGTCGCGCAGCGACATCTTTTCCATCGACTTGCGAGCCGCTTCCGAAGCCTTGCGGATCGCTTCCGCGACTTCGTTGGCCTTGCCAAATCCACAGCCCACTTTGCCGTCGTGATCGCCCGCCACGATGAGCGCGCTGAAGCTAAAACGGCGTCCGCCCTTTACGACTTTGGCGCAGCGGTTGATGAACACGACTTTCTCAGTCGTGTCGCCTCTTGCCGGAGGCGTCCGGTCCGTCGTGCGTGAATCGCTTCGTCTGCCTTGGTTGCCTGCGTATGCCATATTAAAGTTTCAATCCGCCTTCGCGCGCCGCGTCGGCCAGCGCTTTCACTTTGCCGTGGTAAAGAAATCCACCACGATCGAAAACTGCCTTGTCGATGTTCTTCGCCAGCAAACGCTCGGCGATCAGCTTCCCGACTTTCTCGGCCGTGGCGCGATTGGCGGCGTGACTGCCTTTGCTAAGAGATTTCTCGGTCGTACCAGCCGAGACCAGAGTCTGGCCCGCTTCGTCGTCGACCACCTGCGCATAGACATGCTTGCCGGAAAAATAGACGCAGAGACGAGGACGTTCCGCGGTTCCGGAGACCTTGCGCCGAATGCGGTTATGAATGCGTCCGCGAATCGCTTTTCGGTTAATCGTAGCCATGGCTATTGAACGGTTTTGCCTTCCTTGCGGCGGATCTGCTCACCCGCATAACGAACGCCTTTGCCTTTGTAGGGCTCAGGCGGGTAATACCCCCGAATATCAGCCGCGACCTGGCCGACCGTCTTCTTGTCGACGCCGGCGATCGCGATCTTGGTGTTATCAGTCACAATAATTTTGATGTCTTCCGGAATCGGGAAGAGGACAGGATGTGAAAAACCGAGGCTGAGATTGAGATTCTTGCCCTGAACCGCGGCCTTGAAGCCGACGCCTTCGATCTCGAGGTTCTTGGTAAAGCCTTCGCTCACCCCGACGACCATGTTGTTGATCAGGGCGCGGGAAAGACCGTGCAGCGCCTTGAGGCTGCGCGTCTCCGCGTCGCGGACTAACGACACCTGATTGTCGGCAACGTTCGCCTTGATGCCCTTGGGCAGCTTCCAGTCGAGCTTCCCTTTCGGACCTTCGACCGCGACCTTACCGCTCTGGTCGATGTTGACTTTGACTTTAGCGGGAATTTCGACCGCCTTATTTCCAATCCGTGACATAGCGCGTGAGTTACCAGACGTAGGCGAGCAATTCGCCGCCCACTTTTTGTTTCTTCGCTTCGCGGCCGGACATCACGCCGCGCGAGGTGGAGAGAATCGCCGTGCCCATGCCGCCGAGAACGCGCGGAATTTCATCCGCCCCGACGTAACGGCGCAAGCCGGGACGGCTGACGCGTTTCAGGCCGGTGATGGCGCTGGTGCGATTCGAAATTTTGTTCGTGATCTTGATCCGGGGATGGGCCGCGGTCGTGTCGAGGGCAAAATCGGTGATGTAGCCTTCCTCTTTCAGGATGCGAACGATCTCGTTCTTCACCTTCGAGTAAGGGACAAACATCTCGAGCTTCTGCGCCTGGGTGCTGTTACGCACGCGCGCCAGAAGGTCGGCAATAGGATCAGTGACAG
>JBBPZS010000102.1:0-16934 GCA_038198605.1 Chthoniobacterales bacterium | reverse complement strand
TTGGGGGGGGGGGCCTTTGGGCCCCTAGGGGGGTCCAGAGCCCCTATTAGCGGGCCACAACGGCCCCTCCCACATTGAGCGCAGCTAGAACGGTTTGATCGGCTCGGGTTTCGCCACCTTCGTGCCGCACTTTTTGCAGGTGCGGCGTTCGTCGTTATTCCAGAAGTCGAGCATCGCCTGGCTGAAGGCGTTGACGATGTCGGCGCAATCGAAGTCGATGTCCTCGACCAGCGCGCCGCAGTTGTCGCAGTAAAAGATGACGTCCTCGTGCTCACCGGCGGGCCGGCGGCGCTCGACCACCACGCCAATCGTATCCGGCGGACGAATCGGAGCGTGCGGGACGTTAGGCGGAATGAAGAACGTTTCTCCTTCTCGTACGAGATGGTCGATCATTTTGTCGCCCTCGCGGATGCGGATCTTGATGTCGCCCTTGAGCTGATAAAAATATTCCTCAGAATCGACGAGGTGAAAATCGTTCCGCGCGTTCGGGCCCTTGATCACCATGACGAAGAAATCGCGTCCGTCGTAGAGATACTGGTTGCTGACCGGCGGCTTGAACTTGTCTTTGTGTTCCTCGATCCAGTTCGTTAGGTCGATCGCGGGCTCAACTTTCGTTTCCATGGCGATTTGTCTCTAAGCTTCCGCGGCTGCGCGCTCAACTTGTTTGTGCCGCCGTTCGCCAACCCGGCGCGCTCCCCACCCGCGCAACGTAACAACTTCGTTACGGATCTCCGATTGCTGCCCGCCCATTGAATCGCAAAGCTAGAAAGCAGGAATATGAAACTATCCTTTCGCTCTTCATCCACCGTTTGCCTTGCCCTCGCTCTCCTGCTCGCGCCCAAGCCGCTGACCGCGGCGGGTGGTCGGCCAGATATTAAATGGCTCGGCGGCGGCATGTGGGCGCAGAGCGCGGTCGCGTACTCCCCTGATGGGCGCTTTCTCGCCGCCTCGAGCGCGTCCGGCGACAACAACATCAAGATCTGGCGCGCGAGCGATGGTGGATTGGTCACCACTTTTCCCGGCGACTTCCGCGGCATCAACGATCTCGCCTATTCGCCGGATGGAAAATTCATCGCTTCAGCCAGTGGCGCGGTCTTCGGGAGTCAGGACGCCTCGGTGAAACTATGGAAAGCGTCGAATGGCAGCATTGTCCTGTCGTTGCCGACTAATTTCGTCGAGGCCTGGTCGGTCGCGATTTCGCCTGACGGCACCTTCCTGGCCGCCGGCGTCGGCGGCACCATCATCATCTGGCAAACCTCCGACGGGACGAAACTCAAGACCCTCACCGGCCACCAAGGTTCGGTCTTCGGCCTCGCGTTCTCGCCCGACGGCGCAACCATCGCTTCCGCGAGCAGCGATCAGACGATCAAGCTCTGGCAGGTCTCGACCGGCACGCTCTTGCGCACGCTCACCGGGCATACCTTCTTTGTGGAATCGGTCGCGTTCTCGCCGGACGGGCAAACCCTGGCCTCAGGCGCTTGGGACGACACGGTGCGCTTGTGGCGGGTCGCGGATGGCGTGTTGCTGAAGACACTCACCGGTCATACCTCTTTGGTTTCGTCGGTTTCCTTTTCGCCCGCGGGCGATTTGGTCGGCTCGGGTTCCTGGGATAATACGATCAAACTGTGGAACCCAGCGACCGGAACTCTGGTGCGGACGCTGACCGCGCCCGATGTCTCGTCGGTCGAGACGATCTCCTTCAAGCCCGACGGCCTAACGATCGCTTCCGGCTCGTTCGACGGTCATCCGCGCTTCTGGCAGGTGAGTGATGGGAGCTTGCTCCAAACGCTGGGACACCACACCGCGGCGGTCAACGGGGTGGATTTCTCGCCCGACGGCAAGCTTTTCGCCTCTTGCGACGATGCCGAAATCATCAAGCTCTGGCAGGTGTCGAACGGCGTCGATCTGCGCACGCTCATCGGGCATTTCGATATCGTGAACGAGGTCGCTTTTTCGCCCGATAACCAGCTCATCGCTTCGGCGGCTGGCGCGCCCCCGCCCGATACACGCGACCCCAGCATCCGCCTCTGGCGGGTTTCTGACGGCGTGCAATTACTCATCCTTCCCGGCCACGGCGGGGGAACCTTCTCGGTCGATTATTCGCCCGACGGCCAGACCCTCGCCTCTGGCGGGGGCGACAACCTGGTAAAAATCTGGCGGACTTCCGACGGCGCGCTCCTGCGCACGCTGGTGGGGCATAGCTTGTTCGTCGAGTCAGTCGTCTATTCACCCGATGGCCAGATGATCGCGTCCGGCGGCGACACCACCATTCGCCTCTGGAACGCGAGCGACGGAACCTTGATTCGCGTTTTCCCGGGCGTCTCGAACGTCACCTCGCTCGCTTTTTCGCCCGACGGGCAGACCCTCGCGGCCGGGCTCGAATCCTACGGACAAAACCTACAGCTCTGGCGCGTCGCCGACGGCACGCTTCTGCGCACGATCGACGCCGATTCGTTAGGCTTCATCCAGTCCGTCGCCTTTTCGCCCGACGGCGCGTCGGTGCTGGCGGCGTCCGGTTACACCTTCTTCATCCGGCAATTTCAGGTCTCGGATGGGTCCTTGCTCGCGAGTTATTTTCGCGAAACTGGTTCCGGCATTTTCCCTGGCTTGCCGGTCGCCTTCTCGCCCGATGGACGCTACTTCGGTTACGGCCGGACGGATGCCACGGTGGTAATGGTCCGCAATCGCTCCTCGCCCTAACGACGACCTAACGAGCGCTCAGGTGGCGCGCTGTTCCCGCTTGCCGTCGTACCAGAGGTGCAGTTTTTCCCGCTGCCGGAGCGCCCGTTTGCCCCTGAAGATGATAAAAAACATCTGCGCTAGGACGACCCGGGCGGAGTGCATCCGCACCTTTCGCGCGGAAGTCACGATGGGCTCGCGCAAAATCCGGAAACGGCCCAGCTTTTTCAGCGCAAGGGTGAGATAGACTTCTTCGCCGGCGAAATATTGCTCGTCGAAGCCGCCCGCCTTTTCGAACGCGGCGCGCCGGGCGAAAATGAACGCGCCCGCGCCGAGCCCGGCGGTGAAATAGATGGCGGAGAAAACCTGGAGAAAAACATTCGCCCAGAAAGGCAGCTCCCGGTCCGGCAGGACGCGGGCGCTGCCGCCGGAGCCGCCCGCGGCCAGCGCTTGCAGGCCGAGGCTGACGTGGGCCCGCGCGATGCGGGTATCGGCATCGACAAAGAAAAGAATTTCGCCGCGGGCGACGCGAGCCCCGGCATTGCGCGCGGCGGCGATCTGGCGGCGATCGATCGGCACGATGCGAGCGTGAAACTGCCGGGCAATTTCGGCCGTCGCGTCGGTCGAGGCGTCGTCGACCACGATCAGCTCGTAACTTTCTCCCGAGGCATCGGCTGCGGCGCGCAGCGCGCTCAGGCTGGCCGGCAGCTCGTGCTCCTCGTTATGCGCCGGGACGACAAAGGAAATCCGGGGCGCGGAAGCCTGGAGATATTTCTCTAGCACCTGGCGCGCAAAATCGTAGCCGCCGGGCCATTGGCTGGCGCGCGGCCCGGCGACATTGAGGATCTTGATCCGGTTCGCCCTAACGAATTGCGCAAGCAACTCGGCAGCGTGCCCGGGCTCGAGCGAAGCGGCATCGAGGAGCAGGCAGGATTTCTGTTTTTCCGCGCAGAAATCTGCCGTCGTTTTGCTGCCACCGAGCAGCGCGCCGGAGTGAAAGATGACGGTGCCATCCGCCTCGCTGACGTTGCGCTCGGTGCGTTGCAGATATCCGCCGCCAAGTAATTCGGTGAGCGGGTAATGGGGCGGGATGGCGCCGTCCTCCGCCAGGCGACCCTCCGGGCACCAGCCACCGGCGGTCACGCCTAACGAAAGGGCGGCATCGAGCGCGGCCCGGTCCACGCCGGTTTGTCCGCCCGAAATGATTTTCATTTGGCCGCGTGGCGCGCTTCTCCGTCGAGCGCGAGATAGTCCTCACGCGGCGGACTGAAGGTGTCGATCACGGTCGTATCCTCGAGCGTCTCGACGCCGTGAGGGACGTTGCTCGCGAGGTAAATGGCGTCGCCCGCGCCCAGCTCGTGCGCCACCCCGGCGACGATCATTTTCATCCGGCCCCTAACGACATGCGCGATCTGCTCCTGCGGATGAGCGTGCTCGGGCAGGCGACTGCCGGCCTTCAACTCCGCGCGCATCTGGTACATGGTAGCGCCGTGCGCGATGGTGCGCCGTCTGATCCCTGGAACGATTTCGACCCACGGGTTTTCCTGTTCGCTCACGCTGAGAGCATGCGGGAAATCGCGCGGGTTGCAAAACGACTTTGTTGCCTTGGCGGCGGCCCCCGTCCAATCTCTCCCGGCCGATGAAGTTTCTCGACATCACCCGCGCTCTTCAATCCGACCTCGCGCCTTGGCCGGGCGACGCCACTTTCGATTACCGCCTGGTCGGCCGGCTGGCGGAAGGATCGTCGGTCAACCTCGGACGAATGACGACGAGCGTGCATTCCGGGACCCACGCCGATGCTTTCTTCCACTTCGAAGATGACGGCCTAACGATCGATCGCTTCGCCCCAGAACGTTACTTGGGGATGGTGGCGGTGGTGGACCTGAGCGCGAAGTTTGCTGAGTCGTTAGGCGAAATTACGATCGCTGACTTGGAGCCGGCGGCGGCCGCGCCTCGGCTTTTGCTCAAGACCGGAGCCTGGCCGGATTCGAGCAAGTTCCCGTCGGCCATCCCGGTCCTGGCCGAGGGCGTGGCGGCCTGGATGCAGAGTCGGGGGGTGAAATTGCTCGGGCTCGACCTGCCCTCGGTCGACGCGATTGATTCCAAGGACCTGAGAAATCATCACGCCCTGGCCGCGGCGGACATCGCGATTCTCGAGGGATTGGACTTGAGCGAAGTCGAAGCGGGCGTCTACACGCTGGCCGCGCTGCCCCTGAAAATCATCGGGGGTGACGGCGCGCCGGTGCGCGCGGTTCTCTGGCGGGAAGAGTGAGCGTGAGCGGCCATTGGCTCGAGCGCCCGGGGACGAAGTGGGCGGTGCTGTGCCTGATCGTCGGATTTTTTGCCCTCACGAATCTGCCTTGGACGCTGGACGACTACGACCAGGCGAAGCAGGCCTACACTTCCTTCGAAATGTTGGGCCAGGGGCATTGGCTTTACCAGCATACGCCTAACGAGAGCGTGGCGACGAAGCCGCCGCTCGTCGGCTGGATCTCGGCCGGGATTTTTGCGGTGACCCGCTGGTGGGAGATGGCGTGGCGATTACCATCTTTCGCGGCCGCGCTCGTTCTGCTCTGGTTGATCGCGCGGGAAGCGACCGCCGCCTATGGTGGGGTGGGCGGGCTGGTTGCCTTCAGCGCGGTCGGCCTGAACCTGCTCTCACCACGCCTCGCCACGCTGGTGCGGACGGATATGCCGCTGGCGCTGGTGACCTTTCTCATCGGCGCGCAGATCTGGCGAAAAATCCGCCGGTCAGAGAGCTGGACGAGGCGGGACCGGGTCATCGCATTCGTTCTGCTGGCCGGCGCGATGTTGATCAAGGGGCCGATCATCTACGCCTTCATCCTGCCGGGGTTGATCGTTTATCAATTCCTCCACCGCAAAGGCGGCGCACCGAGCGGGTGGAGCGGCTGGTGGCCGTGGCTCCTCTCGCTGGCGGTGTTTCTCGCCTGGGCCATTGGCGGAATCGTTAGGCAAGAAGGCTTTTATGAAAGCGTGGTGATCCGCGAATTTGCCGGGCGTTTCACCGAGACGATGCACAAGCCGCAGCCGATCTATTTTTATTTTCCGCATCTCCTGCACAAGTTCGCGCCCTGGAGCCTGCTCCTCATCGGCCTGACGATTTTTTTCTGGCGGCGGCGGGAGCGGCTTTCCCTGCAGATGAAGCCGGCCACGGTCTGGCTGGTTTGCTGGAGCGTGGGCGGTTTGCTCCTGATGTCGGTCATCCCGTCGAAGCGAGTGGATCGGATTTTCCCGATCCTGCCTCCGCTCTGTCTTTTGTTAGGCGCGCAGGTCGCGCGCGCTTTTGAGAAGGAACGCTGGCGGGCCAAAGTCGGGCCCTGGCTTGGAGCTTCGCTCGTTTTTGCGGTGCTCTTCACCGGCGGCTATGCCGCTTTCAAACTCGGCACGGCGCGGCGGGAGCGGAGCGACGTGCTGGTGCAATTCTCGCGACAGGTGCGGGCGGAAGCGACGGAGCGGAACTGGCGTTTCGCGGTGGTCGGCGGACGGGAGGAAGGGATGCTGCTTTACCTGCGGCGCGATCATTTTCTCCCCCCTAACGACGCGGTGGCGCAGTGGAAAGCTGGTCAGCTCGATGCCCTGGTGGTGCGGAACCAGCCGGCGCGGGCCTGGCTGGATTTGTTACCGGGAGCGAAGCTGCAGCTGGTTTCGGAGAAAGCGCAGAACCTGCCGCGGTATTCGCTTTTCGTGCGGACGCTGTAGACGCTTCGCTCTGCGACGCGCGGGGCCCGGGCTTTCAGCGGCATCGCTCTCGCGCCTCGTGCTGTAGACGCTTCGCTCTGCGAAGCGCGGGGGGCGGGCTTTCAGCGACATCGCTCTCGCGCCTCCCAGAGGGAGGCGTCTACAGCCGGCTCACGAGCGGAGGACGGCGAAGTAAACCCGCCCTCGACATCGCCGCCTCAGCCGATACGCTCCCCCGAGCCTGTTTGCCTAACGATTCCATGGAGTTTCCCAAGTCTGAGATCGAAGCCCTCTGGTGCCCGTGGCGGGTGGAGTATTTCGAGCTCGAAAATCGCAATCCTGATTTTCTGGCCGAGGCCGCGCAGGCGAGCGACGACGCCGCTCACCTCGTGGTGACACGGCGGAAAAATGTTTTCCTGATGATGAACCGCTATCCCTACGCGGTCGGGCACCTCATGGTCGTGCCCTACCGGAAGACGGCAGATCTGGGTTCGTTAGGTGAGAATGAAATCCTCGAACTCTGGGGCCTGGCGGTGCACGCCCAGGCTCTCCTGCGCGCGACGATGAAGGCGCAGGGCTTTAACCTCGGGCTCAATCTCGGCACCGCCGCCGGCGCCGGGGTGGCGGATCATCTCCATTTGCATATTGTGCCGCGCTGGAATGGGGACACGAATTTCATGCCGGTCCTGGGCCGGCACCGGCTTCTCTCCGAGGGACTGCAAACGCTTTACGAGAAATTGATCGCGGCCCAGGCCAGCCTAACGAATTAAGCAAATGCCGACCGACTCGACCAACCCGACCTGGATCGAAGCGCCACCGCCGAAAAAGAGCGGCATGGGCTGCGCGGGCAAGGGCTGCCTTTTTCTCGTCGCTTTCGCTCTCCTCACGGTGGTGGTCATCGGTCTTGGCGGCTACCTGCTTTTCTCGGGCGGATCGAAGCCAACGCCGTTGCCGATTGAGGACCTGCCGCCCGCGCAACTAACCGAAGTGCAGGAGCGGGTGGACCAGTTTCAAACCGCGCCGACGACGCCTTCCTACACCCCAACTCCCTCGGGTGCGCCGGAGGCGACCAGCGAAGCGACCCCCGAGCCCGCGGCCACGCCGGATACCGGACGGCGACTCACTCTTTCGGGCAGCGAGATCAACGGTTTGATTTCGGCCAATCCGAAGTCGCGCGGCCACGCCTACGTTTCCGTGAGCGGGAATACGGCGCAGGTGCAGATGAGTATCTCCTCCGACAAAGTGCCGGGATTTCCGAAAGGCTATTTGAACGGCAGCTTCACCATCACGACGGATGGGCCGACCGCGATCAACTCACTCCAAGTCTCGAAAATTCAGGCGAACGGATTTCCGGTGCCCTCCGGAGTGCTCTCGATGTCCTATCGCGGACAATCCATTCTCGGGATCGCGATGGATGCAGCTGCGCCCTACAACGTCAGCACGGCGGAGATTCGCGACGGCGTGGTGATTCTGCGTTAACCGGAGACGATCGCGCCGCGCCTGGTAGGGCGAGACTCCGTCGAGCCGGAACCTGGTAAATCTCTCCGCCACCGCTGCGCTTGGCTCGACGGAGTCTCGCCCTACCGGGAGGCGTCGGCCTAGCCTAACGACCCGCTACTGTTTGATGATTTCGCGGACGAAGACGTTGAGCTGGCCGTCGGATTGCCGACGCACCTCGGTGATTTCATACGGTCGCGCATCGTCGCGGCTGAGGGTGGAACCGGGATCGGGTAAGGGCGCGCCGGCCGGATAATCCACGATGACGCGGAGGTTGCGCGCGGGCCCGCCGCCCCCTTGGCCGGTGGTCGGACGGAGGACGGCGCGGTTGGCGTCGGCAAAGTTGACCACGAACTGCCCGGTCAGATAAACGCGTTCGCCGCGGAGGCCGTTGCTCGCGACTTCGCGCAGCCCGGCGGGATCCAGCATCCGGCCACTCGGGGCCGCGCCGGGCGCGAAGGTTTTCCAAGTCGCGCCTGTGGTCGAAGTCAGGGCGACGGCGGGTGAGGCCGCAGTGACCGGCAGGGCGCGCATGACGGTGGGCTCGGGCGCAGCCGGGGTCGCCGCCACCGCCACTCGTGGAGATTCGTTAGGCTGAAGATCGGACGCCGTCACAGGTTGCGCGCGCGGCGCTTTGAGCGGAGTGCCCGCGGGGCGCGCCACCGCGACTTTCTCGCCTTCCAGGGAAGAGGGGGGTTTGCGAGTCGGGCGCAACGGAACGGCGCTTGGTTCATCGTCCAGCGGGACGGCGGGTTCCACCCGAACGAGGGCATCTTCCGGCGGCGGGGCGCTCTTCGCCGGCGGGAGGCCGACGATGGGGAGCGCACTGCTGGCCGGGGCCAGCCGCGATCGGTAACCGTCGTAGCGGTTCTCCACCGTGCGGCGGTTCTCCGCTTTAAAGATCGGCCAGCCGGCCGCGAGATTGAGCTCGGCGGGCGGCTCGAGACTAAAAGTGCCGGTGCCGCGCGTGACCGCGTAACTTCCGTAAAGTAGCGGCACGACCGTGATTTGAATGCGGCCGTCGGGCAGCCGCTCGACATGGACGACGGCGGAGAGATCGTGGCTCCGCTCGACGTTCACATCCATCCCCATCACCAGCCGTTCCTGGAGAAGCTTGGCGTCGTGTTCGTTCGCGGTCGTGAAAACGTGTTCCATCATCAGCTCCGGTTGATCGACCGCGCCGGCGAGCGCGACCGCGCCGGAAGTGAAGACATCGTCATGGGTCAGCTCGCGCGCCCCCATGATATTGAAACGCCCGACGACGTAGGTCACAAGGCCGTGGACCTGTTCGAAATTGCGGATGAAATTCCGGGTCAGCTCCGCGTCTTTGCGGGCCAGCTCGGCCGGGCCCATCGATTGATAGCGCTGGTAGAGTTTTTTCGGATTAAGGAACTCGCCGGGTGGGGCGGCGGTGAGGGCGAAGCGTTTCGGCGCCTCGATTTTGTGCAGCTTCTGCAGGAGCCGATAACTTTCCGGGCGCTCCGGCTGGCCGATGACGTAGAAACTCCCGAGCCAGGCGGCGAGGGCGAGGCCGGTGAGGAGGAGGATGGCGACCGTCCAGGCGAAGAAGTTGGTTCGTTTGCGTTCGAACCCCCGGCGATCATCAAAGCGGAAAAGGTCTGGTTCCATGCCAGGGCGGGCGTTCGTCGGCCGCGAAGCGCGTCGTTAGGCAGGGCGGACCGGTTCGAACGAAGTGCCGCAGCCGCAGGTCCGGGCGGCATTGGGATTGACGATGCGAAAACCGGAGCCGGTCAGCCCGTCCTCGAAATCGAGGGTGGCATCGCGCAGGAAATCGGCGCTTTCCGGATCGATCAGGAACTGCATTTCGTCGCGCTCCACGATGGCATCGCCCTCGTGGCGGCGGTCGAGCGACATCTCGTATTGGAGCCCGGAGCAACCGCCTTTCGCCACCTGCACGCGCAGGCCCTTGCCGGCCGGGTCGGGTTGCTCGGCGAGGAGGGAGCGAAGGTGGTTTACGGCGCTGTCGGTGACGTTGATCATCCTGCAAAAGGCTATCGTGTGCCGGGAGCAAGTCAACCGGCCGGAGCGCGTTCATCGTTAGGCGAGAGCGCGCAGGCCACGCTCAGAGTTGTTGAGCGTTATCTGCGCCTGCTCCGGGAAGCAGCGGCATGTTTCCCTCGAGTGCCTTTGGCTCGCGCCGTTGTAGCCGGGGACGCTGTCCCCGGTCGCGCGCCGGGAGGAAGGTTGCGGAACCGAGCTGCTTCCCACGCACGAACTGTCTTCGCTCTCTTCCCCGCCTTGGAAACGCTCGGCCGGGGACAGCGTCCCCGGCTACAACGCTGGCCGCGACGTCAAGACTGCACCCACGCTAAACAGATACCTTCGCTCGGCGAAGCGCGAGAGGAACTAGGCGCGCGGGACCTGTCGGGTGTGGGCCGCTTTTGGGTAGCGCGAGCTTCCAGCTGGCGCTTTTCGGCCAGGCAAGCTGGAAGCTTGCGCTATCTTTTTCACTTTCCCCCTAACGATTCGGCCCTTTCGGGAAGAGCACTTTATCGGGTGCAGCGTTAAGGGCCGGGAGCAGTTTCTTGATCAGCCACGTCTTAACCGGGCCGGCTTCGCGCGGGGCCACGAGGTAACGGACGATGGCTTCGAGCCAGGTATTTTTCGCTGACCCGGAAGATGACGCGCGGATGTTCCCGCACCTCCAGCTCATCGACCGGGGTGCGGGCGAGCAGCTCGCGATATTGCCCGACGCGCTCGAGCATGGCCTGGCCCAGTTCTTCCTCCACGATCTGCTGCATGGTGCGGGCGATGAAATCGAGATCGCTCTCGTAGGCGACGTTGAATTTAATCTTGTTCCAGATGTAGGGGAAAAGCGGCCAGGAATAGTTGTAAACCATCGAGTCAAGGACCTTGGAGTTGGGGAACTTGATGTTCGCTCGACCCGGGGCTTTCCCCGCGTCCGGGGGCAGGCGGAGTCAGGAGCGGCTCGGGCACGACCGCGAGGGATTGGGCTAGCCCGCGATTGAGCAAAAGCAGGCGGTCGTCGCCTAACGAATTGAAATAGCGCAAGACGAAAGAGTGCGGTCCGAGGACCGCGCCGTCGACGGTCCCGCGCTCCGGAGACGAGAAATTCTCAACTTTCGCCGCAACTGAATGACGTCGCAGATGAGAGCGGCGACCTTGGGCTTGCGGTCCGCTCGGCAAAAAGCGGATGGTGCGGGGAATAAATGCGCTTCCACCATCCTCATTTCTCGACAAAACTGCGCCCGGTTCGCGCGTCTTATGTTTAATCCAGTTAAGAGCTACACGCAGTGGCTGCATACCCGCTGGCCGGCGGGCGTGGTGGAGAAATTGCCGGAGTCTGGAGAGCTCGGCGTGACCAATCTCCCCGGGGTGCGGATCGTGGGTGACCTCACGGGGATCCCGCTTCTGAAATTTTCTTCCAAGACCGGCGCGGAAGCGGTGCATGCGATCCTGGCCGAGCCGGATTTTCAAAATTCTGTAGCCGGGGACGCTGTCCCCGGCCGTGAGCGCGGCGCGACAAGGGGACCGGGGTCAGCGACCCCGGCTACAACATTAGCGAGCGATGTCGTCCTCGACCTCGCGATCGTCGGCGGCGGGGTGTCGGGCGTCTCGGCGGCGATCGAGGCGCAAAAGGCTGGGCTGAATTACAAAATCTTCGAGGCGGCGCAGCCCTTCTCCACCGTCATCAATTTTCCCAAGGCGAAGCCGATCTATACCTATCCGACCGACCTCAAGCTCGAAGGCGGCCTCCATTTCACCAAAGACGTGAAGGAACCGCTGCTGGAGGAAATGGAGGAACAGCGCAAGGCCGCGGGGATCGAGTTTACCGACGCGCGGATTGAGCGACTGGAGGAGCAGGGGAAGGAGATTCTTCTCCATCATGGCGACAAGGCGAAGACCGTGACGCGGGCGCGGCGGGTCATCGTCGCGATCGGGCGCAGTGGCAACCACCGCAAGCTCGGCTGCCCGGGTGAGGAGCTCGATAAGGTCCACAACCGGCTCTTCGATCCGTCGGATTTCAGCGGCAAGAATGTGCTTGTGGTCGGCGGCGGCGACAGCGCGCTCGAGTCCGCCATCGCGCTCGCCGGCTGCGGAGCGAAGGTCACGGTGAGCTATCGCAAACCGGAATTCTCGCGCCCGAAACCGGGGAACATTGAGAAACTGGAAATGCTGCAGCACGATCCGAAGGCGGATGTGCAGGTGGAACGGCCCAGTTCCGAGCGAGTCACGACCGCGTTCACGCGCGGCATGGTGAAGAACGCGCCGACCGGTTCCATCACCCTCGCGATGGCCTCCACCGTCACCCGGATCGAGCCCGACAAGGTCACTCTCAAGCGCGAGGACGGCGAAGAAGTCGTCCTGCCTAACGACGACGTCTTTTCCATGATCGGGCGGGAAGCGCCGCTCGATTTCTTCCGGCGCAGCGGGCTGCATGTGAGCGGCGATTGGCGCCCCATCACCTGGATCAGTTGCATCGCTTTCCTCCTTTTCTGCGTCGTGCTCTATCACTGGAAGAGTAATCATCCGCAGGAGTTCCCGGTCCAGCGCTGGGCCAGCCAGGCGCAGGCTTTTCCCAACAACGTGCCGAAAGCGATCGAGTCCGCCGGAGGCAAAATCGCCGAGTGGTCGAGCCGCGAGGGTAACCTTCTTTTCACGATCAAGCGCGGCTTCGGTAATCCCGCCTTCTATTACACGCTCGCTTACTGCACCTGCGTCCTTGTCTTCGGCATTCGCCGGGTGCGCCGTCGGCGCACGCCCTATGTGAAGTGGCAGACCCTCGTCCTGATCGGCTCGCAATGGATCCCGCTCTTCATTTTGCCGGAACTGATCCTGCCCTGGATGGGGCACAACGGCTTCTTCGAGCCCGGCCATCCTTTGCGCTGGCTGGCCGACCATCTTTTTGAAAGCTACGACGGGTCGTTAGGCCACGAACGCGCCTACTGGCGCGCCTACGGGTTCATCCTGGCCTTCCCGCTTAACGTTTACAACGTTTTCACCGAGCACCCGATGTGGCTTTGGCTCGGGATCAGTTTCGTCCAGACATTTGTCCTCATCCCGCTCATCATCTTTCGCTGGGGCAAGGGCGCTTATTGCGGCTGGATTTGTTCCTGCGGCGCTCTGGCCGAGACGATGGGAGACTCCTATCGCTCGAAAATGCCGCATGGGCCTTTTTGGAATCGGCTCAACATGGTCGGGCAGGCCGTTCTCGTTTTCGCTCTCGCGATTCTCGGCCTGCGCATTGCCGGTTGGGCGCTGGGCGACGAATCGTGGGCGACGCGTTGGTATCACAAGCTCTTCGAGGGGATCCCGTTTTTGAGTTACGGCTGGAGCGTCGATATTTTCATGGCTGGCATTCTCGGGGTCGGCCTCTATTTCTGGTTCAGCGGCCGGGTCTGGTGTCGTTTTGCCTGCCCGCTCGCGGCCCTCATGCACATCTACACGAGGTTTTCGCGCTACCGGATTTTTCCCGACAAACACAAGTGCATCTCCTGCAACGTCTGCACCTCCGTTTGTCATCAGGGCATCGACGTTATGAATTTCGCCAACAAAGGCGTGCCGATGGAAGACCCCGAATGCGTCCGCTGTTCCGCCTGCGTGCAGCAATGCCCGACCGGCGTGCTTCAGTTTGGCCGCTACGATGGCGATAAGAACATCATCCTCGATAAGCTGCCGGCTTCGCCCGTCCTGATGCGGGAAGGAAATTAACCAGCAGGGCGACGACATTGGCCGATCCGCTGGGCCCAAATTGCCTTCGGACATCCCTGCAATTCTGGCCCGACGGAGCTGGCTGTGACGCGTTCGCGTTCGGGCGATCGACGGCCGCCGCGGCGTATTCTCGGCCGCTGTGGTAACCGCGGCGGCTGAGCCCCAACATTATGCATAGCCGGCCACTCTGACCCGCAAGATGTGGGGTTTTAATCCCTTCGTGTTGCCCCAGATAATTAGTTGTCCGGAGCCCATTTTCGCCTATGTTTCCGACCTCGCGGAGCTCCGCGTTTCTATGCTCCAAACCAAAGACGAAACCGACGTTTTCAGTTCACCCGCCGAGCGCCCTGCCGGGATCAGCGAAAGCCAAAAATATAACGCCGCCCAGATCGACAAACTCGAGGGTCTGGAGGCGGTCCGGAAACGGCCGGGCATGTACATCGGCGACCCTGACGAGCGCGGGTTGCATCATTGCGTTTTCGAGGTGCTGGACAACTCGATCGACGAACACCTGGCCGGTTACTGCTCGCGGATCGACGTCTCGGTCCATATCGATGGCTCCGTTTCGGTGCGTGACAACGGCCGCGGTATTCCCGTCGACATGCATCCGAAGTTCAAGATGCCAGCGGTCGAACTCGTCCTGACCAATCTGCACGCGGGCGGTAAATTCGGGCAGGGAGCCTACAAATACTCCGGCGGTCTGCACGGCGTCGGGGCGAAGTGCGTCAACGCGCTCTCCGATTGGTTCAAGGTCGAGGTGTCGCGCGACGCCAAGGTTTACCACATGGCGTTCGAGCGCGGGAAGACGACGGAGAAGCTCAGTGTCATCGGTGAGTTGAAGAACAAGAAGACCACCGGCACGCTGATCACCTTCCTGCCCGATCCGACGATCTTCACGATTACGACGGAGTTCAAATTCGAGCGCCTGGCGAGTCGGCTGCGCGAGTTGGCTTTCCTGAATCCGGGTCTCGAGATCAACCTGACCGATGAGCGCGGCGAGGTTCCAAAAAAGGAAGCCTTCTTCTACAAGCACGGCATCGAAGAGTTTGTGAAGCAGCTCGGCGAGAACAAGACGGTCATCCACCCGAAACCGGTCGTGATCTCGCGCCAGCGCGACGAAGTTTTTGTCGATGTCGTCCTGCAATATAACGACAGCTACAACGACCAGATTCTGCCTTTCGCGAACTCCATTCCGAACCCCGACGGCGGCACACACCTAACCGGCTTCCGCACCGCCCTAACGAAAGCGGTCAACCAATACGCGCGCTCGAACAGTCTCCTGAAAGACAAGGATCCCGCGATCTCGGGCGACGACGTGCGCGAAGGTCTGGTCTGTGTTCTGAGCATTAAACTTCCCAACCCGCGCTTTGAATCGCAGACCAAGGTGAAGCTCGTGAACACCGAGATCGACGGGGTCGTCAACTCGGTCGTTTACGACGGGCTGATGACTTACTTCGATCAAAACCCGCCGGTGGCGAAGCGGATATTCGACAAGGTGCTGACCGCGGCGCGGGCGCGCGAAGCCGCTCGCAAAGCGCGCGAAACGATCCGCAAAGGTGCCCTGACCGGCGGCGGTTTGCCCGGGAAGCTGGCCGATTGTTCCGAGCGCGATCCGGAGTTTACCGAGCTCTACATCGTCGAGGGCGACTCGGCCGGTGGCTCGGCCAAGCAGGGCCGGGATCGCCGTTACCAGGCGATTCTGCCGATCCGCGGCAAACTGATCAATGTCGAGAAAGCGCGTCTCGATCAGGCGCTCAAGAATACCGAGATCCAGGCGATGATCACCGCCATTGGCACGGGCATCGGCAAACCGAAGGAGGAGGCGACGACTAAGGAAGAGGGGACTTTCGACATCACAAAATTGCGTTACGGACGCATCATTATCATGACCGATGCCGACGTCGACGGCTCGCACATCCGCGTCCTGCTCCTGACCTTTTTCTACCGGCAGATGACCGAGCTGGTGCGGGCCGGCAAGATCTACATCGCGCAACCGCCGCTTTACCAGATCAAGCGCAAGAAGCGCGAAGAATATGTGGACGACGATGTGCAGCTGAACAAGATCCTGATCTCGTTAGGCGCGGAAGACGTTCGGTTGAAGAACCTGGCGGATAACAAGGAGCTGAGCACCGCGCAATTGAAGGACATTCTCGACCAGCTCGAGCGGCTCGCGAAGTTGAACGAGTCCGTCCGCCGGCATGGCGGCGACTTCGAGGAATTTCTCGGCAATCGCGACGAGAAGACCGGCAAGTTGCCGAGCTACCTCGTGAAAGTGCGCGACGGCAATGAGGAAACTGTTCATTACTTCCACGACGAACGTTCCGTCCGGCAATTCCACGAGGCAAATCTCGATCTCAGTCTCTTCGAGCTGGAGATCGGCCAGGAGCTGCTCCCGCTCGTGAGCACACCGATCAAGGCCAACGGCAATCGCCGTCGCGGCACGCTCATCGAGTTGCACGAGTCGACCACGATCCAGAAATTGATCGCCGATCTTTCGCGACGCGGTTTGAAGGTTGATCACTACGCCGCGGCGGATAAACCGATCTTCGAATTGATCGAAGGCGATGGCGATCGGGCTACGGTCCATCCGCTTTTCTCGATTCCGGGAATCCTCGAGAAGATTATGGAGATCGGCCGGCGCGGGGTGCAGATCAAGCGCTTCAAAGGCCTTGGGGAAATGAACGCCAAGGAGCTCTTCAGCACGACGATGGACCCGGAACGTCGCAAGCTTCTGAAGGTCGACCTGAACGACGACAATGCGGTCGAAGCCGACATCATGTTTTCGAAATTGATGGGCGACATCGTCGAGCCGCGCCGGCAATACATCGAGGATAACGCGCTCAACGTTCGCAATCTCGATGTCTAAAAATACCCCCCGTTAATCCCACAATCTTCCCGTGTTAACTCCGAACGAAAAAGTAGAAGCCATCAACGTTGCCGAAGAGGTCTCGAGGTCATTCCTCGATTACTCGATGTCGGTCATCATCTCGCGCGCCCTGCCCGATGCGCGCGACGGACTGAAACCATCGCAGCGCCGCATCCTCTACGCGATGCAGCAGCTCTCGCTTTATCCCGGCCGCAAGCCGTACAAGTGCGCGAAGATTTGCGGTGATACGAGCGGTAACTATCACCCGCACGGTGAGGCGGTGATTTACCCGACCCTCGTGCACATGGCGCAGTCCTGGGCGATGCGCGAAATTCTGGTCGAAGGCCAGGGCAACTTCGGCTCCGTCGAAGGCGATCCGCCCGCGGCCATGCGATACACCGAGGCGCGCATGACCCATCTCGGTGCTGCACTCATGACCGACATGGACAAGGACACGGTCGATTTCGTGCCTAACTATGACGAGCGCCTGACTGAGCCG
>JBBPZS010000101.1:0-42371 GCA_038198605.1 Chthoniobacterales bacterium | reverse complement strand
GTTTCTTTTTGATGTATTCCTCGCCGTTCGAAAGCTTGCTCTTGATCCACGCGATATCGAGAAAGACGCCGCCATGCGGACTCCCGCGCCCGGCCTTGATTTCCCTGACGATGCAGCGCGCGACGTGATCGCGCGTCAGCAGCTCTGGCGGGCGGCGCGCGTTCTTGTCGCCCTGGCAATAGCGCCAGCCTTCCTCTTCGCTGTCGGCCGTCTGCGCTTTGTAGTTCTCCGGGATGTCGTCAAACATGAAGCGGCGTCCTTCCTTGTTCGTCAGGATCCCGCCTTCGCCGCGCACGCCTTCGGTCACCAAAATGCCGCGCACGCTCGGCGGCCAAACCATCCCGGTGGGATGAAATTGGATGAACTCCATGTCGATCAGCTCCGCGCCGGCGTTGTAGCCTAACGAGTGACCGTCGCCGGTGTATTCCCAGCTGTTGCTTGTGATCTTGAAGGCGCGCCCGATCCCGCCGGTCGCGAGCACGACCGCGTTGGCGCGGAAGACCTTGAAGCGGCCGCGTTCGCGATCGTAGCCGAACGCGCCTACGACGCGTCCATCACGCTTCAACAAGGTCAGGATGGTGTGCTCCATGTGGACATCGATTCCCTGATGGATGCCGTGATCCTGCAGAGTGCGGATCATTTCCAGCCCGGTCCGATCGCCGACATGGGCGAGCCGCGGATATTTGTGTCCGCCGAAATTGCGCTGCAAAATCCGCCCGTCTTTCGTGCGATCGAAGACCGCGCCCCAGGCTTCCAGTTCGCGCACCCGCGCCGGCGCCTCCTTGGCGTGCAGCTCGGCCATCCGCCAGTTGTTGACATACTGCCCGCCGCGCATGGTGTCGGAGAAATGGACCTGCCAGTTGTCGCGATCGTCAACATTGGCGAGGGCCGCCGCGATGCCCCCTTCGGCCATCACGGTATGGGCTTTGCCTAACAATGACTTGCAAACCATCCCGACCTTCACCCCCGCAGCCGAAGCCTCGATCGCCGCGCGCAACCCCGCGCCCCCCGCGCCGATGACGAGCACGTCGTGTTGAAATGTTTCGTAGTCGCTCATGAGGATCGCTTCATCAAATGTCGCGGAACCGTGACCGACTCAGTGTGGTTGCACAATGACATTCCGCGCCTTCAAACCAAAGTGCGGTGCGGCCGCGAGCAAGTGCCGATCGTTGCTATAAATTTCAGCCAATCCATTTTCCGCTGCACAAGCGAGGTGGAGAGCGTCGCCGGAGCGAACGAACACCGAGGAGCCAAGACTGCTCACCTTGGTCGCCGCTGTCCGAAGCAAATCCGGGCTCAAGCCAAGCCAGAGCCAGACTCCGCTGGTATCATCCGTCTCGAGCTGGCGGAGCACCGTGCGATGTTGCGCCCTGGTCAGCAGGCCCTCACGGAAATTGCGCTGGAGCGAAACCACCAGTTCGAGGCGCCCGTATTCGCAACAGGCGATCGAGCTTTGTTCGCCGGCCAGTTCCCGGACCGCTTCACTGCCCCGTTCGCGCAGGTAGCATTTCACCAAATAGCTGGTGTCGAAATAAATCATGCCCGATCGCGACTGGCGGAGATCAACTTGGTGGAATCGTGGCGTCCGAGAGCGGGCAGTTTGGCGAAGCCGGGCAGAAGTTTCCGGGCCGCGAAGCGCGTCGTGGCATGGGTCGGTTCAAAAGGGATCAATGTTGCCACCGGCGCGCCCCGCTCGGTGATGACCACCTTCTGGTGCTGACTGGCCCGCCGGACCCATTCGCCGGTCTTGAGATGAAGCTCGCGGATCGAAATAGTCGTCATGTGCACAAAGTGCACGGAAGGCGTAGCCAGTGTCAAGCCGGGCTTTTAGGTCAGGATCTCCCGTTCCATATCCCGCGCCCGCTGCCGGATTTCGGCGAGAAAAGCGGCGTTGGCAGGCGAGAGATTTTTCTGCCAAAGGGCCGCCACGACGAGGGGCGGGAAACCTGGCAGCGGCAGAGAGCGCACCCCTTTCGGCCATTTCATTCCGGGAACGAGGAGCGAAAGGCCAATGCCCAGACCAAGCGAAACGTAGATCGGCATCAGGTCCAGCGCGCTCACCTCAACGCCACTTGCCCAATTAACTCCGAGCTGGCGCAAGCGGGCATGGAATTGTTTCACCATCACTTCGTCTGGCGGGAGGGATATCAAGGGCGGTCGTTGCGCGGCAGCGCGCCACAATTCGCTCGCGCTTTTGATTTTCATTCGCGCGGGTACTAGCAAAACGAGCGGGAGCTTGAAGAGAATCGCGCAGTTCAATCCGGCGGCGGGTTTACCTTCCAGCTCGGTCACGGCCAGATCGATCTCGTGCTTTTGCAGGAGCCGTTCCGCTTCGGCCTGGTTCGCGTCGTGCAGCCGCAGACTGAGCGACGGATATTTGCGCTGATGGTTCTTGATCAGTGACGGGAGGTGGCCGCGGAGAATGGTGGCGGGAGCCGCCAGCCGCAGCCGGGTGTTCTCCTGGGAGCGCACGCGGCGGGAGATTTCGCCGATTTTTCCAAAGAAGGGCTGGGCGAATTCGAAGAGCTCGCGTCCCGCCGGAGTGAGCGCGAAGGGGCGCCGCTGAAATAGTTTCAACCCGAGCGATTTCTCGAGATGCAAAATCTGGCCGCTGACCGCGGGCTGCTGAATGCCGTAGGGAATCTTGCGCGTGGCTGCGCTGATCCCGCCATGTCGTGCGACGTGATAGAAGAGCTCGAGGTGATGGATGTTCACCAAAGATTGCATCGTTTAAAACGATGTTAACGTCAAAGTTTATCAATTAACGCAATGCTTAATGGAGCGTTTAGACTGCCTCCCATGATAGCTAAGAAAATTGCGCTAGGTTTCGGAATCGCGGTCGTCTTTCCTCTGCTGATCCACTACGGGGTGAGCACTTTTGTCTACAGTCCGAAGTGGCCGGACTACCAGGTTCAAGGTCGATTCGACCCGTCTGCTTCGCCGGCAGACAAAGCGACGCGCGAAGCCGAGCAGGAGAAGAAACAGGAGGAATACGAGGCGGCCGAACGACATTTCCAGCGAAGATTGTTCGCGGTCGCGGTTCCGCTCGGCCTCACCGCCTTGGCAGTCGGTGCGTTCCTCAGTCTGCCGGCGATTGGGACGGGTCTGATGTTCGGCGGGATCTTCAGCATCTGCGACGGATACTTCAATTACTGGTCGGAGCTGGCGGATGGACTGAGATTTGGGTCACTTCTGTTCGCGTTCGCTCTCCTCCTCTTTCTTGGCTATCGGCGCGTGGAGCGGAAAGTGGCCGCGTCATGAAACACCAAGCCGCTTGGATGTCTGGCCTCCTGGCGCTGTATCTTGCAGCCATCGTGCTCGCGCCTTTACCGGATCGGCTCATTCTATTTCCGACGACCTCCCCGATCGGCGCGGCCGGAGCAACGCGCAAGATCGTGCCGTTTGGCGGCGGCGAACTCGAGATTTGGCAGGCGGCGTCGCGGCTCGCGCGGAAGAATGGCCGGACCGATGCTTATGTCTTGCGCTTCTACGGCAACGCCGACCGGGCCGAGCACTGGGTCGCGGCAGAGGCGGAAATGTGGAATGAGCGAGCGATCGAAGTCTGGGGTGTCAATTATCCTGGGTTCGGCGGTAGCAGCGGGCCGGCCCGTCTCGCGACCCTGGGGCCGGCCGCCCTAACGGCCTTCGACGCTCTGCAACAGGTCGCGAGCGATCGCCCAATCGTTGTTTTCGGCACGAGTCTCGGAACGATTGTCGCGCTCGACATCGCGGCGCAACGACGCGTGGCCGGCTTGATTTTGCAGAACCCGCCACCGATCCGGCAAATCATTCTGCGCCAGTTCGGTTGGTGGAATCTCTGGTTGCTGGCCGGTCCGTGGGCGCAAAAGATTCCGCACGAGCTCGACAGCATCGCCAACGCCCGGGCGACGCGGTCGCGCGCCATTTTTCTCCTCGCAGAGGAGGACGAAGTGGTGGCGCCACGTTTTCAGGCGTTGGTCGTGGATGCGTACGCCGGCGAAAAGCGCGTCATCCAGCTTCCCGGTGCGGACCATAACTCCCCGATCGACGGCAGTTCCCTGAAGAAGTTGCATGATGCGCTCGACTGGCTTCTTCCTCGAGATGGGATGTAGTCAGCTTCGCTGCACGCCGAGAAGCTCTTTCGTTAGGCACGATCGCAGTCCTGACTCAGCTTTCCCAAGGCCAGCGCGCCGAGCATTAAGCCAAGATCGCGCAATGCGACTGTCGAAATAACCGGGAATCGCGAGAAAGTTAAGAATGATGACATCATCGAGGCCGCCAGAAGATGCGTGGTTCAAAGAATACACCAATGCCGCCTACGACCTCGATCATACCGACCGCCAGCAACCATTCATGGCCGTGACCGCCACTGAGAGTATTGACGATTCGGCGGCAGGTATTGGTCCCAATTCATTTGTCCGCTTTGAACTACCGCAGTCTTGCAGCCAGTCGCCTCACGCGCAGCGATGCCGGCCACCCGACCGGAAGAAAGATCGAGCGTGATACTTTTGTGCGTGGGGCCATTTTTTGCGCTTGACAAATAAAAACAAAATCATTTACGACTGTGTTCATGCCTACATTGCCTACTCGTCAGTTCCCTTTTTTCTGCCGTACGTTCCTCCAAGTCTTTGCCGTCGGCCTGCTCTGCGCGGCCAGCAGTTCCCTGCAAGGGCAGACTGTTCGCTTCGACAACCGCACCGCGTTCGAAACCGCGGCGACAAATGCGACTTTGACGATTGATTTCGAGCGTGGGCTTCCCTCGGGGGCGGGTACGGGACCGCTTGGGGATTTTACGGAACTGGGTTTTGTCACCTTCCACGCCGGCTCAAATTACACCCAACAAATCGCCGACGGCTTTAATCTCGGCCAAGGCGGCAACGATCTTTACGTCAGTCAAGCGACCGACAAATCGCTGCCCACCGCCGATGTGACGTTCGGTCCGGGCGTGTTCGAGCTGGGTTTCGAGTTCAAGAACACCTCCAACGGCCCTAACGGCGCCGGGCTGGTCCCGCAGTCATTTACCTTTAGTTTGTTTTCCGGCGCCATCAGCCTCGGGAGCTTTATTTCTTCGACCATCCCGGACGGCTCCACGCTCCAGTTTCTCGGGTTCATCTCCGACACCCCGATCACCGGACTAACGATCGTCGCGACGGTCCCCGGCGCCCCGCCCAACCTCGACATCGTGCTGGATAATTTTCTTGTTTCCAGCCCCGTGCCCGAGCCGGGCACGACAGCGTTTGTCGGTCTTGGTGTGCTTGGGCTGCTGGGAGCCCGACGTTTCTTCCGCCGACGCACCAGCTGATCGTTCCCGGCAACGCCCAATTCTCTGCGCCGGTTCGGCCATTCTGGCCTCCGGCAGCAGCTTCGTCCGAACCGCTCGGAGTCCGGCCGGTCGCGACCACGTGACGCAACCGGCGGCAAATTCGTTTGTCATCAGCCGCAGCGAAACGGCCGCCAGGCGTGCCGTCTCAGATGCGCTAAAGCGTGGAAATTCCTTGCCAGCGAGTTCGACCGCGGCTCCTGCTTCCACCTTCGGGCCGCAGGATGTCACCGCCGACGCATTATTCGGGATTCTCGATTTCTCTTCCTTCTCCCTAAAAAATTCGCCAATCGTGCCAGATCCCGAGGGCGCAGAGCCGCACATAGATGTCGGAGAACGCGACCCAGCACAAGCTCATCCAGGCCCAAAGCCCGTGCCGATTATTGAAACATCCGACGCAGGCGTAGGCACGATAAGCGGTGGACGATTTCGAGAATTGATCGAGAAAACCGCCGACGAGGTGGCGGAGGGAATGGCAACCGAACGTGTAGCCGCCAAGCAGGACGACATTGACCGCCAGCACGAGTGTGCCCACGCCCATGCCGAACGACGTTTTGCCCGTCGCCGGATCGGTGAACCACATCGCCTTCCAGACATCAATCGCGAGGACGAGGATAAAGAGGAGCGCGAGATAGAGAAAATAGCGATGCACATTCTGCATGATGAGCGGAAAGGAGCGCTCGCCGAGGTAGGTTTTGCGCGGTTCGCCGACGGTGCAGGCGAGCGGGTCGGCCCAGAAAGCTTTGTAGTAAGCGCCGCGGTAATAGTAACAGGTGAGCCGGAATCCGCCCGGCGCCCAGAGCACGAGAAGAGCCGGTGAAAAAATCATCCAGGCCGGCCACCAGCCCGGCTTCGGCCCAAACCAGCTATGTGGTGAAGCGCCGAAAATTTCCGGCGAATAAAACGGCGAAAGATACGGGCCGTAGAAATAGTTTTTTCCCTGGAACGCGGCCCAGGTGGAGTAAATGACAAACCCGCCCAGCCCAAGAAAGACGACCAACGGCTGCGCCCACCAAACGTCGGCCCGCATCGTTTGGCCAAACGAGCGGCGCGGCAGAGTGGTTTCGGCGGAGGTCATGCGAGCGGAATCTGCCGTTTCACATAGCCAGTGGCGGCGTGATTGACAAGCAAATCGAAGATCAGGGTGCCGCTGTAGCCGGGGTCGCTGACCCGGGCGCTCTGGCGCGATGCCGCGGTTTCCTCTCCGGGGTCAGCGACCCCGGCTACAGCGGTTAGGCGCCGGTCCGCCGCGTTTCGGCCAGATCGAGATCGCGCTGGATGCGGCGGAGAGCTTCGTCGTTAATTTTTTGCGAGTTGCGCAGGGCGATGATGGTCTGGCGTTCAGCCTGCAAGGCGCCGTGCTGCAGACGCTGATAAATTGGAGTCGTAATGACGCCGCCGGGGTTGCCGGTTTCGAGGCAACAGGCATTCAACTGCTCGATCCGGTCGCAATACTCCGCCCGGACCCGGACCATGACCTCTTCCGGGAAATGTTCCTCCAGCGCCTTGGCCTCGATGAAGTCGACCGCCGCTTCATTCGCCCGCAGCCGCGCCGCGCGTTCCTCGTCGATCAAGCCATCGTCTTCCACCCCGAGTTGGCGAATCAGCATCGGCAGGGTCAGTCCCTGGAAGACGAGCGTGGTGAGGATGACGCAAAAGGTGAGGAACAAAATGTAGCTCCGGCCGGGAAAACGCTCCCCGTTCCCGAGGACGAGCGGCAGCGCGAAGGCGGCGGCTAGTGAGACAACGCCGCGCATTCCACTCCAGGCGATGAGGACGCTGTGCTGCCAGGGCGGGACGGGATCGCGCGCCCGCAGTTTCGGGCTGAGCCAGCGCGGCAGGTAGGTCGCGGGAAAAACCCAGCCGATTCGGACCAGGACGACGGTGGCGCTGATGACGAGACCATAGGTCGTTAGGCGGGAAAGCGGCTCGTGGCTGAGGTTGCGCAGGATGCCGGGCAACTGCAGCCCGATCATAATGAAAATAAAACCGTTGAGCAGAAACGCGACCATTTCCCAGAAAGCCTGGGCCTGGAGGCGGGTGCGGGCGGAGAGCGCGGTCGAGTGCCAGCCAAGATAAACGCCCGCCGCGACGACCGAGAGGACGCCGGAGACGGCGAGCCGTTCCGCCAAAAGATAGGCCGCAAACGGGGTCAGGAGCGAAACCGTGATCTGGACCGGCGGATCGTCGAGCTGTCGCTGGATCCAGCGCATGACCACTCCGACGAGCAAGCCAAGCGCGACTCCGCCGACCCCGACCAGAACAAAACGAAGACTGGCTCCGCCTAACGAGAACTGCCCGGTGACCATGGCGGCGACGGCGAATTGGTAGGCGACGAGCGCGGTCGCGTCGTTGACCAGGCTCTCGCCGCCGAGCACAGCCTGGATGCGCGCTGGCACCCGCAGCCGTTTCAGGATCGCTTCCGCCGCCACCGCATCGGGCGGGGAAACAATCGCGCCAAGGGCAAAGGCCGCCGCCCAGGGCAGACCCGGAATGATGAGGTGCGCGACCCACGCCACCACCGTCATGGTCAGAAGCACGAGCCCGATGGCGAGGAAAAGAATCGGGCGCAGGTTGCGCCGGAAATCGCGCCAGGAAGTGAAGAGCGCGGCGGGATAAAGGAGCGGCGGAAGAAAGAAAAAGAGGACGAGATTGGGATCGAGCCGGATGACGGGGAGGAAGGGAACAAAGCTCAGGGCGAGGCCGCCGAGCACGAGGAGGACGGGGTAGGGAATCTTGAGCTTGTTCGCGAGCACGACGAGGCCCGCGACCAGAACGAGCAAGAGCACAACCGGCTCGGCGTGGTGCATGGTACGGCTCCACGACAGTCGTTAGGCGGGCGCGGTTGTTTTCGCCACCGCCGCCCGGGCTTTGGCCCGGTTTGCTTCCAGTTGCGGCAGATGTTTTTCCGACCAATGACAAATGGCATTGAGCGGCTCGATCAAGGTGCGACCGAGCGGGGTGAGGGCATACTCGACCTTGGGAGGGACGACCGGATGCACCTTGCGCGCGACCAGCCCGTCGCGCTCCAGGCTTCGCAAGGTTTGGGTCAGCATCTTCTGCGAGATGCCGCCGATTTCGCGCTGCAACTCCGCGTAACGGCGCGTGCCGGTGGCGAGGACATGGATGATCAAGGCCGTCCATTTGTCGGCGATCCGGCTCAGGACGACGCGGGAAAGACAATGCGCGTTCATGACGGAAGCGGCCTTGGCGGGCATGAAATTTCTTAGCCCATCCTGCTCCGCGCGCAAATGGAGAGCGACGCCCCGCAGGGCGGGTATGGCGCTGGCGGTGGGCTAAGAAAAACCATTTTGGCTCTGGAATTTTTATGCTTGGCAGAAAAAGTATATCTGTTATCGCTCCTCCCCGAACCCGGTTTGTTTCCGGGCGACACAGTTCTCCCGGACGCTGTTCCCATGATCACGTCAAATATCAGGAGGCTGGGCGAGTGAAGGTGCTCATCGTCGGAGGCGGTGGCCGCGAGCACGCCTTGGCTTGGAAACTTCAGCAATCCCCACAGGTCGACGCGATCTTTTGCGCGCCCGGCAATGCCGGCACCGAAGCGCTTGGTCAAAACGTTTCCGTGCGGCCGGATGACACCCACGGCCTGCTCCAGTTCGCGAAAGAAAACGAGATCGGTCTGACCGTGGTCGGACCGGACGACCCGCTTGCCGCCGGATTGGTCGATGAATTTCAAAAGGAGAACCTGCGCATTTTCGGTCCGACGAAATCGGCTGCGCGACTGGAGTCGTCGAAAGTTTTCGCGAAACAATTGATGCGCTGCGCCGGGGTGCCGACGGCGATGGCGGGTGTCTTCGACAACAGCAAGAAGGCCTGCCGGTTCGTTGAAAAATTGCGTTACCCGATCGTGATCAAAGCGGACGGATTGGCGGCGGGCAAAGGGGTCGTGATCGCGCCGGATGCGGCGAGCGCGACGGAAGCGGTGGCGGACATGCTTGATCGCGGACGCTTCGGGTCGGCCGGTTCGCGGGTCCTGATCGAGGAATTTCTCGAGGGTTGGGAATGTTCGCTCCACGTCCTGGTGGCGGGCCAGAATTACAAACTTCTGGGCACGGCCTGCGATCACAAGCGGCTGCGGGAAGGGAACGAAGGTCCGAACACCGGCGGGATGGGCGCCTACAGCCCAGCCGCGGCCTGGAATGCGGGGCTGGAAAAACAATTCGAGCAAATGATGCAATCGCTCCTGCGCGGTTTGCGCGACGAAAAGCTGCATTTCTCCGGGCTGCTTTTCCCGGGCCTGATGATCACGGGCGAGACCGCGCGCGTGCTGGAGTTCAACTGCCGTTTTGGCGACCCGGAGACGCAGGTGCTTCTGCCGCGGCTCAAGGGCGATCTCCTTCCGCTGCTCGAAGCCACGATCGATGGCCGGCTCGAGGAGATGAAGATCGAGCTCGACGATCGCGCCGCCGTAACCGTCGTCCTGGCCTCAGCCGGTTACCCGGGAAAGATCGAAGCGGGCAAGGAAATCTTCGGTCTCGACGAGTGCGCGCAAATGCAGGACGTAGTCGTGTTTCACGCCGGGACCCGCCGGGAAAACGGCCGTATCCTAACGAGTGGCGGCCGGGTGCTCGCGGTCACGGCGCTCGGCGCGACCGTGGTTGCGGCGCGCGACCGGGCCTACGAAGCGGTCGCCCGGATCCAGTTCGAAGGTTGCCAATTTCGCCGCGACATTGCTCTTACCGCGGTTGGGGCTAAGGTCGAGTCGACCGATGGTGCGGCCCTTTCTCAGCGCTAGCCTAACGATTCTCTTTTGCAGCGCAGTCTGTGGCCAGACGCCCGCGCCGGCCGGGCCCACGCCATCGCCCACGCCCGCCTCCGAGCTTGAGGCCCTGACCCCAGCTGATCTGGAGCAGGCCATTCCACTGCTGCGCGAGCATTACATCGATCCCGCCGCCCTGGCCGAGACCGAACTGCGACGCGCCACTCTCGCCGGATTGATGCAGCATCTCGGCCGCCGGGTCCGGTTGTTGCCGGCCGCGACCGGCCCGGCCGCGAGTCCGGCGCCTTTTTATCGCGAGATCCTCGATGGCCACATCGGCTATTTGCGGCCGGGCGACCTGAGCCGGCCACAGCTCCAGGAACTGGACACCACCCTGCGCGGGTTTGGCGGGAAAAAAGTGGACGCCATCATTCTCGATCTGCGCGGCTGTGTCGAGAGTCACGACTTCGCGATCGCGGCTGACTTTGCGAAACGTTTTGTGCGCAAGGGGAAGGCGCTCTTTTCCCTTCGCGGCCCGGGCGGCAAGACGGTGCGCGAATTTGTTTCCGACCAGGCGCCGCTTTACCAGGGCCTGATCGTCCTTCTGGTCGACCGCGAGACCGCGGGCGCAACGGAGGTGCTGGCGGCCCTGCTGCGCTGGGCGAACCGGGCCATCGTCATCGGGGAAAAGACCGCGGGCGCAGCGGTCGATTATTCGGATCTGCCTCTGCCGAGCGGCCGGATCCTGCGCGTGGCGATGGCGGAAGCCGTTCTGCCGGACGAACACGCGCGCTATCCCGAAGGGGTCGCGCCCGATCTGCCGGTGCCGTTTGCGGCCGCGACGAAAGCGCAGATTTTCCAACAGAGCCTAACGAAAGGGATGGCCTCCTTCGTTTTTGAAACCGACCGGCCGCATCTGAATGAAGCGGCCCTGCTGACCGGAACCAATCCCGAAATCGAAGCGGCGCAGGCGGCCCAGCAGCGGCGCGCGCAAGGCGGTCCCAAGCCGCTCGCCCTGCATGATACGGTGCTGCAACGCGGTGTGGACCTTGTGACCTCGATTGAGATTTACGAGAAACAAACCGGCCGCAATCCCTGAGCAATACTCCGTGCATCCTCTGGAAGAACGCATCGGTTACCAGTTCCAGAACCCGCAGCTTCTGGTCGAAGCCCTGACGCACCCGAGCGTGGCGCACGAAAAGCAGCGCAAGCAATTCGACAATCAGCGCCTGGAATTCCTCGGCGACGCTGTGCTCCAACTCGTCATCACGGAACACTTGTTCGCCCGTTATGCCGAGGCCGGGGAAGGCCGCCTCACGACCCGCCGTTCCCGGCTCGTTTCGCGGGAGTCGCTCAAGGTGCGGGCGGCGACGCTCGATCTCGGCCGGCACTTGTTGATGGGTCGCGGCGAAGAAGCGAGCGGCGGGCGGCAGCGCGCCTCCACTTTGGGCGACGCTTTCGAAGCGCTCCTCGGTGCCATCTATCTCGACAGCGATCTCGAGACCGTCCGCCGTTTTATTCTCGCGGAGATGAAAGACGATCTCGGGCGGTTGGAGGAGGAGCCGTTGGAAGTAAATCCCAAGGGGCAGCTCCAGGAACTCCTCCAGGCGATTTCGCCCCGCAGCCCTGCCTACGAGCTGGTCTCGCTCCAGGGCCGTGAGCATGAGCGGATTTTTCAAGTGCGTGTCCTCTGGGAGGGCCAGGTTCTCGGGGAAGGGAGCGGCCTGAGTAAGAAACAGGCGGAGAGCGCCGCCGCCCTCGCCGCCTTGAAGGACCAGCTCTGGGTCGGAAAAATCGACAGCTCCGTCCCCTAACGACGGCTACAATCAGAATTGTGATTCAGGGCGTGAATTTCGCCTAACGAAATGGACCAGGTAAAGTGTCCGGCAATGGCGCGACTAACGAACTCCTTCGCCTGCGCGATCGCTTTTTCCAGCTCGTCGCCGCGCGCGAGTCGAGCCGCGATGGCCGCAGAATAGGTGCAACCTGTCCCGTGAGTCGAGACGCCGGCGACAAACGGCGCGGAGAACTCCGCGACCGCGCTGGCATCGAAGAGCAGATCGGTCGCGACCTCACCATGGAGATGACCCCCCTTGAGCAGAAAGCGCGTCCCGAATTCGCGCGCCAATTCTTCGCCCGCCGCCCGCATCTCCGCGAGATTGCCCACTGGTCGTCCGGTCAGGGCGGCCGCCTCGGCCATGTTTGGGGTGACGAGTGTGGCGCGGGGAAAGAGTCGGGCGCGATAAGTCGCAACCGCTGCCGGTTGCAGCAGCGGATCGCCGCTGGTCGCGATCATGACCGGATCCACGACGAGCGGAATGTGAGCGAATTGCGCGAGCACGTCGGCGACGGCCTCGACGATCTCCGGGGAGTAAAGCATGCCGGTTTTGATCGCTCCGACCGGGAAATGCGCGAGGCAAAGCTCGATTTGTTCGCGCACGTTTTCCGGGTCGACGCCGTCGATCCGCGTCACTTTGCCGGGCACTTCCGCGACCACGCAGGTGACGGCGGTGAGGCCGAAAACGCCGAGCGCGCCAAAGGTTTTGAGATCGGCCTGCAAGCCTGCGCCGGCGCTGCAATCTGAACCCGCGATCGTGAGGGCGACGGGCGCGGCGGTGGTTTGAAAGCCCGGCCGGTGCTTCGCATCCGTTACGGGTGACCGTCGAGATTCCTCCTTCACCATGACGGTTTCGGCGGTCACAGACCGCCGCTACAGGGCGAGCCTACCCGCCGTCGCTGCCGATGGCCTCGACCGGGCAACCTTCCATCGCCTCTTTGCAGAGGGCCTCTTCCTCGGGCGATTCCGACTGCTTGTAGACGAAAGAATGGCCCCCGTCGTCGTTCCGCTTGAAATTGGCCGGCGCCGTCTCACGGCAGAGATCGCAGTCGATGCACTGGTCATCGACGTAGAACTTGCCGTCTACGTTTTCGGAATATTTGTTCGCGACATCAGCCATAAAAACCGTTTCGGGCGGGTTCGGGCTCGAAAGGTAGGAAGATTCACTGGGCACGCAATCATTTTCCTGTTTGACGGATCGCTATGCAGCCGCCAAATCAGCGGTGCCCGAACTCCTGACAGCGCCTGACGCATTATGAAATCCGATACGCGCAAGACGCTCTACTCCTTCCTCGGCGAGCTCGTCGTCTACGGCATTCTGGTCGTCGCCTATTTTTTCCTCGTCCTCCATTTCCTGGGCGACTGGCTGGCGCACCTGAACAAGGAAAACGTCAAAATCTACGCCGTGGTCGCGATCGGGCTGATCATCGGCCAGGCCGTCGTCCTGGAGTCGGTCACCACCTTCATCTTCCGGCTCTTGCGCGGTCGTTCTGAATGATCTTCCTCGCCATGCATTTCCCCATTTCGGGGACGGATATCAGCCCGGTCTATCTGGTCGTGATTGGATTCCTGATCGGGATCATGGGCGGTTTCTTTGGCGTCGGGGGCAGCTTCATCGCGGGCCCGGCCCTGCGTGCGATCGGGATGCACTGGAATTTTGCTGTCGGGACCGACCTCGCCCACATCGTCGGCAAATCGGTCGTGGCGGCGAAACGGCACCGGGCGCTCGGCAACGTCGACCTGCGTCTTGGCCTCATCATGGCGGCCGGCACTATCGCCGGCGCGGAGTGCGGCGCGCAGCTGATCGAGCTCTTGAAACGCCGCGGCAACGTCGACTTCGTCGTCAGCATCATCTCGATCGTGATCTATTTCAGCATCTCCTTCTTCATGATCTGGGAGAGCTGGAAAACTCTCCGCCTGCAAAAGAAGAAGGGGGTGAAAGCGGGCAAAGGCCGTCACGCCAAAGACGAATCCTCCTTTTCTGGCCTAACGGAAAACGTTCAGAAAATTCCGCTCTGGCCGATGGTCGCGCTCCCGGCCTCCGGCATCAAGGCGATCTCCCTTTGGGTCATCATCCTGGTCTCCTTTATCGGCGGTCTTTTCAGCGGCTTTCTCGGGGGCGGTGCGGGCTACATCCGGATGCCGATGATGGTCTACCTGCTCGGGGTTCCGACCCATCTCGCGGTCGGGACAGATCTGTTTGAAATTATCATCTCGGCGAGTTACGGAACTTTCAGCCATGCCATCAAAGGCAACGTGGATATTTTGGTCGCTCTCGTCATGAATACCGGCGCGGCCATTGGCGCGCAGATCGGCGCCATCCTCACCCAGTATTTTGCCGGTCCCAAGATCCGGCTCCTTTTTGTCCCCCTGCCGCTCATCGGAGTGGCGATCGTCGTTTACACTTTGCTCACCGGACAGAAACTCTAGCGGACCATGCGCCTCCTCATTTGCAGCGACGGATCGGACCCGGCGGATAACCCGACCCGGCTGGGCGGACTGATTGGCGGTGCCTGCCAGTCGGCGACGACTTTGCTCGGAATCGCGGAGACGGAGAGCGACGAGGGGCCGCTGCGGCAGGCGCTCGAAAGCGAAGCCGAAATGTTGCGGGAGATGAAGGTCTCGCCCGAAATCGTGGTGCGCTCAGGGGAGCCGATTCGCCAGATCCTGGCGGAAACGACGGCCAACGAATACGACCTCGCGGTCATCGGCGCGCGCCGCAAGGGCAGTGGCGGGATGTATTGGCGTCCGGAGAAAACCTACGAGGTGATCAAGGCCGTGCCGCCGCCCGTCCTGGTCGCGATCGGGGAATGCCGCCAGGTGCGGCGCATTTTGGTCTGCACCGGCGGAAAGAAGTTTATCGACGACGCGGTGCAACTGGCGGGCGAGATCGCGAAGTGCGTCGAGGGCACAGTCACGCTCCTCCACGTCATGGCGGAACCGCCCGCGATCTATGCCGATCTCGTTAGGCTGGAGGAAGACGTCGACCGCCTCCTCACTTCCGATTCCGAGCTCGGGCGCAATTTGCGCGGGCAAAAGGAAGCCCTGGAAAAAATGGGGCTGAAGGTGGAGATCCGCATTCGCCACGGGCTCGCGCTCGACCAGATTTTTGCCGAGGTGCGCGAGGGCGAGAACGACCTGATCGTGACCGGCACCTCGCAGGCGCGCGGCACTTTTCGGCATTACATCATGGGCGACCTGACCCGTGGGATTCTGAACCGGGCCGATTGCCCGGTGCTGGTGGCGCGGGCGGGAAAGATCGTCGATCACGAGGACGCGGAGGGCGGATTTTTTCATCGCCTCCTGCACGGCTTCGGCGCGAGCAAGGAAGCCTAACGAGCCGGGCGGGTCCTCGCGGTTGGCTTGCATGGTCGAGCGCTGCCATTATGCTGCGCCTGCCCGCTTATGAATCAAAAAATCCGTTTCCTTTTCGTTAGGCTCAGCCTCGCTCTCGTTCTCGTTCTTGGCCTCGTGCTTCTCCCGGCCTGCTCGAAAAAGAAGGGCGGCCAGAGTGCCGGCAGCACCGGTGATTATGTCACCGGGACACCGTTGCCCGATCGGCAGGAAGGCACTTCCTTCATGAGCAGCAACGTCGATCGCAGCCAGTTCCAGCCGATCTATTTCGACTTCGACAGCCAGACCATCCGCAGCGCCGAGAATGGCAAGATCCAGCAGGTCGCGGGATTTTTGCAGCAGAATAACGCCCAGCTCATCATCGCCGGCTTCACCGATGAGCGCGGCACCGCGGAATACAATCGCGGCCTGGGCGAGCGCCGCGCCCAATCGGTCCGCGAAGCGCTCATCGCGATGGGGGCCGACGCGCAAAACATCCAGACCGTCAGCTTCGGCGCCGAGATGCCGGCTGACCCGTCCTCAAACGAATCAGCTTGGGCGAAAAACCGGCGGGCCGAAATCGGCGTCGTGAAGTAGAGCCCCGGAGGCAACAGCAGGGGTTTACGACAGGCGGTAGTTTGCGCCGAGCGGTGCTGCCGTGGGTGACGGTGGCACTTAGTGGAACATCTCCTGCTCCCTCCAAGCTGGTCGTAAACGATGAGATAGGGAGCTGAAAGTGACATTGAACTTGTTGGCCAAGTTATTGGACTAACCTCCGCGGATTGTAATTTTTAGAAGCACTGCTGCTCGAACCCATATGAAAATGACCCAGAACTTGATCTCGAAAATCTGTCTTGCGGCGTTGGCCGCATCTTCACTTCTCCTCGTAGCCTTGCCGGTCCAAATCCAGGCGGCCCCCGGCGACCTCGATCTCACCTTTGGCACCGCCGGCTACACGCAAAGCGATTTCTTCGGAAACGGCTCTGGCGCAAACGGTGTCGTCCTGCAATTGGACGGGAGGATCGTTGTCGCCGGTTCGGCTGCGTTCGGAACGGATGCGAGCGCGATTGATTTTGCGCTCGCTCGCTATCTCCCCGACGGCAGCTCCGACTCTTCTTTCGGCGCGGGAGGGGAGGTGACCACTGATTTTGAAGGAAACGCCGATGTGGCTTCGGCAGTCGCCCTGCAAGCCGATGGCAAAATCGTGGCCGCCGGTCGCTCTCAGAATGCCACCGGGATCGACTTTGCCCTCGCTCGTTACAACACCGATGGCAGCCTCGACACGACCTTTGGTCCCGATGAGAACGGCAAAGTGCGCACGGTTTTCCCCAGCGGTATCTCCCGTATCTATGCAATTGCGATCGATGGAGACCAAAAAATCGTAGTCGCTGGGCGTGCCGCCGGCGCGAACGTTTACGATTTTGCGCTTGCTCGTTACAACACGGACGGCAGCCTGGACGCTACCTTTGGTTCGAACGGCACGGTGACGAATGATTTTTCCTCCGGGGAGACTGCCTATGCTCTCCTCATTCAGCCGGATCAAAAGATCCTCGCCGCAGGTTCGGATGGGAGTTTTCTTCTCGCCCGCTACCATCCGGACGGCAGTTTGGACACCACTTTTGGCCCCGACGGAACTGGGAACGTCCGCACGATTTTCCTGGATAACTTTAGCCTGGTTTTTTCCATTGCGCTCCAAGCGGATGGAGCACTGGTCGCTGCAGGAACGGTTTTCACTGACATCTCCGGGATCGACTCTTCCTTTGCCCTCGCTCGCTATCTGCCCGATGGCGATCTCGACCTGAGCTTCGGCTCTGGCGGCCAAGTGACGACAGACTTCTCCTCCGGCGGGGACGGTGCCAAAGGGGTCGTCGTGCAGACGGACGGTTCGATCATTGCCGGAGGGTACGGAGGAAGCGACGGCTCCGATTTCACGCTGGCCCGTTATCTTTCCGAGGGTTCGCTCGATCCGACGTTCGGTGTTGGCGGCAAAGTAACCACTGATTTCGGCGGCAGCGATTTCATTCAGGCGATCGCCCTGCAGGCCGACGGCAAACTGGTCGCTGCGGGCGGCGGCGATCCGAACCAGGACGTAATCGTTGCGCGATATCTCACCGATGGGGCGGCGACGCGTGCGCAGCCGCTCAATATCTCGACGCGCGCCGACGTAGGCACGAATGAGAGTGTTTTGATCGGCGGCTTTATTATTACTGGAAGCGATCCCAAGAGAGTCATCCTCCGTGCTATCGGCCCCTCGCTGCCGCTCGCAGGGGTGCTGGCCGATCCGACCTGTGAATTGCACGAGTCGGACGGCACCGTAGTGACGAACGATAATTGGCGAGACACACAGGAAGAGGAAATCAGCGAGACCGGTCTGGCGCCGACGAACGACCTGGAATCGGCCATCGTCGCCACGCTCGATCCGGGCAGTTACACCGTGATTGTGACCGGCCAGGACGGCGGGAGGGGAGTGGCATTGGTCGAGGCCTATGATCTCGATCCGGCGGCGAATTCGCAGCTCGCGAATATCAGCACCCGTGGTTCGGTCGGGACGGGGGATAATGTCATGATTGGCGGATTCATTATCGGCGGCGCTTCGCAAAGTAGCACCGTCGTCCTGCGCGGGATTGGACCGTCGTTAGGCGCGAACGGAGTGACCGATCCGTTGCCCGACCCCACGCTCGATTTGTACGACGGAGAAGGCACGTTGCTTGTTTCCAATGACGATTGGAAAGATGCGCAGGAAGCCGAGATCAAAGACTCCGGCCTCGCTCCTGGCGACGATAAGGAAGCCGCCATCTTGATGGATCTTGGGCCCGGTTCTTACACCGTCATCCTGCGCGGGAAAAACGGCGCGACCGGTATTGGTCTGGTCGAAGCTTACAACCTTCCTTGAGCACCTTTCGCGGGGGGCCATGAAAGCTCGTCGCACCGCGATTGAGGAAGGGCGCAGGCCGCCACCTTGAGCTCGCGAGGATGGCTCGCCCATCTTTGGCACGAATGGACGGTCGAGAGCTGGCGTGCGATCGGGCCGGCTTTTGCCAAGCCCCGACCGGAGGAGTGGCCTAACGACCGGTTGACCGCGGCCTGGCTCGGTCATGCAACGGTGCTGATGAACTTCTTCGGCATCACCGTGCTGACCGATCCGGTGCTTCTGCGCCGCATCGGGATTCCGCTTCCTTTTACCAGCATCGGTCCGAAACGGCTGACCGCGCCCGCCCTCACACTCGCGGAACTCCCGCCGATCGATCTCATCCTCCTTTCGCATGCCCACTTCGATCACCTCGACTGGCGCACTCTGCGCCGCTTCGGTGCCCGGACGAAGGTTGTGACCGCGGCCCGGACGCGGGACTTGTTAGGCTGGACCCGCCTCCGGCAAATCAGCGAGCTGGGCTGGGGCGAGACGACTGAGGTCGTAACCAGCGCCGGTTCACTTCTCGTTAGGGCATTTCCGGTTCGACACTGGGGCGTGCGGCTGCGCACCGATAATTATCGCGGCTACAACGGCTACGTTTTGGAACGCAACGGGCGCCGGGTGATTTTCTCCGGCGACACCGCTTTTACCGACAGCTTCGCCGGGCTGCGCGACGGTCGCCCCTACGACCTGGCGATCATGGGCATCGGCGCTTATCAGCCGTGGATCCGTTCGCACTGCAACCCGGAGGAAGCGATCGCAATGGCCAATGCCGCCGGGGCGCGCTTTCTCATGCCGGTGCATCATCAGACCTTTAAACTGAGTTTCGAGCCTTTCCGGGAACCGATTGAGCGGTTCGTTAGGGCACTGGCCGCGGAACCGGAGCGGATTGCCTTGCGCGAGGTCGGGGAAACTTTTGTCTTGGAGGAGAAACCTTGGCCGGTCTCTCCCTCGCCTGCTGGACAGGGCGGATGATCTGGCTTAACGAAGCCCGAAGGGTTCACCTATGTTCAGTCCAACCAAAATTTACTTCATCGTCTTTGGTCTCCTGACCATCGCGGGCGGCGTGATGGGCTACGTCAAGGCCGGCAGCACCGCCTCGCTCATCGCCGGCTCGATCAGCGGCATTCTTCTTCTTGTGGCCGCGTTTCTTTTGCCCGGCCAGGTCGTGGCCGGTCTCATCCTTGGCGGGATCGTTTCGCTCCTGCTTGCCGCCCAGTTTCTGCCCGCGTTCTTCCGGACCGGGAAGATGATGCCGGCCGGCATGATGTCGCTTCTCAGTATCCTCGGCGTCGTCTTTGCCGTCGCCGCCTGGATCCGCAAATAGCGGCTTCGCGTGCGCAAGTTTCGCCTGAGGACTCTGCGCTGGGTCGCGCTGATTTTGTTCCTCGGCCTCTTCGGCGCGATCGTGCTGCGCTGGATCTCGCTGGAACGATTGCGCCTCACGATGCAGCGCCTCGCGCCGCAGATTGTGCAGGCGCCGATCCCGGCCACGCCGACTCCCGTCCCGACCCCGACCCGGCCGCCGGTGATCGGCGGGAAACTCGACACCGCGAAATTGTGGAGCGGCATTACCGTCCACGCGGAAGTCGAGCCGACCCCGGGCGGTGCCGCCTCGGTTGAGCGGATGGATCCCCAGAGCTATGTGCTCGATCTGAAGCTGAAGGTGCGCGTCCCGGCGCCGAACCGAACGCTCGAGGAACTCGCCCAGGTCACGCCCGAACTTCCAAAATTGCTTCCCAAGCTGGCGGAATCGATCGGGCCCGAGCCGGTCTCGCCGCTTTTCCCGCAGCTCTACGAGCTGAAGGTCCAGACTCTTCGGCAGAACCTCGTTAGGCTGGATCAGCTCCTTTCCCGTCACAATTTTTACGATTGCCAGACTGTCCTGCAATTGCGCCATCCCGGGACGAAGCGGCAGGCCATTCTTCTCCAGGCCGAGATGGACGTGGATGCGGACGGCTCCGATGCCGACCGCATGCCGGTGACGAATGGCGGCTCGACGAATTTCAAACCGTTCACCAGCTATCACTGGGCGAAGACCACCACCCAGCCGAACATGTTTCTTCCCCTGGCCGAGGCCACGCTGCGCCGTTACGAAACCGAGTTCGCGCAGAAAGGGCTGGCCTCGGAGCGCAACCGCGATCTCCGGATCGGGATTCAACGGATGAAAACCGAGATCGATTCGCTCAAGCGTTTCAGTTACCTGATCGCGGAGACCGATCCCTACATCGTGCTCCCGGGAATTTTCGCGCGTGCGAAAGATGCCGGGCGGGTGGGTGACTACGCGGTCGTGATTTTCGGGAATCAGATTTATCCGGCACTCGTGGGCGACGTCGGCCCTAACGACAAGGTGGGTGAAGCCTCGCTCCGGATCGCCAAACAAATCAACGCCGCCGCCACCCCCTACAACCGCCCGGTAAGCGACCTGAAGGTGACTTATCTGATCTTTCCCGGTACCGCCGAGAAGCCGTTCGGCCCGCCCGACTTGGAAAAAATCCGGGCCCGCTGCGAGAAGCTGGTCGAGGAAATGGGCGGCGCGAGCGTGCCGTTGCATCGCTGGGAGAACCTCATCCCGACCCCGACGCCTACCCCGTCGCCGACTCCCACGCCCTCGCCTTCCGCCAGCCCGGGCTCGAGTCCTTTGCCTAGCGAAAGCGCAACCGTTTCACCAACACCGCTGGTGGCGCCGACCTTCGCTTTCCCGACCCCCAGCGAGACCCCATCCGGATCGCCGACACCATCACCGATCTTGATTCCGACGACATCTCCACTTGTCTCGCCGCCCTGAGGGGGATCAAGCACGAGCGGAGGCCGAGTCCGCTGCCAGGGGTAAATCGATCCTGGAAACGAATTAATTCTGTGGAATAGCCTGCTGATGGACCCCCACCTCCTGCAGCTTGCGCTGGCCGCCCTTCGCACGGTCCACCGCATTGGAGTAGGAGGCGATCGTCATGTCATTCGCGTTTTGCAGAGTTTGCACCACCGCCGCGAGGCGCACGCCGTGGACGCGTGCCAGATCCGCCCAAGTCTGGCCCTTGCGCCGCGCGTTCGAGACTTCCTGCGCCTTGGTGCGATTGCCGCGGGCGATGGCATTGATGGCGCAGAGTTCTCCGAAGCGCACGCGCAGAAGATCCTGCTGGGCCTGCAGCTCGCTTGCGCTCACACCCGTCGCGCGAGAAATCGAGTTGACGGCGTAGGGGCGTTCGCCGCTCGTGCTGGCGGCAGCGTCGAGGCGGCGAATATTACCCAGCAAAGCTCGCTCATCGCTTCCGCTGATTTTTCGCTTTGCGACCCGGACGGAACCACCTCCCAGTAAACTGCCTACGGGCGGAGGCACGAAGACGGTTTCATAATCGTCGTCGTCGTTGGCGGCGACGGCGGTGTCAACGTTGTTAGTAACGCCGCCCGCAGCTTGGGGCTTGGTGGCTTGCGGGGGCGCAGCGCAACCTACCAGAAGGCAGGAGGCAAGAAGCAGGTTGTGGAATGGTTTAAGCATGATGTCGGTTTTATTGCCTGCTCGGGAAACGTCAAGCAGGAAAATGGCCGATATTTTCCCCGACCATCGTCGCGCAAACGTAACAATTGAGTCTTTGCCCGCGTTGCTTTGGTTCGTTAAGGGAAGGCGTGGTGATCAATCGCACGAATCGCTATCGTGCCGCTTGGATTTCCGACGTTCATCTCGGCACCCGCGGCAGCAATGCCGCCGCCCTGCTCGCGTTTCTAAAGGCGAACGAATTCGAGACTCTTTATGTCGTCGGCGACCTGATCGATATCTGGTCGCTCCGGCGTGGAATCTACTGGCCGCAGGAGCATAACGATGTCGTCCAGAAGATTCTGCGCAAAGCGCGCAAAGGGACGAAGGTGATTTACATCCCGGGAAACCACGACGAGTTCCTCGCCAGTCATCTCGGCCATTACGGCGCGATCACGATCCAAAAACATGCTCTCCATATCACGGCTGACGGACGCCGCATTTTCATTCTTCACGGCCACGAGCTCGACACCGTGGTGCAAAATATCAAGTGGCTCGCGCTCCTGGGCGATCTTGGCTACCAGTTACTGCTCGCGCTCAATCCGCTCGTGAACGCCGTCCGGCGGATTTTTGGTTTTGGTTACTGGTCGCTCAGTAAAGCGGTCAAACAACGGGTCAAGGATGCGGTCAGTTTCATCGGCGCTTACGAGGACGCGATCGTTCGTTATGCCACCCGTTACCATGTCGACGGCGTCCTTTGCGGGCACATCCACAGCCCGATCGTCCGCCCGATCGGCGCCACTACGTATTACAACTGCGGCGATTGGGTCGAAAACTGTTCCGCCCTGGTGGAACATGAGAACGGCCAGATCGAGTTACTCAATAATCTGCAGATCGCCGCGGTGGAACCGACTCCGCCGATCCTGCGCTTGCCGCGCCGGGTCGGATCGGCGGGCAGTGATTTTCATGAAAAAGAACCGGAATGCGCGCCAGGCGACAAAGACCGCAGAGGAAGTCTCGCCCGCAAGATCATTACTTACCGATCTCGTTAGTCTGCGCCGCCTTTTACGCCAGACCGGTCGTGCCTACCTCAGCCGGCTGGAGGCGGAGCTGGACGAAGTGACGGCCTGGGCGAGTGAGCGGGCGAGCGAATCCGACCTGCCGAGGGCGCGCATCCGCGACCTCGGCGACATGATCACTCTGGTGCGCAAGATCGACGCCAAACCGCTCAAGGGACGGCGGCGCGACTTGAAGAAAATCGACGCCACCGTCGGCGATCTGCGGGAGTTGATGGGGAGCAAAGCTTCTCGTTAGGCCGGGCCCGGACGGGCGGGCCATTGCCGGGCGTAACGGAGCAGGCGGCGGCCAAATGCGCCCGGCTTTTCGGCGTAAAATCGCGCGCCGAGATCGAGCGCGATTCGCTCCAGTTCACGTTCCCGCGCGCAGATCAGGCCGAGGAGGAAGGCGCGTTCGTCCTCAGGAGATTCCGCGCCCTCTTCCAGCCGTTGCCGGAAAAAAGCGAGGTCGTGCAGCTCGCCCAGTTGGCGGCCGAGACTCTTCGCGCCTTCTGCAATTTCGCAGAGAACCGTCTCGTTCAGCTTCTGGACGATCTGCGCCTGGTAGCAGAGATCTTTGACCCGTTTGCGCCAGGTGTGGAAATTTTCTGCGGTCGGATCTCCTCCCGCGCACCGGAAAGACTTGCGGCCACGGCGGTAGCTGCGTTTCACGGCCGCACAAAGATCGCTCGCTTCGAGATGTTCCAGAGGCCAGCCTTCAAGGCGGTCGCAGATTTGTTGCAGGACTGTCGCGGCCTCTTTCCGCTGGTTGCCAAAGGTCTCCGCCAGGTCCGCGATTTCCGTTTCAAGCGCGGCATTCGTCTGCGGAAAAGCGCTCTTTTCCTGTTCCGCGCTTTCGCGCAATTTTTCCAAGACCTGGAGCTGCACTCGTGCGTCGCGCGAGCCGGAGAAATCGCGGGCGACGTCGCGCAGGCGCTGGTTTTCACCCTTGAAAATCTCCGGCCCAAGCTCGCGCCTGACGAGACGAAGAAGAGCGCGCGTCCGCTTGATGTGTTTGCGCGTGACGTGAACGGCGGCGCCTTCGTCCTGGGGAGACAGGCCCCTGATTTCGCAGAGTGCCTTCTCCAATTGCTCGCGCGCGATCCGGCGGAGACCCGGCGCGAGCGACTCATCTTTTTTCAAGCGATAACTCATCCGCTGATCATTTGTGGAGCTTTCCCGGAAACCTCAAGCGCCTACCCCGCATGGATTCGAACCATGAATAACCCCGAAAGGTTTCGGGGCTGTGTTTTCCTGGATTCAAAGCGTTCCTCGCCCTACCCCGCATGGATTCGAACCATGAATAACGCCTCCAAAGGGCGCTGTGTTACCGTTACACCACGGGGTATGTCGATGCCCTCGGCGTTCTGCCGAGGCCGCGCTACGAATCTTTAGAGCGCAAACGGCAATTCGCAAATCACTCCGGGGCGCTGGCGGAGCGCGGACCGGTTCAACGTCGCGCTTCTAGAAGGGAATAAGAGGCGATAAGCCGGGCCCGCCCTGACCGGAGTTGGCCGCTGTCGCGAGGATCGAGCGGATTTGCGAGATCACTTCCAGCGGCTGATAAGGCCGGCGCACGAACCCCGCCAGGCCCGCCTCCATCATCTGCGCCAGTCGCTCTTCCTCGATAAAGCCGGTATTCAAAACCACCACCGCCTTCGGGTCGATCTCGCGCAGGCGACGGAAAGTATCTTCTCCATCCATCAGCGGCATGGTCAGGTCGAGCAGGACGAGACTGAATCGTCCGGGGCGCGTCCGGTAAAGCTCCAGGCATTCCAGTCCCGACTGGGCGGTCACGACCTCAAACCCAGCCTGGGTCAGCACCTGCTTGGAAAGAACGAGGGCCATGGGCTCATCGTCGACTACCAGGATGCAGCGCGATTTCCCGTGGACGAACCCCGCCGTCGGCCGGACCGGATTGGCAAAGGCCGGGTGGAGCAGGATTTTGCGCTCGCTCCCGCCGGCTTGTTCGACCAGGCGGTTCATCACCTCTGTCGCGCGATCTGTGCTCATGTGCAGCATCTCGAAATATTTCCGCGCGCGCCCGTCGCCCTCCCAGATTTTCTCGAGCAGCTTGACCGTGCCGGAGATGATCTGGGGCAGATTATTCATCTCACTCGCGGCGGCCGGGAGCAGGTCTTCGACCTGTTTCGCCCGTTGCTTGGTGGAAAAATCGTCCCTCATTCGGCGCCCGCCGGAGATCTTTCGAGGAACTGACTCGGGCTCAATTTCGCCGGCATCCGCTTTAGCGAAGCACCTCAAGTGCCGTCGGAAGAACTTTCGCCCCAGCCGTTCCCGGCAGGTGGCGAGGTGCCGGGCGGCCCTTTCTGGGTAGCTTGCCAACCGTGAAAGTGAATGCTGAGAAATTCCGTGTAAAACCGGGCCACGCCTGGAGTTTGCGCAAAGCGCCGACCGCGATCGACCCCCTCTACAAATCTAAGTCGCAGTATCGCAAGATGCTCGCCTCCCAGGTCGACGAAATGAGCGAGCTACAGAGCCTGCTTTATGCCCATGATCGCTACGCCCTCCTCCTCATTTTCCAGGCGATGGATGCGGCCGGCAAAGACAGCGCGATCAAGCACGTCATGTCGGGCGTCAATCCGCAGGGCTGCGAGGTTTACAGCTTCAAACAACCGAGCGCGGAAGAGCTCGACCACGACTTCCTTTGGCGGACCACGCGCCGCCTTCCGCAACGGGGTAGGATCGGAATTTTCAACCGGTCCTATTACGAGGAAGTGCTGATCGTCCGTGTTCATCCCGAGATCCTGCGCGCCGAGTCGCTCCCGTCCGAGGCGATCGATAAAAAGTCGCTCTGGGAAGACCGTTATCGTTCGATTAACGACCTCGAGAGTCATCTCTCGCGCAGCGGAACGCGCATCCTGAAATTTTTTCTGCACGTCTCCAAAGAAGAGCAGCGCCAACGTTTCCTCGACCGGCTGGAGGAGCCGGATAAGAACTGGAAATTCAGCGTGGGCGACCTCGCGGAGCGCGAGCTCTGGAACGAATACATGGCCGCCTACGAAGCCTGTCTGCGCGTCACCAGCACCGAGGCTGCGCCGTGGTTTGCCATTCCGGCCGACGACAAAAAGAACGCCCGCCTCCTTATTGCCGATGCCATCGTCGGTGCGCTGAAAGATTTGAAGATGTCCTACCCGCAACCCGACGCAGCACATCGCGAGGAGCTGGAAGAGATTCGGAAGCGGCTGACGAAAGAGAAACCGTAGCGCCTCCTTCGGAGAAAAGCCGACAGATGACTCCTTCGCGCCTCAATTTCCGCCTCGAAGCCGAGGCCGCCGGCTCGCGCGCCCGAGCCGCCACCTTTCAGACTTTGCATAACGCAGTGCGGACGCCGCTCTTCATGCCGGTCGGGACGAAGGCGACGGTCAAGGCGCAGCTCCCGCGCACGTTGGAGGAAGCCGGCACGCAGATCCTGCTCGCGAATACCTATCATCTTCTGCTCCGGCCGGGTCCGGAAGTGTTTCGCCGCACCGGCGGCATTCATGGTTTTATGAGCTGGGATCGCTCCGTCCTGACCGACTCCGGCGGCTTCCAAATTTTCTCTCTTCCACACTCTCGCGCGATGAGCGAAGAGGGCGCGCGTTTCCAAAGTTACCTCGACGGTCGGACGATTCTGCTCAGCCCGGAAGTAAGCATCGAAACGCAGATCGCGATCGGGAGCGACATCATGATGGCGCTCGATCAATGCATCGCTTCGACCGCCGACGCAGCAAGCGCGCGCGCCGCGATGGAGATAACGCATCGCTGGGCGGCGCGCAGTCTGACGGCACGAGGCGATTCGACGCAATCGATGTTTGGCATCGTGCAGGGCGCGCTTTTCCCCGAGTTGCGGCGGGAGAGCGCGGCCGCGCTGGGCGAAATGCCTTTCGACGGTTTCGCCATCGGCGGGCTGGCGGTCGGCGAAGGCCGGAGCGAGCGGGAAGACATCTGCGAATTCACCGCCCAGCTTTTGCCTAACGACAGGCCGCGCTACCTCATGGGCGTCGGGACGCCGCTCGACATCCTCGAGGCCGTCCATCGCGGAGTCGACATGTTCGATTGCATCATGCCGACGCAACTGGCGCAGCGCGGCGCCGTCTTCACTTCGCGCGGTTTTCTCCAGATGCGGCGCGGGGTTTACAAATTTTCCAACGACAAACTCGATCCGGAATGCCCTTGCCCGACCTGCGCCCGCTATTCGCGCGCCTACCTCCATCACCTCACGAAAGCGAGCGAGACTCTCGGCTGGCAATTGTTAGGCAAACATAACATCCATTTCTATCACCAGCTCATGCGCGACATCCGGGCCAGCATTCTGGCCGGATGCTTCACCGAGTTTTACCGCGAGAAGCGCGAGCTTTTGCAGGAGTCGGATCGCGAATTTCCCGCCCTTCGTCCCAAGCCGGCCCGCCGCAAATCGATGTCGTTAGGCAACTACGAGGTCCACATTGCACAGGAAGGTTTCGCCAGCGTCCGGCAGGTTTCCTCGGGTGAGATCATGCACATGCGCACCCCGCCGATGGAGGAAGCGCACAGCCTTTACGTCGAGCAGTCGCATTTGGCCACGCGTCTCAGCGCCTCCGACGAGCCGCTCGTCATATGGGATGTCGGCCTCGGCGCGGCGGCCAACGCGATGGCGGCGATTCAATGTTACGAAGCGCAGGCCAGGCTCAGTCCCGTCCGCCCGTTGCGCCTCATCAGTTTCGAAAACGATCTCGATTCGCTCACTCTCGCCCTGCGGCATGACGACAAGTTCCCCTATCTGCGCCATGGCGGTCCAATCGGCATTTTGGAACGAAGCGCCTGGCAATCGAAACAACATCCCGGTCTCAATTGGCAGCTCGTTAGGGGAGATTTTCTCGAAACGGTCATGCCCGCGCCGCTTCCGCCCGATCTCATTTTTTACGACATGTTTTCGAGCCGGACTCATCGCGAGCAATGGACGCTGGAAATGTTTCGCCGGCTTTTCGCGGCCTGCGCCGGACGGGCGGTCGAGCTTTTCACCTACACCCACTCGACCGCGGCGCGGGCGGCGCTGCTCGCGGCCGGATTCTTTGTCGCGAAAGGACGCAGCGCCGGGGTGAAAGAAGAGACCTCGATTGCGCTCACGCCCGCCGCCGTCGCCGCGGCGCATCCTCACCAGCTGCTCGACCAGGCCTGGCTCGGCCGCTGGAGTCGTTCGCAGGCCAAGTTTCCGGCTGAAATCACGCCGGAAGAGCAAAATGCCTTCGAAGATTTGATCCGTTCGCACGAACAATTCCAGGGCAGCGGGAACCTGCTCGTTAGGCAGAATGGCTCGGAGTAACGCATCATGCAGATCAACCTGTGTCCTGCGGGTGGAAGGGGAAATAATTCGTTAGGCGCCTAACGAGGCGGGATGTCAGCCTTTTCCGCGTACGGCCCGGCCTGCAGGAGATTGTCGATCCCGCCCTGGTTTTGCAGAAGCGCTTTCATGCTCCAGTGAATGTGGCCGGGTGACGACGTGCCGCGGCGGGTGAGCGCAATCTGTTCGACGATCTCGCGTGCCGGCCGTTTCGATCCTATCCGTTCCGTCGCGATCCCGGGCCAGACCGGTTTGCCGTTGCTTTGCGCGCGCCACCAATCGAGCAGGACCGGGAAGCTTTGCTTGGCCGGTTCGATGCTCCAGTAAAGTTGCGGCGCGAGATAATCGACCCGGCCTTCGGCGAGCCATTTGCGCGAGTCGGCGAAAAGCTGTCCATAGGCGTCGAGTTGCGCCTCGATCGTCGGCGGCACCCCGGGGCGCCAGATTCCAAACGGACTGATCCCAACCCGCACCCGCGGTTTGCTCGACTTGACCGAGCGATAAAGGGAACGCACGAAGTCGTTGATGTTTTCCCGCCTCCAATCGGCCCGGCTCAGCCCGCTCTTCGCGCCGTAACGCTGCCAGCTCGCGTCGTCCGGAAAGGACGCCTCGCCCGTCTTTAGCGGATAGGGATAAAAGTAATCGTCGAGATGGATGCCATCGACGTCGTAACGCCGCGCGATGTCGGTGATGACGTCAATCACATAAGCGCGCGCGGCCGGTTCGCCCGGATCGATCCAAAGCTGTTTCCCGAAACGCCGCACCCATTCCGCATGGGCCTTCGCGACGTGGTTCGGCGGCAGTTTTTCATCCGCGCTCACGGCGGCGCGAAAAGGATTGACCCAGGCGTGCAGTTCGAGGCCGCGCGCGTGCGCTTCGCTAATCGCGAAATCGAGCGGGTCGTAGCCAGGCGACACCCCGGCGCGGCCGCTGAGAAATTTTGACCACGGCTCTTTCTTCGAGGCGTAAAGCGCGTCACTCGCCGGGCGGACCTGGAGAAGAATTGCATTCAGTTTCAAAGCCGCCGCGCGATCGAGCAGTGCGCGCAGTTGTGCCTTCTGCGTCGCGGCGGGGAGACCCGGTTTCGAAGGCCAATCCAGATTGTAGACCGTCGCGACCCAGGCGCCGCGAAATTCCCGTTCCGCACCGTGGACGAGGGAAAGAGTGCCTAACGAAAAGAGAAGACAGAGGAAGAAAGAGAGTCGTCGCATTGCTCTCAAGTTAGCGCGGACTTCACCGCTGCCGGAAAAATTTCGTTCACCTCGCCCTCGATCCGCAGCGAAACCGAAGACTCACCGTCATGTTCCGTCGCGCCGCGGTTGATGATCACGTAGGGCACGCCGCGCTGCGCGGCCAGGAGCGGAAAGGCCGCCGCCGGATAAACCGAAAGCGTGGATCCGAGAGCGACGACGAGGTCTGCTTCGAGCGCGCCTTGGCGGGCGCGTTCCAGTTCATGTGCATCGAGGCTTTGACCGAAGCTGATCGTGGCCGGCTTCAGGAATCCGCCGCATTCGCAAAGCGGCGGGGTGCGCTGCGCCCTGAAGAAATCGAAGTGCGGCTCCGGATCGCTCCGGCGCTGGCAGCTCTGGCATTCGATGAGCGAATTGGTGCCGTGCAGCTCAACCAGGCGCTCCGCGCTTGTCCCCGCGAGGCTGTGCAGGCCGTCGATATTCTGCGTCACCACGAGACAGACTTTGCCGGCTTTCTCCAGTCGGACGACGGCGTGATGGACCTCGTTAGGCTGGGCGTTCCGGAACGATTCCCAGGCTTCTAGTTTGTAATCCCAATGCTCGATCCGAGCCGCCTCCGAGCTCATGAAATCCTGATAATAAACCGGCTGGCGTCGCGTCCAGACGCCTTGCGGCCCGCGGAAATCGGGGATCCCGCTGCCGGTGGAAATGCCGGCGCCGGTGAAGAGAAGGATGCGCCGCGCGCTGCGAAGATAATCAGTCAGTTCCCGCACCGCGGGCAACGTCCACGCGCCGCCGGGACTTTGGCAAGTCGCGTCAGGCCTCGGTCGGCGCCGGGAGGCGAATCTCGACCGTCGTGCCGTTCCCCGGCACGCTGCTGACCGCGATGGTCCCCTGGTGCGCGGTCACGACCGATTTGGCGATGGCCATGCCGAGACCAGTGCCGTGCGATTTGCCGTGGGTGACGAAGGGCTCGAAAAGTTTGCCGATGATTTCCGCCGGGATGCCGATGCCGGTGTCGAAAATTCCAAGGACGACCTGGTTTTCCACCAGCTCGCTCGTCAGGGTGATGATGCCGCCGTTAGGCATCGCTTCGCGCGCGTTCTTGATCAGGTTGCAAAGGACGCGGAGGAAGCGCGGGAAATCGACCATGAGGTTGCCTTCGTAGCGGAGGTCTCTCACGAACTGGATATTTCTTCCGGGCAAAAGGCAAAGCGACTGGGTGTTGAGCTCGTCGAGCAGGCGCCACATCGAGACGGTCTCGCATTGCAGGGCGGCGTTGCCGCGGGCGTAATCGAGCAGCTCCTGGGTCATTGCGAGCATGCCGTCGACCGCGTTATCCATCATCTTGGTCAGCTGCAATTGGCGCGGGTCTTTCGTGTCGCTCGCGATCAAGTCGCAGCAGCCGCGGATGATGCAGATCGGATTCTTGAGATCGTGGATGATGCTATTCGCCATCGCCCCGACAAGGCTGAGCCGCTCGCTCCGCATGACCTCGGTGATGAAATGCGAGTTCACGCTGCGCAGACGCTCCGTGACCGAGCGGAGGAAATTCATGTGCAGGCGGCTGGGCGCGAGCTCGAGGATATGCTGAAAGGTGGATTCGTTAACCGTGCCGAGCAGAGTGCTGCCGACCGAGGTTGCCATCGCCGAACGCGGCTCGCCGTCGAGCAGCGCCATTTCGCCGAAGAAATTTCCCGGTTGAATGAAACCGAGCGTCTCCTGTTCGCCGCCGCGGCCGGACTTTGAAATTTTTACCGACCCTTCACCAACGAGATAGAGCAGATCGCCCGGGTCGCCTTCGCGGAAAATAATTTCGTCCGGCTCGAGCTGAACGACCCTCACTTTTGGCGCGATCTCCTCGAGCAGCTCGGCCTCGATGCCCGCAAAGAGTCGATTGTTGGCCAACCCGCCGAAGGACTGAAGAGTGCGCGCGGTCATAAGGTCGGAAGCAGGACCGGCTTGATCGAGGCCGGCGGCACGATGCCGGCCACTTCTGGCAGAGCGTTGGCAAGGACCGACTCGAGCTGCTCGATCACTTCGTTTGGCCGGTAAGGCCGGCGCAGAAAGCCGGCGAGCCCGGCCGCCATCATGCGATCAAGCTGATGCTTCTCGATAAAGCCGGTATTGAGCAGGACGGTGACTTTCGGGTCCCTTGCGCGGAGCCGATTGAATGTTTCCTCGCCATCCATCAACGGCATGGTGAGGTCGAGCAGGACAGCGGAGAAGCGCCCGGGATTTTTGCCAAAAATGTCGAGCGCTTCAAAACCGGATTGCGCGGTGTCGACTGCGAAGCCAGCCTGGGTCAGGACGTGTTTGGACAGAACGAGGGCCATTGGCTCGTCGTCGACTACCAGGACGCAGCGCGTCTTTTCCGGAGCACGCTCCCGCCGGGCGCGCGGCCGGCCGGGCGTGCGCAGGGCCGGATGAAGAAGAATTTTTTGGTCGGTCCCGCCGACGTGCCTAACGAGTTCGGAAGTCACCTGCGCGGCGCGATCCACGCTCACCCGGAGCATGTCGAAATACTTTTCCGCTGCCGGTGTGCCTTCCCAGATATTTTCGAGCAACGCGACCGTGCCGGAAACGATTTGGAGCAGGTTGTTCAGTTCGCTGGCGGCGGCGGGCACGACCGGCGGCGAGACTGTTTTTTCGCGGCCGATTGGAAGTTCGTCCATGGAGTTAGTAGCCCGGCGCGACGTTCAAAGGCTGAGTGATGGCGCCAGTCCCGCCGAAGGTGCCGGTGGTGCTGCCGTTGCCGCCGAAGCCCGCATAATTCGGGACGTTGGTGAAGACATTCGCCGGGCTGGAGCCGAGCACGGTCACGACTTTGCCGTTGAAGATGGTGACGGTGTCGGCGGCGATAATCTTGAGACTGTTCCCGCTCAGAGTGACGTTATCGGTGAAGTTGACCTGGCCGTTACTTCCACCGGCGTAGAGCTTGATCGTCGTCGCGGCGTCGATCGAGCCGCCGCCCACGTTCAGGGTGCCGTTGTTCCCGAGCGCGCCGGCCTTGACCGTGTCGCCGTGCAAGGTGGCGTTGTTCAACGCGACCACGCCGCTCGCGCCGTTGTTCGTCATTTCGACTGTGCCGCGGTCCGCTTTGGCGGTGCCGTTGACGTTGATCGCGCCGCCGGAGGAAGTGAGTTTGATCGAGCCGCCGGGACCCGGGGCAAGTCCATTCAGGAGGGCGAGAAGCTGACCGCTGCTGCTGACGGAGATCGCGGTGCCAGTCGTCTTTTTGCTCGTTAGGTTAATGTTGCCGCCCTTGCTGCTGGCGCGGGGCGCGACGCTGTCCGAAACCGTGATTGTCGAGTTGACCGCGACGGTTCCGTTGCTCGTCACGTTTACGGTGCCGCCATTTCCGCCCGTGCCGGCGACGTTCGAGCCGGTTGTGGCGGTGATCGGGACATTGATGGTGACGTCGCCCGGGATGGGTGTGGCGGTGGTTCCAAGGTTGAGCGTACCGCCGTTGCCTCCCGCGCCCGATCCATTGTCGCCGCCGCTGAGATCGATGCCGTTAATCGCGCCGGCAGTATTATCGACGACGATGTTCGACGCGTTGAGCGTCGCGGTGCCACCGGCCAGACCGGCTGCGCCGACGGCCGATAATCCGTTAGGCAAATCGATTCCGAAAGCCGAGATCGTGAACGGGCTCGAGCCCGCGAGAAAATCGCCGCCGACCGAGAACTGATTGATCACGGTGACGTTTTGCGCAGCGAAGTCGCCGCTGGTGATGATGTTATCGAAGCCGGTCAGGTCGAGCCCCGCCGCGCTGATTCCGCCCGGGCCGATCTGGAGATCGCCGCCGAGGACATTGAGTGACTTCGTCGTGCTGAAGGACGGCGCGTAGGCATAAAGGATATTCGGCGACGCGACCGAGCCGCTGATACTGATCGACGTCTGCGAACTGAGCTGCAGGAAATTGGCGCTGAGCGTTCCGCTGAGGTTGATCGCTCCGTTGGAATTGAAAGCGGCCCGGTTGACGGTCACGCTGCCGGTTCCGCCAAGGCTGAGAGTTCCATCGGAATCGATGTAGAAGGAAGCGTTCGGCGCGCTGACGTTGCCATTGAAGGTCAACGCACTTGTGCCGCGCTGATAGAACTGAAGGAACTTAAAGGTGGAGCCGGTGGCGGTGAAGGTGGCGGCGCTGAGCGTGATCGGGCCGTTGTTCGTCAAAAGACTGAGCGAGCCTAACGAGCTTAAGTCCATCGAAAAAGGACCATAGTTAGCGCCGATGCCGGTGAAACCGGACAAGGCAATGTCGATCGGCCCGTTGAGCTGAAGCTTGGGCGCGCCGGCGAAGTCGATGTAAAAAGACCGAATGACGGCAATGCCGCCGCTCGGCAGAGCCTGGTCGTAATTAATCCCAAAGCGGCTATCGAAGCCGCGCTGGGCGTCGTAGTCAGTGCTGTTGCCGAAAATGAACCAGGAGGCCGGGCCATCGACCGCAGCGCCTTTGTAGAAGGAGCCAAGCAGATTAACGCCGCCTTTGATTTTCGGCTTGTTGGTTTCGATCGTCTTACTGGAATCAAGAATGACCGCGATATTTAACGGCGGTGGCGGGTCCAGGGTCGAAACGGGTGAGGGCGCGGCGGTGGCGGACAAGTTAGGCGTCGGCAACGGGGTGGTGGATGCCGCCGGCGTGGGAGTTACAGTGGCCGTGGCACTAGGAGTCGGAGTCACCGTGGCGGTCGGCGTAGGAGTCACGGTGACGGTCGGCGTCGGAGTTACGGTGGCCGTAGCACTGGGAGTCGGAGTCACTGTGGCCGTCGGTGTGGGAGTCACAGTGACGGTCGGCGTAGGAGTCACTGTGACGGTAGGTGTGGGTGTGACTGTGGCGGTTGGAGTGGAAGTCGCGCTGGGAGACGGCGCTGGGGTGGGAGTGATAACCGGCGTGGGCGAGACGCTGGGGCTGGGTGTTGGCGTGATGGGCGGAGTCGCAGTCGGAATCGGCGTGGCTGTTGGAACCGGCGTGGCCGTTGGAAATGGCGTGGCTGTTGGATCCGGCGTTGCCGTCGGGAAAGGCGTAGGCGTTTGCTTTGGTCCCATGGCGAGGAGAGTGCCGTCCGCATTTCGTTTTGCGTCCAATGAGCCGATCACATCATCACTTCCGAACATGACGTTGGTCCCGTGACCGAGAATGACGAGGTTGGTATCGACCAGTTCTTTCTTCGTTTTGTCGTGGCTTTGGCGATCGATTTCCTGGTCGATGAGGGCAAGGCTCGGTAACCGTGCGGCACCTTTTTTGCCCGGCAGGTTGACTAACGAAGAGGTTTTAACGACGTGCGCCAGATCGACCGAGACGGGATCCGGGATGCGCTTCGCGTTTGGTGGCATGATGACCATCTTGCCGGGCGTGAGGAGGAGCGAATCGCCAAAGACGCCATTGCGTGAGAGGCGCAGACTGCCTTCCAGGACGAGCACCTTGAGATGCTTCCCGGGCACGTATTCCATCATGATGGTGGTGCCGGTGATGGCGGCGGTGACGGCTGCGGTGCGAATTTGTGCGCCGCCGAGTCCTTTCGGCACCTGGAGCAATAGCGTGCCCTGCTTCAGGGTGAGATCGCGCGTCCCGGCTTTGAAGCTGAAATAAGTTTCGGGCCCGATGCGGGTCAGCGTCTGGTCTTCAAACATCAGCTCCGAACGCGACTTGCTGCCCGTGCGAAGACCGACCTCGTCCTTAATGACTTCGCTCAGCGCGGCCGGGTGAGCGCCTTTCGCCGGTTCGACGACCTCCACGACGTTGATGATTTTCGTGATTCTGGCCTGCGTGAGAGGCGCGGCGCCCAAACCCGCCGGCAAGGAGGGGATGAGCAGACAAAGAGTAATGAGGGTACGCATGGTAATAAGCGGTCTCCTCTCATTCAGCAGCAACCATACCCGCGCTTGGCATTCCTCGTTGCGCCCGGGGGAAGGGTCGGGTTTTCAGAAACGGGTCGTGAAACCGACGCCGCCTCCGCTGGAGATGACGTCGTAATCGAAGGCTGCGGTATTGGAACGATTGCCTCCGTAGGAAAAGAACGCACTCGCCTCCGCCCATTCCGCGAGGTGATATCGCAGGGTTGCCGAAAAGACCTGGTTGAAATCTTGCCGGCTGCTCCCGTTATAGACCTGGTAGGCGAGGCGATAGGTCAGGTCCGTCTCGAGTGCGCGCGTGAGGCGCAGGTGATATCCGGCGAAACCCCCGATCTGATCCCGCTGGGCCGCGGACGGCTGCGAAATACCGACCGACCCCAAAACGCCCACGACTACAGCGTGCGCGCGCCCGAGCGCGAAGACCTTTTGCCCGCCACCCGAAAATTGATGGTCGCGCAGGATTTCGTGCCCGTTTCGATCGATTAACTCGGTGAAATCGTATTGGCCAAAGAAACCGACGCCATTCCAGCGCGGCGGCGTCCAGGAAAGTCCGAGGCCGGCGCCCAGATTAGTGAAGTTGAGTTGCGACGAATCGTTATAGCGAAAAGTCGCCGCCTGGAGCCCGACCGATGCCTGAATCTCCTGGGAAACCTTTTTGTTCCAGCTGCCCGCTGCGCTCAAGACGGCGAAGACGTCTTCGCGCGTATCACGCCGGGTGAGGGCGACGTTGTTTGTGTAATAAAAGGCCGCGCCGCCGCTCAGGGTGAAAGGTCGCACCCGTTCCTGCTCTTTCAGGATCATCTGCGCGCCGAAACTATCGTCCTCGCTATTGCTCGTGTCGGCGATCACGTTGCCGTCGGCATCGACCGCCGGGATGGGCGCGGCGGGCGTTGTTTCAAAGAGTCGCGACTGCTCGATGGCCGAGGCAGAGGCCGCCTCTTGCGCGTTGAGCGCCGGGGCGAAGAAGACGAGCGAGAGCCCGATCAGGAGATGGCTTTTCATTGGGAAACTGAGTTCGGTTTAGCAGGGTTTGTGCCTCTCCCAAGGTTGGTCGACCGAGCATGCAAACGGTGCACGGGGATTGTTCGGCGGACGCCGGCGCGACAGAGGCACGGCGGCTGCTTCAGACCGGGAATGCGCCTAACGAGCAACTTCCTCGCGCTCTTCTGCTTCCGCCATGGAGTCTGAGCATCTTTCCAATGCCGCGTTAACCGTCCGCTTCTGGGGCGTGCGCGGCTCCATTCCGTCGCCCGGCCCTGACACGGTCGGCTATGGCGGTAACACTTCGTGCGTCGAGCTGCGCCTCGGGAATGAGCGACTCATCCTCGACGCTGGCAGTGGAATCAGGCATCTCGGGCTCGCTCTTGCGCGCGAGATCCCGGCGGCACCGATCGCCGCCACGGTGCTGATTTCTCACACCCATTGGGATCACATCCAGGGACTGCCCTTCTTTCGCCCCGCCTATGGCCGGGGCAATCAAATCAGAATCCTCGGCGCTCCCGGGACGCGCGCCAAGCTACGCGCCGCCCTCAGCAGCCAGATGGATCCGATCCAGTTCCCGGTTTCGCTGCAAAGTCTCGCCGGGATCTGCGCGATCGATGAATTCGACGCGCCGGTCATGAACCTTGGTCGCTTTAACGTGCATACGATCGCGCTGAATCATCCGGGAGGTTGCACCGGTTTCCGGATCGAGGCGGGCCAGCGCAGCGTCGCCTACCTGCCCGATCACGAACCGTATCGTGTGGCGCTCGAATCGAGCGCGCCCAACACGGCGGCAGCGGCGCGTGCAGCGGAAACGGCGTTGCTCTATTTTGTCGCCGGGTCCGACCTGTTGATTCTCGATTCGCAATACGACGAAGCGGAATACCCGAGCCACATCGGCTGGGGCCATGGTTGCCTGCGGGAGAGCGTTGCGCTCGCGCTGCGCGCCGGGGTTGGCCAGCTCGTCCTCTTTCATCACGACCCCGAGCATGACGATCGCAAGATCGAGTCGATGCTCGCCCAGGCTCGCCGTCAGACGGTGGAAGCGGGCTCGCAGATGCGCATCCAGGCCGCCCGCGAGCTCGAACGAATCGTTCCGCAGGCGCGACAAAAACTGGCCGCCTGATCGTGGCCGAGCCGCCGCGCGAACCGGGGCACGTTTTCCGCTCCTCTCTTTTCTTATGTCGCTGAAGCGCCCCTTTCTTTTCAGCGCAATCGCATTGCTTTGCTTCGGCGTCCTGGCGCTGGCGGATCGGGCCCGGCCTTTCTTCCTCCTGCACCTGCGTAACCTGGCCCGCGACGCGATCGCGCAGGCCGGGCGCACGACTCCGGCCAATCCCGATCTCGTTTTTCTCGCGATCGATTCCGACTCGGTCAGCCTTGATGCCACGACCGACGTGAAAGAACTCTATGGGTTGACCGCGACTGATTCGGAGGAAGAGCGGACCCTGAAATTGATGAGCAAAGCCTGGCCCTGGCCGCGGGAAGTCTACGCTCTCATCCTGCAGCGCCTGGTCGATGCCGGTGCCAAAGTAGTCGCCTTCGATCTCACTTTCCCGACCTCCACGCCTAACGACGCCCCTTTCCGGCTCGCCCTGGATCGTTACAAGGACCACGTCGTGGTCGCGAGTAATTTTACTTCCGCCACGCAGCGCGGTCTCTCCACCACCGGCGCGAGCATCACCCGTCCGCCCGATTCCCTCATCCCGGCAACCAGGCCGAGCGATGACCGCGTCGCTTTCAGCAACTTCTGGCCGGACGAAGATGATGTCGTTAGGCGGGCGCAATACCGGGTCACCTTCGAGCAGGTCCAGGGCAATTTGCCGGAGCCGGATTCGGAGCGATTTCTCTCCTTCGGCGCCCAAGTCCTGGTCAAAGCGGGCCGCGCCGACGCCGTCCCCGCCGGGCTGGACGATCATCTCTTCCGCTTTACCGCGCCGTCCCGGGTCGGTTTTGCGCCCCGCTCGGTCTTCGAAATTTTCGTCCCGGATTATTGGAAACAAAACTACCGGTCCGGCGAATTCTTTCGCGGCAAGATCGTCGTCATCGGCGCGGAGGGAAATTGGCAGCACGACGAACACCCGACGCCGTTCGGTTCCATGCCCGGTCCGGAGCTGCATCTCAACGCGATCAACGCCGCGCTCCATCATGAGTTCATCGCGGAATTGCCCTCGGGGGTGATCCTGCTCGTCGCCTTCGCCGCCGGGGCGTTGGCTGTTCTGCTCTCGGTCACGATTCGTTCGCCCTGGCTTCGGCTGCTTACCCTTGTCGTGACCGACGGCGCCTGGGCCTGGATCGCGCTTTTGGTGTACAACCACGGCTCGACTTTTCTCCCGGTCGCGGCCCCAGGATTGCAGTTCAATCTCACCCTCCTGTTCGGCCTGGCCGCGGACTTCACCCTCGAGCGGATCGAGAAGGGTCGGGTCCGGCAAACCCTCGAGCGCTACGTCTCGCGCGACGTTGTGCGCGAGATGCTCGATAACCCGAAGCTTTTCGAACAGGCACTCGGCGGCGTGACGAAGCGGGTCACGATTTTATTTTCCGACATCCGCGGTTACTCCAAAGTCAGTGCGGCCAGCGACCCGCACATCCTCGTCCAGCAGCTCAACGAATATCTGACCGCAATGGTCGAGTGCGTTTTTCGGCATGGCGGCACGCTCGACAAATTCATGGGCGACGCCGTCATGGCGGTCTGGGGCAACGTCCAGAGCAGCGGCCCGGGCAACGATGCCGTCGCCGCCGTCCGCGCCGCTCTGGCCATGCGGACCGAGCTTGTGCGCTTGAATGAAAAGTGGCGCGCGCAAGGTCTGCCCGAATTCACCATCGGCATCGCCCTCAATCATGGCCCGGTCATTTCCGGGAACATCGGTTCCCCGCAGCGGATGGAGTTCACCGTCATCGGCGACCCGGTCAACGTGACCTGGAAAATGCAGGAGCTGACGAAAAAAGTGACGGCGGAACTGGTTGTGAGCAAAACGGTCGAGGCGCTGATTGTCGAGCATTTCGAATTGCGTTCGTTAGGCAAACACCAGCTCCATCACCTGCCGGGAGAATGGGAAGTCTTCGCCATCTCCGAGCCGATCGCGGCCACGGATCAGCGCTACGTTTCTTCCTACGCGAATGGTTAGGGCAACTTGATCGGCTCCATTCCGGCCGCCTGAAGTTTCGCGTTCAAAGCCTGGACCTCCGGCGCGATCGCCGGCCAGCGTTCCAGGACGGTGCGCGCCGCGCGCTGCAATTCTCCGCAGGCGATTTCCTGTTGCGCAGTGGGTCCCGCGTCGACGTCCTGCAGATCGCCAAAAAGTTTCACGACCTTGTTCAGGACATCCAGTTCCAGCGAGTCGCCCGCCCGCACCGCGGCCGGGCTGGCAAATTCTTCGAGCTTGGTGCGCAGGTTTTTGAGCGGCTCCTGTGCTTCGTTTTCGCCGGCGCGGTCCTTCGCTTTCGCCAGTTCGCCGACGAGCGCTTCGTAGCTTTTGCCGATCGGCGCCAACTGCGCGCGCAAATCCTGCAGCCTCTTCGACAGCTCGAGCTGCTTCGTCAGTTCGGCATCCGTCACCTTTAAGCGCGGATCCATTTTCAGGACTAACGGCTGAGTAAAACTTTTCCCGCCAGCGGTGAGGACGACCGAATAATTTCCCGGCAACGCCCAGGGCGCGGTCGCTACCGGCGCGGTCTCGCGATAGATGGCAGTTATCGGGTATTCCGCTTTCGTCTCGGGCAGCGGGGTGCCGTGCATGTCCCAGTAAAAGCGATGCCAGCCCGGCTTGTCCGAGAGAACCCGCGGCGGGCGCACCCAGTAGCGCGGGATTTTCAACTGCGGATCTGCCGGCGGCACCGGATCGTTGCTCGCATAACGACGCACCAACTGGCCGTTGCTGTCCTTGATCTCGAGCGCGACCGCTCCGCTGCTCTTTTCGCCTAACGAATAGTCGATCATCGCGCCTTCTGGTGGATTTTCGCCCGCCGGTTCGTCCGGCGGCAGAGGCGTGTCGGTGTTGGAATTCCAGCGCACCCGCAGCGCAGTTTGAGGCTGGAAAAGGAGCGTTGCCTTGTCGTTAGGCTGGAGCTGCCGCAACGCCGTGATGTTGTCCAGGATCCAGAAGCCGCGGCCATGGGTCGCGATCACGAGATCGTCCTCCTTCACGATCAGATCGCGCACGGAGGTCGCGGGGAGGTTGAGGCGAAGCGACTGCCAGTGGTCGCCGTCGTCGAAGGAGAGATAAACGCCGCGCTCGGTGCCGGCGAAGAGAAGCCCGCGCCGCTCCGGATCTTCCCGCACCACGTTAACGTTTTCGTCGGCCGGAATGCCGCGGGTGATTTCCTGCCAGGTCTTGCCGTCGTCCCGCGTCCGGTAAATGTGCGGACGCAGATCGTCGAGCCGGATCGTGTTGACCGCGGCGTAGGCGCTCTTCGGTTCGAAATGGCTCGCATCCATGAGCGAGACTTTCCACCACGGCCCGATTTGCTTCGGTGTCACGTCGGTCCAATTCTTGCCGGCATCAGTCGTTAGGTGAATCAGGCCGTCGTCCGTCCCGGCCCAGAGGCGGTTCCCCTCGAGCGGCGAGGGCGCCACGGTGTAGATGACGCCGCGCTGGCGTGGTTGGGCGGTCGGTTGATCACGAAATTTCCCGACGCTGGCCGGGACTTCGAAAGTCTTGCGCGTCAGGTCCGGGCTGATTTCCTGCCAGTTCCGGCCGCCGGACCGCGTCTGCCAAAGCGTGTTGCTGGCGAAAAGAAGATTGTGCGGATCGGTCGGCGAAAAAAGCACCGGCTCGGACCGGATGATTCGGAATTCGTCGTCGCGAAAAGGTTTCGGCAAAATGTTCTGCGCCTGATGCGTGCGGCGATCGTAACGCGTCAGCTTGCCGCCATAGACGATGTCGGGATTCTGCGGAGAAACCGCGACGTAGCCATATTCCTCGGCTCCCACCGGGTGCCAATCGCGGAACGTGATCGCGCCGTTCGGACCGCGGCTCGCGATCCCGACCGAGCCGCTTTCCTGTTGCCCGCTGTAAAGATTGTAGGGGAAGGCGTTGTCCGCGCTAACGTGATAAAGCTGTGCGGTCGACTGGTTGTACCACGAGCTCCAGCTCTCGCCGCCGTTGACCGTGATGATCGCGCCCTGGTCGCTGGCGAGGAGGATAATCTGCGGGTCGTTAGGGTTGATCCAAACGTTCTGGTAATCGTCGCCGCCCGGCGCGCCGCGCCAACCCTCCCAGGTCTTGCCGCCATCGGTCGATTTCCAGCAAACGACGCTTGCGGCATAAACGACATTCGGATTTTTCGGATCGATCCGCATGACAGGCAGATCACCGCCGCCGATGCGCGCACCCGGGCGAGGATCGGTCGTGAGCAGGGTCCAGTTTTCGCCCGAGTCATCGGAGCGATAAAGTTTACCGGCATCGAGGGTGGCGACGGCGGCGATCAGAGTGCGCGGTGCGCTCGGCGCGATCGCGAGCTGGGCCTGGACAATGTCGTTAGGCAAGCCTTTCGTCAGCGGTTGCCAGCTCTGGCCGCCGTCGACCGATTTGAAAATGCCGCCGTCGGTTCCTTTCCATTCCGCATTTTCCCAGGGACCCTCGCGTGCTTCCCAGAGCGAGGCATAAGCGATCTGCGGATTTGTTGGATCGAACTGCACATCGGCCGCGCCGGTGTTTTCGTCCTTGTAGAGGGTTTTCGCGAAAGTCTTCCCGCCATCGCTGGAGAGAAAAATTCCGCGCTCTTCGTTAGGCCCGTAGGGGTGCCCCGGCACGGCCACGAGGAGGTGATCGGGGTTGCGCGGATCGAGCGCGATCTGCGCGATCTGCTGGCCGTCGCGCAGCCCGAGGTGTGTCCAGGTTTTCCCGGCGTCGGTCGATTTGTAGATGCCGTTGCCGACGGATAGATCGGGCCGATGCAAACCCTCGCCGCTCCCGACGTAGATGATGTTGGGATCTGCAATTGAAACCGCCAGCGCGCCGACGGAAGCGGTCGGTTGATCGTCGAAGATCGGCTGCCAGGTGCGGCCGTAATCGTTTGTCCGGAAGACGCCGCCGTTCACCTGCGCCATGTAGAAAAGGTTCGGCTGCGACGGCACGCCGGAGATGGCGCGCACCCGGCCGCCGCGATGCGGCCCGATATTGCGCCAGTGCAGCATCTCCGAGAGATCCGGCGCGGCCTGTGTCTCGTGCAGGGCGGAGAATAGGAGTAGCAAACAGAAAAAGCGGCCGATTGTCACGAGCGCACGATAACCCACCTGAAGCGACGCTCCACCTCCGGGGAGCACGGGCTGCCAGCCCGTCGCATCGGGGGAGTCTCCCCCGGTGCATTTGCGCGCAGCGCAACCCATGTGGAGCGCAAATCTTTGCTGTTGCGTCATCCTGTGCGGAGTTCGGCGCAGACTGCGCCGAACTAC
>JBBPZS010000100.1:0-5899 GCA_038198605.1 Chthoniobacterales bacterium | reverse complement strand
AATCCACCGCCGCGCTCAGCCGGGACATGGAGATTTTTTATCCGACAAACCGGTTCATCAATTTCTACGTCGTGCCGTTGATCATCGAACGCCGCCGGGCGGAGAATTCGCCTAACGAATCGGTGGCGGAGGCGGTCGGCCACGCCATGATCCTGCGCGACATCACCGCGGACCGACGCTCGACCCAGCAGACGATCGAATCGGAGCGTTTGTCGGCCCTCACCCTCCTTGCCGCCGGGGTCGCGCATGAAATCGGCAATCCGCTCAACTCTCTCCACATCCATCTCCAGTTAATGGAGCGGAAAGTAAGAAAGCTGGCTGCGGCGGAAGACAAGCGGGAGTTGCAGGAGTCGATCAACATCGCGCGTTCTGAAATCGATCGGCTCGACTCGATCGTGACCCAATTTCTCCGTGCCATCCGGCCTTCGAAACCGCATTTGTTGCCCGAGGACGTGAACGTGATCGTGCAGGAAGCGGTCCGTTTCTTTCAGCCCGAAATCACCGACCGCGATCTCGTGGTCGAGACCGAGTTGCGCTCCGATCTCCCGCTCCTGGAGCTCGATCGCGACCAGATCAAACAGGCTCTCTACAACGCGATCAAAAACAGCTTCGAGGCGATGAAACGGCACGGGATTCTGCGCATTCGGACCGATCGTGACGACACTCACGTCACGATCAGCTTCACCGACACCGGGGGCGGGATTTCGGCGGAAAACCTAAGCCGGGTTTTCGAGCCTTACTTTACGACCAAGAGCGGCGGGTCGGGGCTTGGCTTACTTATCGTTAGGCGAATCGTGCGCGAGCATGGCGGCGAACTGGCGATCGAGAGCAGCGAAGGCAAAGGGCTGACCCTCACGATCCGGCTGCCGTTTCTGGATCGCCGGGTGCGGATGTTGCCGGAGAAGGCGGAAGGATGATCTCCGGGGAGCGCACGCGACCCGCGTGCTGGATTTGGCGACTCGCCAAAACAGGCTTTGGACTGGTGGCAGAATTCGATGCACTGATCTTTTCCCCCGTTTTCAAAAGTTCGCGACGGCGGGTCGCCGTCGCCAGCACGCGAGTCACGTGCGCTCCCCAGAGAAGCGGTTGAACGCTCGGCCCGCCCCTTTCTTTTTCATCGTTCTGCCCTCATCCTTCCTCGTTCTCAATGCAGTCCACCGTGCTCATCGTCGACGACGAAAAACACACTCGTGACGGGTTACGCACGTTGCTGGGCGACAACTACGACACTTATGTCGCGGCCGACGCGACCAGTGCGCTCGACGTTTTACAGCGCGACCAGATCGACGTCCTTCTGACCGATCTGCGGCTCGGCGGCGACGACGGCATGCAGTTGATCGAGCGCGCGCTCAAGCTGCCGCATCCGCCGGTCTGCATCATGATGACGGCCTACGGTTCGGTCGACACCGCGGTCGAAGCGATGAAACGCGGTGCCTACGATTTCGTGACCAAGCCGCTCAATCTCGACAAGGTCGAGATGTTGATTGCGCGCGCGCTCGGGAGCCGGCGGCTGGAGCAGGAAAACCGTTCTCTGCGCAAACAGGTGGACGAGCGCTTCGGGCTGGAAAATATCCTCGGCGAATCGGTCGCGCTCCGTGAAGTGCTCGACACCATCCGGCAGGTCGCGCCTTCTTCGGCCAATATCCTGATCGAAGGCGAGAGCGGCACGGGCAAGGAACTGGCGGCGCACGCGATCCATAACCTGAGCCGGCGGCACAAGGGGAAGTTTGTCACCGTGCATTGCGCGGCGCTTTCGCCGCAGCTGCTCGAGAGTGAACTATTCGGCCATGAGCGCGGCGCTTTTACCGGCGCGCATGAACGCCGCATCGGGCGTTTCGAACAGGCCAATGGCGGCACTATTTTCCTCGACGAAATCGGCGAGATCGATGCCACCACCCAGATCAAACTCCTGCGCGTAATCAGCGAAGAACGCGCCTTCGAGCGGGTCGGCGGGACGCAGACTTTGCACGCCGATGTGCGTCTGATCGCGGCGACGAATAAGAATCTCGAGACGCTGGTGAGCGAGGGAAAATTTCGCGATGATCTCTACTTCCGGCTCAACGTGGTCAAGATCACGATGCCGCCGCTGCGCGAGCGAAAGGAAGATATTCTGCTTCTCGTGCGCGCCTTTTTGCGGCACTTCTCCAAGGCGAATGAAAGGCCACTCCTCGAGCTCACCGCCGACGCCATGAATACGCTGCTCGCTTATGACTGGCCGGGCAACGTGCGCGAACTGCGCACCTCGATCGAGCATGGCGTGGTCATGGCGACGGGCGCGAAAGTGACGCTGCGCGATCTGCCTGCCGCCGTGCGCAAAGCCGCTCCGGCGCCGGGCACGCGAACGCACACCTTCGACGAAACGGCCAGCCCGCTCGACCTGCACGCGACCGAGAAACGACTCATCGCCCAAGCCCTGGCGGCGACCAAAGGCAACATCACGGCCGCGGCGAAAAAGCTCGGCATCAGCCGGCGCACGCTGCACCGCAAGCTGAACGAGATGAAAGAGGCCTCGGAGGGCGACGAAAACGCCGAAACAAATTCAAAATGACTAATTTCAAAGCCGATGGCTGATCGCGCTTTCTTTGGAATTTGGAAATTCGAGCTTGTTTCGGATTTCGAGATTCGAATTTCGAAATCTTCCACCGATGCCTGGTAGCGCCGACGCGATTCAGCGACTCGTTCACACCCTCGAGGCCGGCTGGGCCGTTGTCTGGGTGCGGCGCGCGCTCGCCCTCGTCCTCGTGGTCGGCTTGGCGGTTTTCTTTTTGCTCCACGAATTTCGCGGACTGGCCACTTCGCAGGCGATGGACCAGGCGCAGATCGGGCGCGAGATGTTGCATGGACATCTCTGGAAAACCAAGCTGGCGCGGCCGCTCGCCGCCGGGCAACTGCAGCGCCACGGCAAAAATGTCGCGAGCAAAATCTGGACTGACACCTACAACGCGCCGCTCCCGCCCCTGGTCGACGCGATTGCGCTTTTGCCGGCCCGCTCCCATCTCGAGGTGAAATCGCGCGATCCGGTCTATGTCGGCGACCGCATGATCGTGCTCATGGCAATGATCCTGTTCATGGCCTCGATCGTCGTTCTTTTCCTCATCGCGCGCCGGCTCTTTGATCAACGACTCGCGCTTCTGGGCTGCGCCATGGTCCTGCTTGGCCAAATCTTTTGGGAGTACTCGCTCTCCGGTTTGCCGCAGATGCTCCTCCTGCTTTTTTTTAACCTGACCCTTTACGCGCTGGTGCGGGCGCTGGAGGCCGAGGCGGAGGAAAAACCGGCGCTGCGCTGGCTCGGCGCGGCCGGGGCGGGTTTTGGTCTGCTCGCCTTGTCGCACGCCCTAACGATCTGGATTTTCTTCGCCGCGCTGGGTTTTGTCCTCGTTCATTTCCGCCCGCGCCTGCGGGCTGCGGTCTGGCTGGTCGCGCCGATGCTGCTGCTCTACTGCCCGTGGCTCTTGCGCAATTATCTCGTCTCCGGCAGCCCCGGCGGACTCGCTTTGTACGCGCTCGTCGGCCAACTCGGCCCGAGCGAGGCTGGAGTGATGCGGTCGCTCGTCTTCGACTGGCACGGCCTGAGCGCATCCATGGTGCGGGCGAAAATAAATGACAACCTGCTCGCGCAAACGGGCGATCTCTTCCGATATTTTGGCTGGAGCGTAGTGGCGTTGTTTTTTTTCGCGGCGCTCCTCCATCCTTTCCGCCGGGCGGCGACCGCGCGCGCGTGCTGGCTGATCCTAACGCTCTGGGCCGGTGCTTTCGTTGGGATGGTGATCTACGGACTCGACGAGGAACAGGGAGTCGCGGCCAACCAGCTCCATCTTCTTTTCCTCCCGATCATGACTTGTTTCGGGCTCGCCTATCTTCTCGTGCAATGGAACCGCATCGGACTGCCGGGGCGGCTGCCGCAACTTGGTTTTTTGGCAGCGCTTTTTGTCTTGTGCGCCTGGCCGATGATTTCCAACCTGACCCTCGCGCGGGCGAAAGCCCCGGTCCGCTGGCCGCCCTATGCGCCGCCGTATATCGCGATGATCAATACCTGGATGAAGCCCGACGAAATTATCGCCAGCGACATGCCGTGGGCCGTCGCCTGGTATGCCGACCGGCGCGCCGTCTGGCTTCCGGATACGATCCCTCATTTCAACGAGCTGAACGATTACAAGCTGCTGGGCGGCCCGGTGAATGGAATTTATCTGACGCCAATCAGCGGCGCGCAGAATAAATTGCGCGACATTTTGAAAGGCGAATACAAGGACTGGTCCTCGGTGGTGCTGCGAAGCCTCGATTTAAAAAAATTCGCCCTGCCCTGGGCGTCGCTCCTCGGGCCGGAAGGCGAGTGCGTTTTCTTCAGCGATATCGACCGGGAAAAAGCGAGCGGGAGCGCGGCAAAATGATTCCGAAGAAAATTTTCGGGACTGACGGCGTCCGCGGAGTGGCGAACGTCGAGCCGGTGACGGCGGAGACGGCGCTCAAGCTCGGGCGGGCCGCGGCCCACGTCTTCACCACGCTCAATCCGCAGGCGCATCCGCCCGGGCTGCGACCGAAAATTGTCCTCGGCAAAGACACCCGGCTCTCCGGTTACATGCTGGAGAATGCGCTTGTTGCCGGGATCACGTCGTTAGGCGTGGATGTTCTCCTCATCGGTCCGCTCCCGACCCCGGGGGTGGCTTACATCACTCGCTCCCTGCGGGCCGATGCCGGGATCGTCCTCTCCGCTTCGCACAACCCGTATGAGGATAACGGGATCAAATTTTTCCGGCACGACGGCTACAAACTGGATGACGGGATCGAGCGCAAAATCGAGCAACTTGTTTTCACGGGCGAGATCGATGCCATTCGGCCGACCGCAAAAAAAATCGGGCGCGCCACCCGGATCGAAGACGCCCTCGGGCGTTACGTGGAGTATGCCAAGGCGAGTTTTCCGAGAAAAATGTCGCTCGAGAAAATGCGCATCGCGGTCGATGTCGCGAATGGTGCCGGCTACAAATCGACGCCCTGCATTTTGCGCGAACTGGGCGCGGAGCTGACCGTCGCGCACAACCAGCCGAACGGGACGAATATCAACGCCCAGTGCGGGAGCACCTATCCAGAGGAAATCCAGCGGCTCGTGCGGGAGAGCGGCGCCATGGTCGGGATCTCAAATGACGGCGATGCCGATCGCGTCCTGCTCTGCGATGAAAAGGGCGAGCTGGTGGATGGCGACGAGATTCTCGCCATCGCCTCGGTCGATTTGTTAGGCCGAGGGGAACTCAGGCAGGACACGCTCGTGGCCACCATCATGAGCAACTTCGGGCTCGACGAAACCCTCGCCGCTCACGGCGGGAAAGTGATCCGGACGAAAGTGGGCGACCGTTACGTGATCGAGGAGATGGTGCGGCAAAACCTGAACCTCGGCGGAGAGCAGAGCGGGCACATGATCTTTCGCGATTTCACGACCACGGGCGACGGGATCATCAGCGCGCTGCAGATTCTGCGCATCATGCAGGCGACCGGGAAACCGTTGAGCGAACTGAAAAAGTGCCTGGTGAAATATCCCCAGGCGCAGCGCAATCTGCGGGTGAAAGAAAAGCAGCCGCTGGAGGAATTGACGGAGGTGCAGAAGCTGGTCCAATCCGCGGAGAAGGAATTAAGCGGCCGCGGCCGGGTGCTTTTGCGCTACTCCGGCACCGAACCCAAAATTCGCTTGCTCATCGAAGGCCGCGAACAGAGCCAAATCGATCGACAGGCAGACGGGATCGCGCGCGCGATCGAGGCGGCGATCGGATTGTAGACGCTTCGGGCTGCGAAGCGCGGCCGTGGGATCTGCCCGCCAGTGAAATCCCCGCGGTACGCCTACCGCGCGTCGCAGAGCCAAGCGGCTACAAAAGCAACGCGTCGAGTTCGCCCAACCCCCCCCCCGGCGTTT
>JBBPZS010000099.1:0-10053 GCA_038198605.1 Chthoniobacterales bacterium | reverse complement strand
GCGGGAGGAAGCAATGCTCCACCGCATACCTCCCTGCCGAGCCGGTGCCCGCGCCTCCCAGAGGGAGGCGTCTACAATCGCGGAAGGCCGGAGCGCTCTTCGCGCCTCGCCTTGTAGACGCTTCGCTCTGCGAAGCGCGGGAGGAAGCAATGCTCCACCGCATACCTCCCTGCCGAGCCGGTGCCCGCGCCTCCCAGCGGGAGGCGTCTACAACTCAAAGACGGAGCGCAGCCGGCGCAGGAAGGTGGCGCGGTACTCGCGCGCCGCCTGTTCCTGGGCCAATCCCTGTTCGAGATCCTTGAGAAGACCTTCGGTTTCCATTTTGCGGGTCGCGAGCAATTCGCTCAGCTGAGTCACGCAATCCGGGGCCTCCCGCAGCACCGCCGCCATCGCCGGTTGAGAAATTTCAATCACCTCGCAATCTTCCTCCGCCCGCACCGTGGCGGTGCGTCGTTCGCCGGTGAGAAGCGACATCTCGCCGAAGCAATCGCCCATCCGCAAGGAGCCGACCCGGATCATGCTCCCGTTTTGCGAAACAGAGACTGCCGCCGCACCATGGAGCAGGACAAACATGGAAGCCCCTTCCGCTCCCTGCTCGATGATCCGTTCCCCGCGCCCGAAACGGACGGTGCGCGAACCACGGATGAGATGATCCACCTGCTCGTCGGTAAGACAGTTAAAGAGCGGCTCGCCTTCCAGGATCGCCTTCGTCTGGTTGTGTTGTTCGTGCGGCTTGATCGGCGTCCTGCGATTGATCTCGAGGGTGCGAATCGGGAACGGAATGGTGATGCCCTGACGCTTGAACTTGTACCAGATATTGGTCCGGATGGCGTCGCAGACGTTGTTGAACTCGCTGTGATTCAGCATCCAGAACTTGATCTCGTAGCTGATCGCGAAGTCGCCGAAATCCTTCAGGAAAATCCTGGGCGGCGGTTCCTTTTGCACCCCCTCCGCCTGGAGCGTGGCCTGGAGGAGAGCGTCCTTGACCTTGTTCGGCGGCGCGCTGTATTCGACCCCGACCAGGATCCGCATGGCGTGGAGTTGCTGCGGATAATGGAGGTTGATGATCGTTTGCCTAACGATCTCGTTGTTCGGGATGTCGAGGTAAATGGCGTCGTTTGTGCGCAGGCGGGTGGAGCGCCAGTTGATCTCCATGACCTCGGCGAAATGGTCGCTGACCTGGAGCCAGTCGCCCACTTTGTAGGGCTTGCTGATCTGGAGCGACATCCCGGCGATGACGCCGCCAAGGAGATTCTGGGTCGCGAAGGCGAGGATGATCGCCGCCGCGCCGGAAGTGGCGAGCAGCCCGCGCAATTCGCGCTCCGCGTGATAGCCAAAGCTCAGGACAAGGAGAAGCGCGATGAGGAAAATGACGAGCGCGACGAGTTCGCGGAGGAACTTCGGGATAACGGTCTGGCGCCGTTGCTCGAAATAAAGATCCCAAAGGTAACGGTCGACCAGGCCAATCACGACCGCGGTGCTAAGGAGAATGACCGAGACGCCGACATGATTGCGCCAGCGGAAATCCATTCCATAGACCCAGGCGGCTGCGTAAAAGCCGAGCGCGAGAGCGAAGAGCTGGAAGAAAATGCCGAACGGCACCCCGGCCCGGCGTTTCAGGAGACGCCCGATCGAAAGAGTGACGAGAAAAGCCGCGATGAAGACCGCGATCGTCGCGACCGATCGTTGCGCATCAGCCAGGGCCAGCATTCGTTAGGGACGATAGCAGAGAGAAGCTCGCGCCGACAAGCTGTCTATCGCGGGATCACCCGCATCCCTATAAAAAAATAATCGTCTCGATCCTGATCGCCCCCGTTGCGCCGCGTTTTTTCACTTCGGCCTCGGCTTCGCAACTGCTCAATACTCCACCCGTGCGCACGTTTTCTCCGGTGACGAAGTTCTCATCGGCGGCTGCATCGTTCTCGGGAGCCAGCCGAAGAAAGTCATCGTCCGTGCCTTGGGCCCAGCCATCCCGACGAATGATGACTCGCCCAATCTCGGCGATCCGGTGCTCGAGTTGCACCACATTTCCTCCGGGCGCCGACACTGCCATCCTGAAAGGCGAAGAGGTCTGGATGGAGGCCCGCCCAACAACATCGGCATCGCGATGGTCGAAGCTTATCACCTCGTCAACCAGGAACGCCTGCCTTCCTTCGTTAGGCAGGCAGTTCACTTACCAGCGGGGCGGCCGGACGATCAGCCACAGCCAGCCAACGAGGAAACAAAGGCCGCCGAGCGGGGTGATCGCGCCCAGCCATTTTACGTTCGTTAGGGCGAGCAGGTAGAGGCTGCCGCTGAAGATCACAATCCCGGCGACGAACAGCCCGGCGGCGGGGCGATTCACGCTCGGCAAGGCGGCCAGGACAAGCAGCGCGAGGGCGTGGAGAAAATGGTAGAGGACGGCCGTCTTCCAGACTTCGGTCGTGGCGTTAGTCACCAGAGTGCCTTTGAGTGCATGCGCTCCGAACGCCCCCAGCCCCACTGCCAGGAAACAAAAGGCCGCCGCGATGCGAAAGAGGGGCGTGTTCATAGGCAAAACTGCTGCGCTCCGCGCTCCCATGCAAACGCGGGCTCGAATACGCTTTGCCGCGCCGGCGGTCTCTTCTGCTCGGAATTCAGCGACCTCTCCTTTATTTTCTTTCAAAGTCTGCACCAAGCTGCGTGACGCGGTCCTAAAGCCGCGGCCTCCACTTTGGCCAACATCAGCACCCGCGGTTTCGTCAACACGGGCGACAACGCCATGATCGGAGGATTTATCGTCGGCGGTGGCGAGGGCGGCAGCTCGACCGTAGTCATCCGCGCGATCGGACCTTCGTTGACCGCCGCCGGAGTGCCGAATGCGCTCCAGGATCCGAAGCTCGAACTGCATGACGGGTTCGGCGCCCTCATCGCCTCCAACGACAACTGGAAAGACACCCAAGAGGTCGCCCTGGAAGAGTCACAGCTTGCGCCGAGCGACGAGCGCGAGGCGGCGTTGCAGATCGCACTCGGCCCCGGGGCCTACACCGCGATCGTGCGCGGAGCGGACGAGACCAGCGGTGTCGGCCTGGTCGAAGCCTACAACCTCGAAGCAAACGCGGCTCTGGCCGCACCGATCACCCCTCAATCGTTAGGCTGCAAAAGAATGACCCCGCGATTACGATTCGGCGAGCGAGCGTTTATCGCTCCTCGGTTTGCTCGCGCGATTGCTGCATCTGATTCGCGACTTCGTGCGCACGATCCAGCGAATGCTTGGCCCAGTTATGTTCCGAGACCGGGCGCGATGCAGGCGCCGGAGTTGTCATTTCCCCCACTGTGGGCTGAGCGGGAGCCGCAGCACGCTGATTTTGCCGCTGCCAAACGAAAAGCGCGATCACGCTCAAAACCAGCACGAGGAACGTTTTCATGAACCTGATAAAGGCACTGTTCAGGCCACTCAGGGAGCAGCTTTCTCGAGCCAATTTTGGGGCGTCCGTTCGCCCGCCGAGGATCGATTAATTTTTGATGCATTCCCCGAAGAACGGGGACCGTACTGACAAAAACTACAATCAAAAGATCATGAAAAAACTCGTAGCCTATTCCTTCGTCGCCGCGACGGCGGCGCTTCTTTCATTGGCCAGCCCGGCAAAGGCTGGAATCCTCACGTTGGACGACGGCAGCCCCACCTATACGCCGCCGGCAAATTTTTCGGATAACACCCTTGTAGCCAACACCATCATCCTCGGCGGGTTGATCGACATCACCGGCACGACCACCGTCATGCCAGCCGAGGGAAATACCGCCACCATCGCGGTCAGTGGAAGCTATTCCGCCGCGGCGGGGGAAATATTCTCCGTCGCCTATAAGTTTGCCGCCGATAACAACACCGGCGCGCCTATTACCTACACCCTCAACGGGGCGGTCTCCGGAGTGCCGCTTCCCCCCCTCGCCGGAACCATTGAGCCCGGCTTGCACGTTTATGAAGGCACGGCCCAGCAGCCAACGCCCTTTCCATTTCCGGCTGCGGGAAACTTCTTGGGCGAATTGCTGCTGACCTTCAGCTCCGCCTCGCCGACCCCAAGCAACGCTCCTTCCGCCGCCGCTCCCGGCACGCTCGACCTGACGGTGCAGCAAATCGATTTCAAACTCGACGTGCTTCCTGCCTCGATTCAGCCGCCGTCGCAACCGCAGAACATCTCGACCCGCGCCAATGTCGGCATCGGCGAGAATGTGCTGATCGGCGGTATCATCATTACCGGGACTGACACCAAACAAGTCGTCCTCCGCGGGATTGGACCTTCCCTCGGCGTATCGACCGTAAGCGGCGTCCTGGAAGACCCGGTGCTCGAACTCTTCGACATCGACGGCAATCTCATCACGACGAATGACAACTGGATGGATAACAGTGCGGACGATCAAACGATCCTGACCGATAACAATCTCGCGCCATCTGAAGATGCGGAATCCGCCCTGGTCGCAAATCTCGATCCTGGCGCCTACACCGCGATCGTTCGCGGAGCCGGTGATACTACCGGCGTGGCTTTGGTCGAAGCTTATGATCTCGACAACGGCACGACGGATTCGACGCTCGCCAACATCAGTACGCGCGGCTTTGTCCAAACGGGTGACAATGTCATGATCGGTGGCTTCATCCTCGGCGGCGGCGGCGGCGGTATCGCCCAGGTCATCGTGCGTGGCATCGGCCCTTCTCTCGCCAGTGACGGCGTGAGCGATACCTTGGCCGATCCGTTTATTGAAGTGTTTGACCAGGATGGAAACTCTCTCGCCTCCAACGACAACTGGATGGACGATGCCAACATGGACTCCGTCGTCACAGCCGGGCTCGCACCTTCCGACCCGAACGAGTCGGCGCTTTATCAAGTCCTGCCGGCGGGTGCCTACACTGTCATCCTGAGCGGTGTGGGTGACACGAGTGGCGTCGGCTTGGTCGAAGCCTACGACATCGACGGAACGATGGCGGTGTCGCAGTAACTGCCCGGTCGTAATTCGTTCAACCAGACGCCCGGCCGGGTCTTTCCGGCCGGGCGTTTTGTTTTAGTGCGCGGCTACGAACGGCCAAAAGATCGGAATCAAGACGCTCGCCGTTAGCCAAAGAATGAGGTTGAGCGGCACGCCAACGCGCGGGAAATCCGTGAATTTATAGCCGCCCGCACCAAAAACGTAGGTGTTTGTCTGGTAGCCGATCGGGGTCGAGAAACTGGCGCTGCAGCCAAACATCACCGCGATCGTGAAGGGCCGCGCATCCACGCCCATTGCAGCCGCGATTTCGAACGCGATCGGAGTCAGGAGCACGGCGACAGCATTGTTGCTGATCAGTTCCGTCAAGACCATGGCAACGAAATACATGACCGAGAGGGTGACGGCGGGGCCGAATCGGCCGAAGGCGCCAGTCACACCGGTCGCGAGGAGATGAGCCGCGCCGGTTGTTTCCATCGCCTGCCCAAGCGCGAGCATGCCGAAGATGATGAAAAGCAACGGCCATTCAATCGCTTCGTAAGCTTCGTCGACGTCGAGGCATTTTGTCAGGATGACCAGGACCGCTGCGACGAGCGCGAGGACGGTGATGGAAAAGACATTGAAAGCCGCCAGCAACATGACGGCGATGATCGCGGCGATCGCCAGTGGCGCTTTTTGGCGGCGAAACGCGCGCTGTTTCGGCTCTGTCAGGGAGAGGAAATCGCGTTCCTGCATCAACCGATGAATTCCTTCCGCCGGCCCTTGCACGAGCAGCGTGTCGCCAAACGCCAGCCGCACGTCTTCGAATTTCTCCCGCAGATTTTCCCCCTGCCGGTGGACGGCCAGGATGAGCACTCCGTAACGCTGGCGAAAATTCAGCTCCCGCAACGTCTTGCCGACAAACCCGGAACGGCTCCCGATGATTCCCTCCATCAGCACCGCCTCCCGCGGCGCGCTGCTTTCGTCTTCCAGATCGGCTTCCGGTTGAAAGACGACCCCGGGCATCTCCTTGATTCCTTTCACTCCGGCCACCGGCGATTCCAGCAGGAGGATGTCGCCCGCCGCGAAACGCAATTCATCCAGCGGAGTCTCGAGCCGTTGGCCGTCGCGTATCACATCGATCAGGCGCGCCTCGCGCAAACGGACGAGCGGGGTCTCCGGCAGCGTCTTGCCAACCAGTGGCGACTCCCGGCTGATGATTGCCTGCATGAGGAATTGTTTCGCCATGCCACTGCCGATGAGCGCCGCGAGAGTCTCGCGCTGGGGCAGGAGCTTGCGGCCGATCAACAGGATGTAGGCGATGCCAATGATCCCATAGACGATTCCAAGCGGAGTGATTTCGAAGATCCCAAACGGCGGCTGTCCATGATGACGGTTCACGCCATCGACGAGCAGGTTGGTGGAAGTGCCAAGGAGCGTGCAGGTGCCACCCAGGATCGAGAAATAAGAGAGCGGAATCAGAAGCCGCGAGGCCTTCAGCTCGGTCGTGCGCGCCAGCGCCAGCACCACCGGCATGAAAACGACCACGACGGGCGTGTTGTTGACGAAAGCGGAGAGCGGCACGGTCAGCAACGCCAGCGCCGCGAGCGCGCGCAGCTCGCTCTTGCCTGCCATCCGGAGAAAGACCCGCGCCAGCGCATCGATCGCGCCCGTTCTCTCCAGCGCCGCGCTCAGGACAAACATGCAACCGATCACGATCGGCGCGCTATTGCTGAAGACTGCCAGCGTTTCCTCGGTCCCGAGAATCCCAGTAACCAAGAGCAGCCCCATCGCCGAGAGCGCGACAAGATCGGGCGACATCCATTCCCGCAGAAAGGCGACGAAGACGAGCACGACGAGTGCGAAAACGATGATCAGGTGAAGTGAATGCACGTCCATCGGGCTGAAGCGAAAATCGGGCCGGCCCCTCTTGTCGCCGACAACCGCGCCGATCTCAACCGCGAAATCACACCCCGCGTTTTCGTTTCGGTTGCACCCCCAACCCCGGCCGGTCTACCGTTTCGAAGCAGCAACGAAACCAATCGTGCAGGTCGAAAGAAATCTCTTCGCCGCCAGCAGGGAAAGATGGACTCTTCCCACGCTCGCTCTCCTGCTCGCCGCGCTCGTCGCTGGTTGCTCGCACATGAATTACCAGGACCGCGCGCGCACCCCGCTCAAACCGATGAAGTCGGTCGTGCACGTGAAATCAAGCGCCTTCGATACCCCGCCCAAGGTGCTGGAAGGAGAGCGGCCGGAATATCCAGTCCTGGAGGCTGATCGTCGGGAAAAAGGCTTTGTCAGCGTCATCTGCACGATCAGCGTCGAGGGCAAGGCCGAGGACTTCGCGGTCGAGACGATGACCAACCCTGCTTTCGCCTACGCCGCGATGGTCGCGATTTCAAAATGGCGCTGGGCGCCGGCGATGAAGAATGGTCATCCGGTCGCGCAAAAGGTGCGCGTCCCGATGCATTTCAACGCCATCTAAACTTCCTGCGTCACGGCCGGAAATGACTTCCTCGCGGCACTCGATTCGTTAGGCCGGAGGGATTTCTCCCCCGCCTAACGGGAAGCGGTGGGGAAAAGTTCCGCCCCGGATCTTTTTGCCTAACGACTCTGTCGGGAGACCTCCCGGCCCTCGTGGAATTGACGCCGTCCGTGAAATGCGGTTCATCGTTATCCCATGAGCCGCATCCTCATCGCCGACGACCAGAGCGACGTGCTCGAGGCACTCCGCATTCTGCTTAAGGGCGAAGGCTACCAGATCGACGTTGTGACGTCGTTAGGCGCGGTCTTCAATTCGCTCGAGAAACGCACCTATGCGCTGCTCATGATGGACCTGAATTACAATCGCGACACCACCTCGGGACAGGAAGGCCTCGAGGCCATCCCGCGCCTCCAGGCGCTCGACGATACCCTCCCGATCGTGGTCATGACCGCCTGGGCCACGGTCGATCTCGCGGTCGAAGCCATGAAACTGGGCGCGCGCGATTTCGTGACCAAACCCTGGGATAACGACCGCCTCCTCGCCATTGTCCGGACCCAGATCGCGCTTGGGAGCGCCCTGCGCAAAAGTCAGCAGCTCGAAGCCAAGAACGAGCTCCTCCGCGGGAGGATGCCTAATATCATTTCCGATTCCCCGCGGATGCGGCCGGTGATCGAGCTTGTCACCCGCGTCGCGCCCTCCGATGCGAATGTTTTGATCACGGGTGCGAACGGCACCGGCAAAGGATTAATCGCGCAGGCTCTCCATTCCCTCTCCAGCCGCGCGAGCAAGATCATGATCACGGTCAACATGGGCGGTCTCTCCGAGGGCGTTTTTGAAAGCGAACTTTTCGGGCACGTCAAAGGCGCTTTCACCGATGCCAAGACCGATCGGGCCGGACGCTTCGAGCTGGCCGATGAGAGCACGCTTTTCCTCGATGAGATCGCCAACCTGCCCATGACCCAGCAGGCCAAGCTCCTGCGCGTGATCGAGACCGGCGACTTCGAGCGCGTCGGTTCCTCGCGCACCCTCCGCGCCAACGTCCGGATCATTTCCGCGACCAACGCCAATCTCACCGAGGAGGTCGCCGCCGGCCGCTTCCGCCAGGATCTGCTCTTTCGCCTCAACACCATCGAGGTTCCCCTCCCGCCTCTGCGCGAACGGCGCGAGGACATCGCCCCCCTCGCGGCCCACTTCCTCCGCCAGCATGCGGAGCGCTACCGCAAAAAGTTCACCGATTTCGAGCCCGCCGCGCACGAAGCTCTCATGCGCCATGAATTCCCGGGCAACGTGCGCGAGCTCGATCACGTCATCGAGCGCGCCGTCCTCATGGCCCAGGGCGCGACGATCAAAAAGAACGATCTCGGCCTAACGAGTGGAGGAGACGGTTCCCCGCGCCTGGAAGAAATGAGCCTCGAGGAAGTGGAAGCCTTCCTGATCAAAAAAGCGCTCGCCCGCCACGAAGGGAATGCGCGCAAGGCGGCCGAGTCGTTAGGCCTGAGCCGGAGCGCCTTCTACCGCCGCCTCCAGCATTATGGACTGTGATCGAGCACTGCGATGAAACCCGCGCGTAAACCGCGGCATCGTCTTTCTCATGAAACCCGCCTCACCTGGCTCACCCTGGGCGCGGCCGGGCCGGCCATGCTCATCGCGCTCGCCCTCCTCTGGTTTGGCGATTTCAGCGCCAAGCTGAATTGGACTCTGACCCTCGTCATCGCCAGCTGCGCCCTTGCTTTCCTCGCCAGCGCCCGCGAACGAGTCGTCCGCCCCCTCCAGACCATGAGCAACCTCCTGGCCGCGCTTCGCGAGGGCGATTACTCGATTCGCGCCCGCGGCGCCCGGGCCGACGACGCGCTCGGCGAGGTTCTGCTCGAGATCAACCAGCTCGGCGAAACCCTCCGCGTGCAGCGGCTCGGCGCCTTCGAAGCGACCGCGCTTCTTCGCACCATCATGGCCGAGATCGATGTCGCGGTTTTCACTTTCGATCCCGATCGCCGCCTCCGTCTCGTCAATCGCGCCGGCGAAAACCTTCTCCGCCAGCCGATCGACAAATTGTTAGGCCGGCGCGCCAGCGACCTCGGCCTCGCCGTCTGCCTCGATGCTGACGAGGATGCCCCGCTCCCTCTCACTTTTCCCGGTGGCTCCGGCCGCTGGGGTGTGCGCAAAAGCGACTTCCGCGAGCGGGGACTGCCCCATGAACTGCTCGTCCTGACCGATCTCAGCCGCACCCTGCGCGAAGAGGAGCGGACCGCCTGGCAGCGACTCGTTAGGGTGCTCGGCCATGAAATGAACAACTCCCTCGCCCCGATCAAGTCGATCGCGGGCAGTCTCGAGCATTTGCTCAAGCGCGATCCGCCCCCGGCCGATTGGCGGGACGACGCCCGCAGCGGCTTGAACGTGATCGCCGCCCGGGCCGATTCGCTCAGCCGGTTCATGCAGGCCTACGCCCGGCTCGCCCGCCTCCCGCCGCCGCAGAAGGAAGAAATCAACCTTGGTCAACTCGTTAGGCGCGTCATCGGGCTCGAGACCCGGCTCGCTGTCCGCCTCGCCGAGGGCGGGACCATCCTCATCCCGGCCGACGCCGCGCAGATCGAGCAGTTGCTCATCAACATCCTGCACAACGCGGTCGACGCCGCCTTAGAGACCGGCGGCAAGGT
>JBBPZS010000098.1:0-7912 GCA_038198605.1 Chthoniobacterales bacterium | reverse complement strand
CTAGACGCGGTCTCGCCTGGTAACGCCATACTATTCCTCCCCGGCCCCCCCCCCTGGCTCGACGCCTTCCCCCCCTACCGAAAACCGTTTTGCGAACTAACGAACCGGCCCGCGGGTCCGATCGATGAAAATCCGCGCGGCGCGTCGGATTTCCTCCGCCACGTGGACCGCGGGCGAGACAAACTTCGGTGTGAACCACGGATACAAACCAATCAGGTCATGCGTGACGAGAATTTGCCCATCGCAATGTTCGCCCGAGCCGATCCCGATGGTCGGGATGCTGATCTCCTCGGTGATCTGCCGGGCGGCGTCCGCCGCCACGATCTCGAGCACGACCGAAAAAGCGCCCGCTGCCTCGACCGCGCGCGCATCCTGCAACAAACGCTCCGCCTCCGCCGCGCCGCGGCCTTTCACCTTGTAGCCGCCCTCCAGGCGCACGTTCTGCGGCAGCATGCCGATGTGCGCCATGAGCGGAATCTTTTCCCTAACGATGGCCTCGATTTGCGGCAGGTGGCTGACCCCGCCTTCCAGTTTCACCGCCTGGGCGCCGGCTTCGACCAGGCGCCGAGCGTGCGCGACTGCTTCCTCAGGGGTGTCGTAGGTTCCGATGGAAAGATCGGCCACGAGCAGCGCCCGTTTCACCCCGCGCGCCGCCGCCCGGGTGTGGTGCAGCATTTCCTCAAAGGTGACCTGGGTTGTGTCCTCATAACCGAGGACGACCATGCCTAACGAGTCGCCGACGAGGATGATGTCGATCCCGCTTTCGTCGAGCAAACGGGCCGTCGGGTAGTCGTAGGCGGTCAGGGCCGTGATGCGTTCGCCACGGCTTTTGCGGGCGCGGAAATCCTCCATCGTGCGCGACACTACCACTGCCGGGCGGAACGCACCACCGAAGGTGAAGGCGCCAAATCCCCGGTCAATTCCCGGATGGTTTTGCGCTGGCCGGGCAGGACGAGGTTCGGTCGGATTTCCGCCAGCGGATGCAGGACAAAGCCGCGCAGATGGAGCCGCGGATGGGGAAGTTGCAGGTCGGTTTCGTCGATCGTGCGCGCGCCGTGGTAGAGCAGGTCGAGGTCAATGGTGCGCGAGCGATTGCGCTCGTGTTCGGCCGGGCGGCCGAGGGCGAGCTCGATTTTTCGCAACTCCTCCAGCAGGGCGCGGGAGGGCCCGTCATACCCGATCTCAATCACCGCGTTGAGGAATTTTTCCGCGCCGCTTTCGCAATCGACCGGCTCGGTTTCGTAGAGAGCAGAGGAAAGAAAAGGCGCATTCAAGTGCGAGAGCGCGAAAATTTGCTCGCGCGCATTCGTTAGGCTGCGGATGCAGTCCCCGAGGTTAGCACCGAGCGCGATGCCCGCTCTCATTGTTGCACCGCGAGAACGCGCCTTCCTCTCCGGGGAGCACGGGCTGCCAGCCCGTTCTGAGAGGCAGTCTGCCTCTGAGTGGTGCGCAGAGAGCGGGTGGAAGTAACCGCGCCGGTTCGCTCGCAATATGATGTTCTCCGTCGGTTGCGCTGCGCGCAAACGCATTTGGCTGGCAGCCAAATGCAAACGGGCTGGCAGCCCGTGCTCCCCGGAATTTGTGACGCGCCGACCCTACAAGCCAAGGACATTTTCCATGTCGTAGAGACCCGCCGACCGGCCGGCCACCCAGCGCGCAGCCCGCAAGGCGCCGACGGCAAAGGTCTCGCGGCTCGCGGCGCGATGGGTCAGCTCGAGTCGTTCGCCCGGCCCGGCGAAGAGAACGGTGTGCTCGCCGACAATGTCGCCGGCGCGCACGGCGTGGGCGGGAATTTCATCTGCGCCGCGTTCCTCCTGTAAAATCTCGAGCAGGCGCTTGGCCGTCCCGCTCGGTGCATCCTTTTTCGTTCGGTGATGCAGCTCGATCACCTCGACGTCGAATTCCTTGCCTAACAACTCGGCGGCGCGACGGGCCAGGGCAAAAAGGGCGTTGACTCCGACGCTGAAATTCGCGGCGTAAACGAGCGGAATCTGTTCCGCGGCCGCTGTGATCGCGGCTTTTTGCTCGGCGTTGTGTCCTGTCGTCCCGAGCACGAGCGGTTTGCCTTTCGCGATGCAGACGCGACAGACCTTTTCCGTCGCGTCCGCCAGGCTGAAGTCGATCACGACGTCGCAACCATCCAGCGCCGGCTCGAGCGCGTCCCCGCGTCCAATTACTCCCGCGATCGTTAGGCGATCGTCTTTCGCGGCCGCGGCCGCGACGGCTTTCCCCATCCGGCCACCCGCGCCGATGAGCAGGACGCGCGTCGGGGTGCTCACGCTTCCAGCCGCGCGAGGGTCTGGCGCAGCCGCTCCGCGTTCGCCTTGCTCATCGCCACGAGCGGGAGCCGGCAATCGGCCGCCATCGCGCCCCGCCAGGCGAGCGCGGTTTTCGCCGGGACCGGATTCGGTTCGATGAAGGCGTCCTTGAAAAGCGGGAAGAATTTCTGATGCAACTCCCGGGCTTCCCCGACTTTGCCTTCGAGAAACAGGTTTACCATCCGGGCCACTTCGGCCGGGAAAAGATTGGAGACGACGCTGACCACTCCGACCGCGCCGACCGCGAGAAAAGGCAGGGTGAGGGAATCGTCGCCGCTCAGGACGGTGAAAGTTTGCGGCAGGCGCAAGGCCAGTTCGCTCACCCGGTCGACGCTGCCGCTCGCTTCCTTGATCGCGACGATGTTTGGACAATGTTCCGCCAGCCTAACGACGGTATCGGCCGCGATGTCGACCCCGCAGCGCCCGGGGATGTTGTAGAGCACGAGCTGGAGGGATGTTTCGCGGGCGATGGCCGCAAAATGCTGGAAGAGCCCTTCCTGGCTCGGCTTATTGTAATAAGGCGCGACGAGGAGCGCGCCGTCCACCCCCACTTCCTCCGCCGCCTTGGTGTAAGCGATGGCGTCGCGGGTCGAATTCGAGCCGGTCCCGGCGATGACCTGGCAGCGACCGTCCGCCACTTTCACCGCCAGCTCGATCACGCGGTGCCGTTCGCCGCAGCTCAGGGTGGGAGATTCACCTGTTGTCCCGACCGGCACGATGCCGGTAATGCCGGCTGCGATTTGATTTTCAATCAGGCGCTCAAACGCCTCGACGTCGATCTCGTCGTTTTTGAATGGAGTGACGAGCGCTGTGTAGGTACCGCTAAACATAATGGTTAGGCCAGGAGTAGCGTGCTCAGAGTTCGATCGTGCCGTCGAAAACAAAATCGGCCGGCCCGGTCAGGGTGACGTGGGTGAAACGATCGCCTTCGCGGGTGAAATCGACGCTCATGGTATCGCCGCCACGGACGAGAACGTCGATCGGTCCGGCAACATCTTCATTGGCCGCGAAAAGAATCGCGCTCGCCACCACTCCCGTGCCGCAGGCGAGAGTTTCATCCTCCACTCCGCGCTCGTAGGTCCGGATCGCGATCTGGTGCGGGCCGCGCTTCTCGCTGAAATTGGCGTTCGCGCCGCGGGGCGCAAACTCCGGATGATGGCGCAGCGCAGCGCCGACCGTCCGGACCTCGATCTCGTCAATTTTTGCCACTGGCACCACGAGGTGCGGGACCCCGCTGTCGACATAATCGGCGTGGATCTTCTCCCCGCCGATGCCGATCTCGAGGCCGAGCTGGAGATCGTTAGGCTCACTCATCTCCAGGGTGACGAGTTCGCCCATGAGCCGGGCCCCGATTACTCCGGCGGGCGTTTCGAAAGTCAATTGCTGGAACGGGCCGGCGGTCCGGTCCGCGAAACGGGCGAAGCAGCGCGCGCCGTTGCCGCACATCTCGGCCTCGCCGCCGTCGGCGTTGTAATAGCGCATCCGGAAATCGGCCCCGTCGGCCGGGCGTTCCAGAAGAAGGACGCCATCGGCCCCGACGCCGCGGTGACGGTCGCAGACGAGCGCGATTTGTTCGCGGCTGAGTTCGAGGTCGCCCGTCCGATTATCGAGCAGGACGAAATCGTTGCCCGCGCCATTCATTTTCGTGAAACGCAGCATAGGTTTGGTGGTTAACATACTCTCGCGTGAATGCCAAGGCTGCCCGGCAACGCGGCTCGCTCCTCCTCGGTGGGGCGAGACACCGTCGAGCTTGGGAATGCCCTTGTCTGGCCAGAGAAGTCCATCCCCCTGGCTCGACAGAGTCTCGCCCCACCGGGAGAGAGCTTGCCCGGAGACGGATTCCTCCTATTGATCTCGAGTGCGTTTCGTTCTCCTTGTGATCTCTTTCGCCGCCCTCCTGCCTAACGAATCGCCCGCCCAGCTCGCGCCCAGTCCGCTCAATCCGCTTATCGTCGAGCAGATCAAAGGGATGCCAAGCGGGGGGAAATATTCCGCTTCCCGCACCGCCACCATCCGGCTCCAGTCGGCCGCGCATTTTGAATCGGGAAAATTCTTCGTCCTGCCCGATGCCGCGTCGCCGAGTTACTGCTCGGGCGCGACCTATCTCGTTTTCATGAAAACGATCGAGGCCTTGCGGGAAAGGGGCGATCTCGACTTGAACTACGAAACGCTCGACGCGCTCATGATCCGCGGGCAGCGCGATGGCGAAGGAATCTGGGGCCGCTGGAATGCGAACGGTCCGGGCACGGCACGGCTTTTCCATGAGCTGGGGATCGGGGTGAACTTCGACGATTTTGCGGAGGCGCTGCCGGGCGATTTCATGAAGATTTTCTGGTCCCCCGAAGTCGGCCGCGAGGAGCATGGGCACTCGGTCATTTATCTCGGGACGGAAAAAAAAGTGGGACTCGATTACGTGCGTTACTGGTCGAGCAACATCCCGGCCGGCTACGGGGAGCGGAGCGTGCCGCGGACCAAAATCGTGCGCGCGGTTTTTTCGCGGCTCTACGCGCCAGCCAATCTCGGCCGGATCGAGGATGCGCCTCGGGTCGATCGTTATCTCGCGAGCTTGCTCCGGGTGCGATCGAATTATGCCGAGGTGAAAGCGCAGTGCGGGATGTGAGTTGCCCATGAGCGGAATCTCGGGGGCGACGATCGTGAACGGTTTGGTCCTCGGCTGGTCGGTCGCATGGCCGCCTGGACCGATCAACGCCGAGATGATCCGGCGGGTGCTTTTGCCGCGGGCGCAGGGTGGGGGATTCTGGCCCGCCTGGCAGCTTGGGCTCGGGGCGTGCACGGGAGATTTCATGTGGGCGTTAGGCGTGGCGGCGGGTGCCGGCGCCCTTCTCGCTTCGCCGCGACTGCACCTCGCGCTCGGCGTCATCAGTTTTCTTCTTTTGCTCTTCCTCGCCTTCAATTTCGCCCGCGGCGCGTGGCACGCTTACCGCGCAGCATACGGCAATGTGGGAGGGGCCTCTGTGCCCCGATCCGATCGCGGCGCAAAGGCCGCTCCCACATTGTCCCGCGGCTATTTCCTCGGCCTGATCCTTGCCCTAACGAGTCCATGGAACATCGGGTTCTGGTTCGCGGTCGTCGGCGGGCAGGGTGCGGCCCAGGGCCATTCCACTTTCCTCGGCTCACTTCTGCTGGCCGCTTCCGTCGTCTCCGGCGCGATCGCCTGGACGATCGTCCTTTGCACTGCCTTGAAACTGGGGGCGCGGATCTTTGCCCGGCCATCGTGGCAAATTGGAACCCAGGCGGTGAGCGCGCTGGTTATGCTGGCCTTCGCCCTCCGCCTCGTCTGGCTCTGGCGTTGATCTGGAGCACAGGCGTCTCGCCTGTGGGGAAAGCGGGCGTCTCGCCTGCTTCGATCGATCGCGTCAGGCGGGACGCCTAACGTCCCCACAGCCGAGACGGCTGTGCTCCGCCCGTTGACAAGAGTGTCTACGAACAGGGACGTTCTGCTGCAATGACCGAGCGCGAAAAGAAGCTGACGATCAACGAGATCTATTTCTCGGTGCAGGGCGAAAGCACCTGGGCGGGGCTGCCCTGCGTCTTTGTGCGTCTGACCTTCTGCGATCTGCGCTGCACTTATTGCGACACCGAATACGCCTTCTACGAGGGGAAAAAGCAGTCGTTAGGCGAAATCGTCCACGCCGTCCTCAATTATGATTGTCCGCTGGTCGAGATCACCGGCGGCGAGCCGCTCCTGCAGAAAAACGTCCTGCCTCTCATGACCATGCTGGCCGATACCGGTCGCACCGTCCTGCTCGAAACGAGCGGCGCGCACGACATCTCTGGGGTCGATTCGCGGGTCCACCGCATCATGGATTTAAAAACGCCGGGGAGCGGCGAGGTGGAGCGGAATCTGTATGCCAACATCGAGCACCTCGCGCCTAACGACGAAGTGAAGTTCGTCATCGGCTCGCGCGAAGACTACGAATGGTCGCGCGCGCAGGTCCGCGAGCATCGCCTGGCCGAACGCTGTCGCGCGGTTTTGTTCTCCCCGATCTTCGGTCGAATCGATCCGCGGGAAATTGTCGACTGGGTCTTGGCGGACAAATTACCGGTCCGGTTCCAGCTCCAGATGCACAAGTTCATCTGGACCCCGACCGCGCGCGGAGTGTAGCGGCGGGCGTGTCGCCCGCTGGGATCGATACCCGCTTCTCGGTTGTCTCACGGATGTAATCGCTGCTTGTGCGGCCGACACGGCCGCCGCTACACTTTCCGCCTGAGGTTCGGCAGAAAGACGGTGAGCAAACCGATTAAGGGCAGGAAGGAGCAGAGATAAAAGACGTGCTCGATGCTGGTTCGATCGGCCAGCGCGCCGAGGACGGCAGAACCGATGCCGGCCATGCCGAAAGCCAGTCCGAAGAAGAGCCCGGCGATCAATCCCACTTTTCCCGGCACCAGCTCCTGCGCGTAAACCAGGATCGCGGAAAAGGCCGAGGCAAGAATGATGCCGATGATAACGGTCAGGACACCGGTCCAGAAAAGATTGGCGTGCGGCAGCGCGAGGGTGAAGGGCGCGACTCCGAGGATGGAAACCCAGATGACGAGCTTGCGCCCGTAACGATCCCCAATCGGGCCGCCCAGAATGGTGCCAAGCGCGACGGCAAAAAGGAAAAGGAAGAGATGAAACTGCGCGCCCTGGATGGAGAGCCCGAATTTATGGATCAGGTAAAAAGTATAGTAGTTCGTTAGGCAGGCGAGATAGAAATATTTCGAAAAGATCAGGACCCCGAGAATCGCGAGCGCAAACCAGACCCGGCGCGAAAGCGGCGTTGTAGCCGGGGGCGCTGACCCCGGCCGCGTTCGCACCTCGGCCAGGTGTTGCCCGTACCAGCGGCCGACAACGGAAAGAACGCCGATCCCGAGGAGCGCAATGAGCGCGAACCAGAGAACGCTGCCCTGGCCGTGCGGGACAACGATCAAGGCGGCGAGAAGCGGGCCTAACGAACTGCCGGCATTGCCCCCGACCTGGAAAACCGACTGCGCGAAACCGTGCCGGCCGCCCGAGGCGAGATGCGCGACGCGCGACGATTCCGGATGGAAAATCGACGAGCCCATCCCGACGAGCGCGGCCGCGCCCACCACCATCCCGTAGTGAGTGGCGTGGGAGAGCAGGACGAGGCCGGCGAGAGTGAGTCCCATGCCGCAGGCGAGCGAGTAGGGCTTCGGCCGGCGATCGGTATACCAGCCGACAAACGGTTGCAGGATCGAAGCCGTCATCTGGAAGGCGAGCGTGATCAGGCCGATCTGGACGAAGCTGAGCTGGAAGCTGGTTTTAAGGAGCGGATAGATCGCCGGAATGAGCGACTGGATGGTGTCGTTCAGCAGATGGGAAAAGCTGATCGCGAAGAGAATCGCGAGCACGGTCGGATTAGCGGAACGCTTTTTTTCCGGGTCGCCGTCGCTCTGAGTGAGATGCGTTTCGGTCGTGACGGAACCCATGGCGAGGAGCAGAAATTAACCACGCGGACGGAGAACGCGAATGCCGACACGGCAGGCGAGACACGGTAGGGCGAGACTCCGTCGAGCCTGGGGAGAAATCTATTTCGATAGAGAAGCGCAATCCCCCAGGCTCGACGGAGTCT
>JBBPZS010000097.1:0-53883 GCA_038198605.1 Chthoniobacterales bacterium | reverse complement strand
GTCACATTCGCGGTCGTGATCAGACCGTTGGATTGCGCCGGCGGGACATAGCCCGCCGGTTTCCAATCGGCGGCCGGAACGCGCACCATGAAGGAACCAAACATCATGTAACAAAAGTAAACGAGGCCGAGGGCGAGGAAGCTTTTGCCTACGCCGGTGCTGGTCGCGCTCTTAAACGTGTTCATGAGGAGGAGGCTCAGGTTGGAGCCGATAAAGGCGCCGCCGCCGAAGCCCATGATCGCCATGCCCGTCGCCATGCCGGGGCGATCGGGAAACCATTTCACGAGGGTGGATACGGGCGAGATATAGCCCAAGCCGAGCCCGCAACCACCAATCACGCCATAGCCGAGATAGATCAGCCAGAGCTGATGCCACCAGACGCCAAAAGCCGAGACAATGAATCCGCCCCCGAAACAGAGCGCGGCCACCGCCATGGTTTTGCGCGGACCGACTCGCTCGACCCAGCGACCGAAGACGGCCGCGGAAGCGCCGAGGAAGAAGATGGCGAGGCTGAAAATCCAGGCCAGCTGCGGCTGCGTCCAGTCGTTAGGCGCGGAAGCGTTGATCCCGATCACTTTCGTGAGCGGGAGCTTGAAAACGCTGAAAGCGTAAACCTGGCCAATCGAGAGATGGACCGCGAGCGCCGCCGGTGGGACAAGCCAGCGGGTAAAGCCCGGGCCGGCGACGGAATGCTCACGATCAAAGAAGCCCATCGCATGAGATAACGAACGCCATTCCTCCTCTGGACGCACAACGATCGAAGTTTGCGTCACGAGTGCGGGGCTTTTTTTGAATCCGAAATTGAACAGCCAGCGAATCTTCCTCGTGCGATAATTCCATGATGCAGTCTCTGGCCGATCTTATTTCCCGGTGGCCGCTCCTGCGCCAGATCCGCGAGCGCAAGGATGGAAATGGTCTCGAATCGATGTCGGAAAAAACGCGCGAGATGCATGCGCGGACAGACGACGCCAAGGTCGCGCGCTCGATCTGTCCTTATTGCGGGGTCGGCTGCGGGCAGCTTATTTATCACAAAGATGGAAAACTGGTTTCGATCGAGGGCGACCCGCAGAGCCCGATCAGCCAGGGCAATCTATGCCCGAAAGGCGCGGCCTCCTTTCAACTCCTGACTCACGACCGGCGCGAAACGGCGGTGAAATACCGCGCGCCCGGGGCGAAGACCTGGCGCTCGCTTTCCCTCGAACGCGCAATGGAGATGGTGGCCGACCGGGTTTGGGAAACGCGCCGGCGCACGTTCGTTAGGGAAAAAGAGGGGAAGATCATCAACCAGACTCAGGGTCTCTGCCATCTCGGCGGGGCCACGCTCGACAACGAAGAAAATTACCTGATCAAGAAACTCTTTACCGGAGGCCTGGGCATGGTGTGCGTGTCGAACCAGGCTCGGATATGACATAGCAGCACGGTGCCCGGTCTGGGCACCTCCTTCGGCCGGGGCGGAGCTACGACCGCGCAACAAGATTTGGCCCGGTCCGATTGCATTCTGATCGAAGGCTCGTCCATGGCTGAGGCCCACCCGGTCGGGTTTCGGTGGGTGATGAAGGCAAAGGAAAATGGGGCCACCATCATCCACGTCGATCCGCGTTTTTCCCGCACCAGCGCGCTGGCCGACATCTGGGTCCCGATCCGGGCCGGGACGGATATCGCTTTTCTCGGCGGACTCGTTAGGCACGTGCTTGAGAACGAACTTTATTTTCGCGAATACGTTCTCCATTACACCAATGCGCCCTGCCTTCTCCGGCCGGAGTTTCGCGACACCGAGGAGGGCGAGAGCGGTTATTTCTCGGGTTGGAACGAGGAGAAACGCGCCTACGACAATGAGAGCTGGCTCTACCAGGGCGAGGGACTGAGTTACCCCGAAAAGGACTTTTCCCTGCAGGATCCGCGCTGCGTTTTTCAAACCTTGAAGCGCCATTTCGCGCGCTACACCCCGGAAATGGTGCAGGAGGTCTGCGGTATTTCGCCCGTGCTTTTCCATAAGGTGGCCGATGCCCTAACGAGTGCTTCCGGCCCGGAAAAAACGGCTGCGATCTGCTACGCGGTCGGCTGGACCCATCACTCGAAGGGCGCGCAGATGATTCGGACCGCCGCCATTTTGCAGACATTGTTAGGCAACATCGGCCGGCCGGGCGGCGGCATCCTCGCCCTGCGCGGACATGCTTCCATTCAGGGCTCGACCGATATCCCGACGCTTTACGACATTTTGCCCGGTTACCTCCCGATGCCGAAACTGGACGAGCAGACGCTGCAAACTTATCTCGAGGGGCACACCAACCCGACCGGTCTCTGGAACAATTTCCCCGCCTACGCCGTCAGCCTGCTGAAGGCGTATTACGGCAACCGCGCGACGCCGAGCAACGATTTCGGTTACGACTGGATTCCGAAACTAACGGCCGACCACTCCTACTATTCGTTCCTCTACAAGATGCTCGACGGCGAGATGGAAGGCATGTTCCTGATGGGACAGAACCCCGCCGTCGGCGCGCAGAACGCGCGGCTCGAGCGCAAGGCGCTGGCGAAATTAAAATGGCTCGTGGTGCGCGATCTGGTCGAAATCGAATCAGCCTCTTTCTGGTACAACTCTCCCGAGATCGAGCGCGGCGAACTGAAGACCGAGGAAATCGAGACGGAAGTTTTTCTCTTCCCCGCGGCCGGCCACGCCGAAAAGGAAGGAGCCTTCACCAACACCCAGCGGCTTCTGCAATGGCGCGAGAAAGCGGTCGAGCCGCCGGGCGAATCGCGGAGCGAAAGCTGGTTCATTCATCAACTGGCCCTCCGCCTGATCGCAAAGGCGGAAGCTTCGACCGATCCGAACGACGAACCGCTGCGCGCGCTCGACTGGTGGTATCCGGAAACGCTTGAAGGCGAGCCGGAGATGGAATCTGTCCTCGCGGAAATCAACGGCTGGAAGACAAATCCAATGTGGGAGGGGCCTTTGCGCCCCGATTCCGCGACGGCAGCCACAATGGATCGGGGCACAAAGGCCCCTCCCACATTGACCGCTGGCACCGTCTATGGGCATGATCGGCACGGCCAGCTCCATCATGGACCGCAGCTCGATAAATACCAAGAGCTGAAAGAGGACGGCACGACCGCGAGCGGCTGCTGGATTTATTGCGGTGTCTTCCCGAGCAGCGGAGTGAACAAGGCCCTGGCGCGCCAACCTAACGACTACCTCGGGCACGGCTGGGGCTTCGCCTGGCCGAGCGATCGCCGCATCATTTACAACCGCGCCAGCGCCGCGCCTAACGGCGAGCCGTGGAGCGAGAAAAAGAAGCTCGTCTGGTGGAGCGCGGAGCAGAACAAGTGGACCGGCGAGGACGTGCCGGACTTCAAGGAAGACAAAAGCCCGGACTATCGCCCGGAGGGGAAGCTCAAGGGCCTCGATGCGCAACCGGGCGACGCCCCCTTTATCCTGCACGAGGACGGACTGGCCTGGCTCTATATCCCGGAAGGTTTGCAGGATGGCCCGATGCCGGCGCATTACGAAGCGCTCGAATCGCCGGTCCACAACGCGCTTTATCGCCGCGACACCAACCCGCCGGAAAAATGGTTCACGCGCGAGGGAAATCGTTTCGCCCCGCCGGGCGACCCGCGCTTTCCGTTCGTCCTCACGACTTATCGCCTGACCGAACATCACACCGCGGGCGCGATGAGCCGCTTCCTCCCGCACCTCGCGGAATTGCAGCCGGAAATGTTTGTCGAGATTTCGCCCGAAGCCGCGCTCGAGCTTGGGATTGAGAACACGGACTTTGTCTGCATCGTGACCCTGCGCGGCGCGATTGAAGCGCGCGCCCTCGTTAGTCGACGGATGCGCCCGTTGCATCTAAACGGGAAAACAGTGCACCAGGTGGCAATTCCGTTTCACTGGGGTTCGGCCGGTCCCATTCGCGGCGATGTTGCGAACGACCTGCTCGCGATCTCCGGCGAACCGAACGTCACCATCATGGAAACCAAGGCGCTGGTGTGCAACATCATCCCCGGCCGCCGCCCGCGCGGAGCGGATTTCCTGCCCTGGCTCGATCGTTATGCGCCTCAAAGTGGACCACTCAACCTGCATCCAGAGCAACCGGCCCCCGACGAGGCCCCGGGAGGAAAATTGAAACCCAGCCAAGGCCAACACGGCAAATCGGTATGAGTGTCGCGGAGCGATGCATGGTTCCGGGTAGGGTGGGCGTCTCGCCCGCCGGCGATGGCATCTTGCCATCGCGAACTTTTCTCCGGCGCGCAAGGTCTCGAAAGATTGTTTCGGCAGGATGCCGAAACCGGCGGGCGGGACGCCCACCCTACCCCGGAATGACATCATGATCGGCGAAGGGATTCAGAGCACGAACCAGCGCCGGCACACCTACGTGCAGGACCAGGTCGAAGTCGGCTTCTTCACCGACCCGAGCGTCTGCATCGGCTGCAAGGCCTGCGAGGTCGCCTGTAAAGAATGGAACGAAGTCCCGGACGACGGTTTCACCTGGACCGGCAACTCCTACGACAACACTGGCCACCTTGGCGCGTCGACCTGGCGCCACGTCCTGTTCATCGAACAGGATCAGCGCAAAGGAAACCAGATTACGGGCCCGATGGGGCTTGCTCCGAATCAGCGATCAGCGATCAGCAATCAGCAATCAGGCGAAGATCCCTTCCGCTGGATTTTTCTTTCCGACGTCTGCAAGCATTGCGAGAACGCCGGCTGCCTCGAAGCCTGTCCGACCGGCTCGATCGTTCGCACCGAGGTCGGTTCCGTCCTGGTGCAGAACGACGTTTGCAACGGCTGCGGTTATTGCGTGATCAATTGTCCTTTCGGCGTGATCGATCGCCGCCCGGAACCCCTGCCCGATGCCGGCGGCGCCTTCAAATGCACCTTCTGCTACGACCGGCAAAAAAGCGGACTCACTCCCGCCTGCGCCAAAGTCTGCCCGACGGAATCGATCGTTTTCGGACGCCTCGATGATCTGCGGGCCCGCGGCGCGGAACGGGTCCGGACCCTGCACGATCAGGGATACGACGACGCCCAGCTCTACGATCCGCAGGAAACTTCCGTCGGCGGTCTGCATGCTTTCTTCCTCTTGTTAGGCGGGCCGGAAGCTTATGGGCTGCCGCCCAAACCGGAGATACCGACCATCTATTTGAAATCGTCCTGGACCGCTGCGGCTGCGACCGCGCTTGGGGCGATCGTGGCCGTCGGCGTCGCCTTCGCCTTTTTTGCGTAATGATTTGCCTGATAACCGGCCCGACCATGTTCCGGGTAGGGTGGGCGTCTCGCCCGACGGCGATGGCATCTTGCCATCGCGAACTTCGTGCGAAAGGCGATCGAGAGAAAAGATCGTTTTGGCAAGATGCCAAAACCGGCGGGCGAGACGCCCACCCTACCCGCGACTAAAATGAGCACCGACCAAGATTTCGAAAAGCGCCTCGATTCCCTGCGCGAGGGAGCGAAGCACGGCGGCGCGGTCACCGGCCGCGGCGTGGACGTGGCCGGCGGCCCGATCCCGCGCCGGCCCGGTTATTACGGCGAGGCGGTGGTCAAACCACCGGTCTGGACATGGGAAATCCCGCTCTACTTTTTCGTCGGCGGCGCCGCCGGGATGGCCCCCCTCATCGCCTGCGCCGGATTCCTTCTTGGCCTAACGAACCTGACCCGGGGCGCACTTTGGATCGCGGGCCTGGGCGGCGTGATTTCGCCCATCCTGCTCGTGATGGATCTCGGGCGCCCGCAGCTTTTCCTTAACATGCTCCGGGTCTTCAAGCACCGCTCGCCCATGTCGGTCGGGGCCTGGATTCTTTCCGCTTTCGGCAGCTGCGCGGTCCCGGCCTGGCTCCTCTTCGAACTTTGCTACAACGAAGCGTTCGCGCCCTCGGTTCGTCCGCTTTTCTTCGTTCTCGCCGCGCTCCTGACCATCGGCGCCGCCGTCACCGGGCTCGGGTTGGCCACTTACACCGGCGTCCTGATCGGCGCGACCGCAATCCCGGCCTGGTTTCTCCATCGCGTTCTTCTACCGATTCATTTCGGCACGGCCGGGCTCGGTTGCGCGGGCGCGATTCTCGAGCTGCTCGGGTTTCAAATCCGGCCGCTCTTCCTCATCGGGATGCTGGCAGCGATCATCGAGACACTCCTCTGGCTTTGGCTCGAGTTTGATAAACACGGCGCGGGAGACCGCGCTTTGCACGAAGGCCGCGCCGGCTGGCTCATCCGCGGCGGGGAAATTTTCTCCGGTCCGCTGCCGATTCTTCTGCGCCTAACGAACCTGGTTCCGTTCGCCGCACTCTCGTTTTTGCTCGGAGCTTTGCTCAGCCGTTTCGGCTGGATCGAGGCCGGTCGCGTCTCCGGTCGTGATCCGGAGGCGGCCTTCGCCACCCAGCGGCACGATTAATCCCCGATGACGAAGAGAGATAAGGTCCGGGAGGCAAAGAAATCCGGCGACGAGGATGAGGAGGTCATGGAAAGGGCGTCGACCAAGGGGCGCGTCGTTTACAAGGCCGTCCAGAAGGAAGGCGAGGATGAGCTCGAGCGAACGAATTCCGCCCTCGCCTGGTCCGGTCTCGCGGCTGGTCTGTCGATGGGCTTTTCTCTCATGTCGGAAAGTTTATTGCAAAGCCATCTGCCAGACGCGCCCTGGCGGCTGTTAATCACCAAGTTCGGTTACAGCATCGGCTTTCTCGTCGTCATCCTCGGCCGGCAACAACTCTTCACTGAGAACACTCTCACCGTCATCCTGCCGCTCCTGCGCAAGCATGACGCGCGCACTTTCTACAATGTCGCGCGGCTCTGGACGATTGTGCTGGTGGCGAATCTCGTTGGCGGCTTCGCCGTCGCGTGGCTGCTCGGTCACACCAACGGAGTAGGCCCGGAAGTTCACAAGGCGATGAAGGAAATCAGCTTGGTCGCAATGAATCACGACTTCGGGACGCTGCTCATTCGCGGCGTTTTTGCCGGATGGTTGATCGCGCTCATGGTCTGGCTCCTGCCCGTGGCAGACACAGCACGCGTCGGCGTTATCATCCTTATCACTTATGTTGTCGGGATCGGTGAATTTTCCCACATCGTCGCCGGCTCCGTCGAGGCCTTCTACCTCGTCGCGACGGGGGTAAAATCCTTCGGGGATTATTTTATCTACATGGTGCCGATCCTGATCGGAAACATCATTGGCGGTTCCTCCATCGTCGCCGCCATCGCCCACGCCGAATACATCGGGAGCGGCGAAGGCAAGAGCGAGAGCGACGACTGAGTCGCCTCGCCTAACGACTCATATTTTCCCCGACCGCAGCGAACGGCGATCGCCCTGGCGCTGGGTCAAGCCATCGCGGTCGCAGCGCTCGAGAAACGGAATTAGCACCCGCCGGCTGGTTCCCAGGAGCTGCCGCAGTTCGCTTGCGGTAGATGGACCGCGCTTCCGTAGCGCCTCGGCCAGTTGTGACTTCATTTGCGCGAAGGCGTCAGCCGACAACAAAACGTCCTCGCCGATCATCGTGACCTCGCCGGTTTCGCTCAGAAAGCGGAGCGCTTTTTGTCCGGCGGCGTCGGGCACCAGTTCCTTGCGCGAGGGCGGGTCGAATGGCTGAACGGCGAGCCCGGCGCGAATCTTCCTCCCTGCTTCCGCTAACGCCGCCGGCAACGAAGGGCGGTGACTTTGCCGCCGAATCGCCCCCTGCACGCAGGAAAATTCCTTCGCACAAAGATCGGCGATGAGCGCGTTTTCCAGTTCCGCATCGTTCAGCGCGAGACCGGCCCGGAGCGTTGATAACTCGAGACCGGTCCGCTCCGGATGCGCGGCATGTTCTGCATCGATCGCGGCGCTGGCCCTCTGCCGCATTCCCTGCCAGCAGTTCGCATCCGCCACGATCGCTCCATGGACAACGATCTCACGCTCCTGCGCGAGCCGCGCGATCGCTTCCGCGATGGTTTCGGCGGCAAAGTGAGATTTCACGAGAAGCGAGGCCGGACGCGCGACCCCGTCCCGGCGCATCTGCGACCGGAGGAGAGTTGTGATGTCGTTAGGCTGCGCGGCCCGGGCCTGTAAAAAAGTCCGCTCTGTTGCGGAACGAAACTTGGTTCCCTCCGCATCCGGATTGAGCACGACGCCACCCGCAATCGTGGCGCGGCCCGATGAATCGCGCAGGATGAAACGGTCGCCAACAAAAACGAATGCCGGCTGAGCGCAGCGCAGACGCGCGATCGCGCTTTGCCCGGGCAATAGTTCACGCTGATCGAGCAGGGTAATGCGAGCCGTGAACCGTGCGCTGCCATGATGCAGCTGGATGACGGACGCGTTCTTGAGCGGACGTGCGCCAGACCCGGAACGGTTCGAGCGCTCAATCCACGCGTCGATCGTCCGGCTCGGATGCACCTCTTGCATCGTCGTGAGCACGCTGCCGCGGGGGACATCTTCGACTCCGAGCTCGGGGAGATTAAGCGCGGTGCGGGTTCCCGGGAGCGCGAGCTCAAGCGCCTGGTTGTGGCTTTGGACGGCCCGGATGTGGGCGCGCCGATTTTGGGGTTGGAGCGAAACGCTTTCGCCCCGGGCGAGCGGGCCGCCGGTCAGGGTGCCGGTCACGACCGTTCCGGTGCCGCGAACCGTGAAAGCCCGATCGACAAACAGGCGCGGCTTCCCCGTGTCCGGGGCACCCGGCAGTTGGGCGCAGGCGTCGGCCAGCGCTTGCTTCAATGCATCGAGCCCGGATTGCAAACGGACGGAAGTCCGCACGATCGGAGCACCCGATTGTCCGAGCCGCTCGCGCACTTTGGCCTCCGCCTCTTCCGGATCGCCGAGATCGCATTTCGTCAGCGCGACGACCACCTCTTGGACTCCGAGATAATTCAGAATCTGCCAATGCTCCTCCGTCTGCGGCATCCAGCCGTCGTCCGCCGCCACCACGAGGAGCGCGAGATCGATCGCGCCGAGACCGGCGATCATGTTGCGAATGAAATCTTCGTGCCCGGGCACGTCGATGATTCCGAGCGAAAGACCGGGCAGCGCGAGGTGGGCGAAACCGAGATCGATCGTGATGCCGCGCGCCTTTTCTTCCGGTAAGCGGTCGGTGTCGATGCCGGTCAGCGCCTTGACCAGCGCGGTCTTGCCGTGATCGACATGTCCTGCCGTCGCGAGGATGAAATGCTTCTCTGTCACGACGCGATCGTTAGGCCTAAACGCAACGCGGCCGTAACCATCTCGTCCTGCGCTGGGAAAATGGTGCGCAGATCGAGCCGGAACTTTCCCCGGACGATATAGCCGATGACCGGCGGCTCACCCCGGCGAAGGCACGCGGCCAGTTCGTCCGGTTCCTTTACGGCCAGCTCCAACGCGACGGATGAAATAACGGAGCGCGGCAAGGCGCCCCCGCCGATCTCGGCTTTGCCTTCCACGAGCCGTGCCTGCAGAGCCAGTCCGCGGAGGGAGGCAATCAATTGCTCGCCGCGGCGGATAAGCTCTTCGTTAGGCACCTGGAGGAGCGACAAGACCGGGTTCTCCTCCTGGCGTAGATGCGCTTCGACCGTCGCGGTCAGAGCGGCGAAGGCCAGCTTGTCACAGCGCAAAGCGCGGAAGATCGGCTCGCGCTTCAAGTCCGCGATGAAGCGCCCTTTTCCGACAATGATCCCGGCTTGCGGGCCGCCGAGCAGTTTGTCGCCGCTGAAGCAAACGAGGGCGACGCCCCGTTTCAGGACTTCGTTAGGCGTGGGTTCGTGCTCGGCCAGCCCGAGTTTCTCGGTCGCCATCACCGCGCCGCTGCCCAGGTCTTCGACGAACGGGACCTTTTTGGATCGAGCCAGCTTCCCGATGTCTTCGCTCGGCGGAGCGCCGGCGAAGCCGCTCATGAAGAAGTTGCTCTGGTGCACCTTAAGAATGAGTCCGGTCGCAGGACCGATCGCTTTCGCGTAATCACTCAGCGCGGTTTTGTTAGTCGCGCCGACTTCGCGCAGCCGCGCGCCGCTCGCTTCCAGGATCTCGCCGATCCGGAATCCGCCACCGATCTGGACCAGTTCGCCGCGCGAGATGATAAGTTCCGGTCTTTTCCGCGTGAAGTGACGCACGATCAAAACGAGCGCGGCCGCGCAGTTGTTTACGACCGTGGCGGCTTCGCTCCCGCAGAGGAGCGCGAGCGCTTCTTCGAGGTAACCGGCCCGTTTTCCGCGCGCACCAGTGACGAGGTCGTATTCGAGGTTGTTATAGCTCGCCCCGATCTCCGCGACCGCGCGTATCGCCGCCGGACTGAGCGGAGCCCGGCCGAAATTGGTGTGAATGATGATGCCGCTGCCATTGATGACCGGCTGAAGTCGAGTGCGCGCCAGGTCGTCGAGAGCGTTCTGCACCTGCGCGACAATCTCAGGCAAGGGCGGGATGCTGCCTGCTGCGCGCAGACGTGCGAGTTCTCGCCTAACGAGTGCGACCACAAACGGCCGCGGCAGCGTGCTGGAGCCGAGCGAGTCGAGCACTTTTCCGACCGGCGGAATGGCGCGGCGTTCTGTCTTCATCCGGGGAGCGCACGCGCCGCTAATGTGGGAGGGGCCTTTGTGCCCCGATCCGTTGTGGCCGCCGTCGCGGAATCGGGGCGCAAAGGCCCCTCCCACGTTGCAGTCGTAACGCTGATTAGTGGTTTTCGGGCGCGGAGGATTTTGCCGATGACCACAGCCTGTTTTCCGACCAAACGAAGCACCGCATCCAGGCGCCGCGGTGGAACGCAAAGGAGCAACCCGCCGCTGGTTTGGGCGTCGGCGAGGAGGACGCGCTGCGCGCTTGGCGTCCTGTTCCATTGCACCAGCGGCTGCGCCGTCTTCAGATTTTGGGTTGTGCCGCCCGGGACGCAGTCGCGCGCGATCAAGGCAAAGATTTCCTCGCTCATCGCCGGCACGTCGTTAGGCGAAATTTCCGCGCTCACGCCGCTCGCGCGACACATCGAAGCCAGATGACCGAGGAGACCGAAGCCGGTGATGTCGGTCGCGGCCCGAACCAGTCCGCGCTCGGCGAGATCGGCGCCAACAGAGTTCACCTGCGACATCAAGGCGATGACCGTCTTTTCCAGCTCGCGACTCGTTAGGCCGCGCTTGATCCCGGTGGTGGCGATGCCCGTGCCTAACGGTTTGGTCAGGACGAGGTGATCGCCCGGACGCGCCTTGGCGTTGGTCAGCATTTTTTTCGGCGAAACCATCCCGGTCACGGCAAGTCCGTAAATCGGTTCGGGATTGCGGATGGTGTGTCCGCCGATGACGGCGCAGCCGACTTCGCGCGCTTTCTCGAGTCCGCCGCGCAGGATGGTGGCGATGGTTTTTTCGGTCACCAGATCGGTCGGCATGCCCATGATGTTGAGCGCGGTGAGCGGACGGCCGCCCATGGCGAAGACGTCGGAGAGCGCGTTGGCCGCGGCGATCTGGCCGTAGGCGAACGGGTCATCCACGATGGGAGTGAAGAAGTCGGTTGTTTGCACGAGGGCGCGGTCGCGATCGAGACGGAAAACACCGGCGTCATCGGCGGTCGCGGAACCGACGAGGACATTGCGATTTGGATACTGCGGGAGCTGACGCAAAACTTGCGTCAGGGCCTTTTGGCTCAGCTTGGAAGCTCAGCCAGCGCAGGAAGAGAGTGAGGTCAGAGTGCGAATCTGTTCACGCGACATGCGAATCACCTCCTTTCGTTAGGGGGAAAGAAAATGGGCGGAGAGGATAGGAATCGAACCTACCTCGATCGATGAGGACCGACGGCGATTTTGAAGATCGCGAGGGCCACCAGGCACCCTTCACTCTCCGGGTTGCAGAAAGGGGCTCGCGTCGAACGCGACCGGTTCCCGGCCGACTACTTGATCTTGCCGACCTGCGCGACGACGGCGTCGAAGTCCGGCCATTCGCCGGAATCGAGTTTGGAATGGAGCAACTTGCCATTGGCGCTGACTTCGAAGGCGCCGCCACTCGATGGGACGAGGGTGAGCGACGCGATCCGATCGCCGAGCTCGAGAATCTTAGCCGCCAAACTGACGGCTTTCGGTGCGTAGTTTCAAACGCTGCAATACTCGATCCGGATTTCGGTCTTCATCGCTCCCTCCTTTCTGCCCCTGAGATTAGCGGGAAGGGGGGGAGGGTCAAATGTAGACGCTTCGCTCTGCGAAGCGCGGGGTCGATCCTGCTGAGGCGCGCAGGCCCGCGTCGCCCAGAGGGCGACGTCTACACCCCGGCGCGGCTCGTTAGGCCGCGATGGCGTTGGCGGGTCTCCCTGCTGACATGCGCAGGCCCACGCCTTCCACGGGGAGGCGGCTACAGGCACTTGTAGACGCTTCGCTCCGCGAAGCGCGGGGTCGATCCGGCTGACACGTGCGGGCCCGCGTCGCCCAGAGGGCGACGTCTACAGGCGGCTCGTTAGGCGGCGACGGCGTTGGCGGCGCGTTTGCGGGCGTTGGCATCGAGCACGCGCTTGCGCAGGCGGAGCGACTTCGGAGTCACTTCCACGTACTCATCCGCTCCGATGTACTCGATCGCACGCTCCAGGGTCATCTTTAAGGGCGCTTCCAATTGAATGCCTTTGCCGTCACCCTGGCTCCGCATGTTGGTGAGGTTTTTTGCCTTGCAAGGATTAACCGGGAGATCCTCCGGGCGCGCATTCTCGCCAATGATCATCCCCGCATAAATTTCCTCCTGCGGTCCGATGAAAAGTTTGCCGCGCGCTTGAATATTGTTCAGTGAATAGGCCTTGCTCGTGCCAGCTTCCATCGAAACCATCACACCACGATTGCGGCCTTCGAGTTCGCCTTTAAAGGGAGCATACTCACGGAAGATGTGGCTCATGATGCCTTCGCCCCGGGTCAGGTTGACCAGATCGCTCTCGAAACCGATCAGGCCGCGGGTGGGGATGATCGCCTCGACGCTGACGCGAGTGGCGTGGTGATCCATGCTGACGACCTCACCTTTGCGACCGGCAATCGCCTGCAGGACGTCGCCCAGGTTATCGTTAGGCACTTCGGCGTAAAGAGTTTCAATCGGCTCGAGCAGGGAGCCATTTTCGTTGCGCTGGAAGATGACTTCCGGGCGCGAGACCATGACTTCGAAGCCTTCGCGGCGCATTTGTTCGACAAGGACCGCGATCTGCATTTCGCCGCGCGCGTTGACTTCGAAGGCGCCGGAGGATTCCGTGTCCTTGACCGCGAGAGAGACGTTGCCGCGGGTTTCGCGGATGAGGCGTTCGCGCACGTGGCGGGCGGTGACAAATTTTCCTTCGCGGCCAGCAAACGGGGAGTCGTTGACGAGGATGCGCATCCGGATGGTGGGCGGATCGATGTCGACGAACTGGAGCGGAGTGCGCTCTTCGCGATCGGTCAGCGTTTCACCGATGTAAACTTCCTCGAAACCGCAGAGGCCGACGATATCGCCCGCGCTGACGTGCTGAGTCTCGACCTGCTGCATGCCGGCGTAAGTGAAGAGCGCAGTCACGTTGCTGCGCTCGCGTCGTCCATCGCGATGGATGCAAACGATGGGATCGCCGACGGTGACGCGGCCGCTGACAATGCGCCCGAGGGCGATGCGGCCCAAGTAATCGCTGTAGTGCAAGTTCGAGACGAGCATCTGGAAGAACGGCTCGGAAGCGATCATCGGAGGCGGGATGAATTTGATAATGGCCTCGAAGAGCGGGGTCATGTCTTCGCTGTTCTCGTGGATTTCGCGCATCGCGAAGCCGTTTTTGGCGCTGGCGTAAACGATCGGGAAATCGAGCTGCTCGTCGTTCGCTTTCAGCTCGACGAAGAGATCGAAAACCATGTCGAGCACCTTGTGCGGGCGGGCGTTTTCGCGATCGACTTTGTTGATCACGACGATTGGTTTGACCTTGTTCTCGAGCGCTTTCTTGAGCACGAAACGGGTCTGGGCCTGCGGACCGTCGTGGGCGTCGACGACGAGGAGAACGCCGTCGACCATTTTCATGATCCGCTCCACTTCACCGCCGAAATCGGCGTGGCCGGGGGTGTCGACGATGTTGACGCGATAACCGTTCCAGTTAAAAGCGGCGTTCTTGGCCCGAATGGTGATCCCTTTTTCGCGCTCCAGATCCATCGAATCCATCATGCGTTCCTCGACCTTTTGGTTGGAACGGAAGGTGCCGGATTGGCGGAGGAGCTGATCGACGAGCGTGGTCTTGCCGTGGTCGACGTGAGCGATGATTGCGATGTTGCGGATTTTGTCCATGACGTTGATTGCCTCGTCGTGCGTTACGAGCAGGCGCGCCGCCTACCGAGGGGAGTGGGGGCAAATCCGCCTGAGGCGGACGGCCTACGAGGAGCGCGGAATATGGACGCGAGAGGCCCCAGCGTCAACCGGGGGTGGAAATGTGGCCGATCGTCCAAAGGGAGACTCGGACTTTTTCTTTCCGGGACTAAATTCGAACGCCCGAGCCTCGGACGATCAATTTATCAAAAAAAAATATGAAAATGCGTCGCACCCTCCTGCTCAACGTGCGGCCGTCTCTGGCGGCAATCCTGTTTCTGATCTTGTCGGTCGTCGCTGTCTCCGCCCAGCGACCTTCCGCAGCCTGGGGAACCATTCCCAGTCCGAATGCGGGTTTTGGGCCTAACGAACTCTTCGATGTCGATGTTCTATCGGCAAACGACATCTGGGCGGTGGGTAATTTTGGGATTTTCAGTTCTCCCGAGCCGCAAGTGCAGCATTGGGACGGGGTGAGCTGGCGGGTGGTTCCTCTGCCCAGTGGGTTTGCAGGTGATCTTTTGGGAGTTGCGGCAGTTGCGGCCAATGATGTCTGGTTCGTGGGCGGAGCGGCCTCGACTGGCGAGACTTTCATCTTTCACTGGGATGGAACCAGCATCAGCCAGGTCACGAGCCCGAATCCAGGGAGCTACAACCGACTTTATGATGTCGTGGCGCTGGCGGCGAACGACGTCTGGGCGGTGGGCGAATACGCGAGCGGCGGGGTGAGCAAGACTTTGATCGAACACTGGGACGGAACGAAGTGGAGCGTGGTTTCCAGCCCGACCTCGCGTAACGAATACACTCAACTCTTGGGCGTGGCCGCGGTCGCTCCGAACGATATCTGGGCCGTCGGCGAGGCCGGTTCGAATACTTATACCCTGCACTGGAACGGCACTGCCTGGACTCTGGTCGACAGCCCGAAGGTGAGTTTTTCGAGCTTCGAAGCGGTCTCCGCGACGGCCGCCGGGGAAGTCTGGGCGGTGGGCAAGAAATCGGGCGGCACCCTGACGGAGCGCTGGACGGGTCAGGCCTGGGAGGTTGTGGCCAGCCCGTCTCCCGGAAGTTTCACGAACGAACTGGATGGGGTCGTGATCCTCGCGCCTAACGACATCTGGGCGGTGGGGACTTACGATCAGTCAGGCAGTTTCAAAACGCTCGCCTTGCATTGGAATGGCGTGCAATGGACCCAGGTCGCGAGCGATTCGCCGGATCCGAGTTTCAACACCCTCAACGCGGTGGACGCCGATGACCTGAACACTCTGTGGGCGGTCGGGATTGCGGCCGAGGATTCGCTCGCGATGCATTGGGACGGAACGTCGTGGACGATCGTGCCGACCCCGGACTTTCCTCTGGACGCACCCTTGCAGGGAGTCACCGCGATCGCGTCGAACGATGTCTGGGCGGTGGGCTTCCAAACCGACCCCGCCACGTTGAACTCGTCGACTGTCATCCTGCATTGAAACGGCACGGCCTGGAGCACGGTCCCGAGTCCGAACCCCGGCGGAAACAGCGTGGACAAACTTTACGACGTCAAGGCGGTCGGACCGAACGACGTCTGGGCGGTCGGTGAATATTGGGATCGCAACGGCGCGCAGCTCGCCACGATTCTGCATTGGGACGGCGCAAGCTGGACCGTTGTGCCGAATAGCTGCAGCCCGCTCTTCGGCATCACAGTGATCAACGCGAGCGACATCTGGGCGGTGGGCTATGCCAGCTGCCATTACGATGGGACGACCTGGACTTCGATTCCGATCCCAGCCTCGGGCGGCGCCAACACGCTGAACGACGTTTCGGCCGTGGCCTCGAATGATGTCTGGGCGGTAGGCGACACCACGGTCTGCGACGGCTTCGGCTGTTACTCGTCAGCCTATGCGATTCACTGGAACGGCACGCAATGGATAAACCTGAGTCCGACGGGTGGGGTCCTGAGCGGCGTGGAGGCCCTGGCTGCGAACAACGTCTATGCCGTGGGCACGAAGAGTCTTGGCACCGTCGTGCTGCGCTGGAACGGCAAGAGCTGGCGGTCAGTGCCGAGCCCTGATCCGGAAAAGGGCGGAGCCCTGAACGAGATCACCTCGACACCCGGCAAACTCTGGTCGGTCGGCTATTTCCTGAATAACGGGAACGATTCACAGACGCTGGTCGTGGATACTCCCTCGGCCACCCAAGGCACGGTGACGGGCAATGTGGGAGTCAGCGGTGCGACCGTTTCGTGGTTCGGCGCGGTCACGGGATCGACCACGACCGACTCCTTCGGGAACTACGCCGCGGCCGGTTTACCGGCCGGCAGCTACACCCTCGTCGCCACCTCGGGGGATTGCACTCCCGGGGTGACCACCGTCCAGATCGTGGCGGGGAAAACAGTGCGGAAGGATTTCAGCATCAACTGCGGGCAGTAAGGGGATCGCCCGCGGGCGAGGAGATCCACATTCGTTAGTCCGTCCCCGTTCCATGGGGGACTTCGGCGTGGCGGGAGCTCAGCTCCCGCCCGCCGAGTTGGGCGGGGAGGAGCATTCCGGGATGCGAACTCCGCGCGGGAGTCTTTGAAGCGCGACACTCATCCGCGGAATCAGTTTCACCTCGGCTCGCGAGGATGGGATGGCGGGGCGGAAACAAAAACGGCAGGCCATCGCTGGCCTGCCGTTCCCGTTTGAGTTGTCGTTAGGGTTATTCGAGCGGTTCGTTGACCGCGGCTTCGGCGTTGATGAAGCCATAGCCGTCCAGCACGGAGTAGCCGCTGCCGATCCGGTTCCGGAAGACGCCGGAGAAGGCTCCGCCACTGGTCGTGCCGCTGAAGGTCATGCCACCAGGAGCGAGCGTGCCCTCGGGAATGAGGACATTGGCCCCGAGTAGGTCAGCCGAATTACCGCCGACGGTGCCGTTCGGCCCGAAAGCGTCCGCTTCGTCGCGATCGACGCCGAAGTTGAAGCCTTCACGCTTGGTCAACGCGCCCGGCGTGATGTCCATCGTGAGGGTGTAGAAGTGGTTCCCCACGATCGCAGGCGGCGGCGCCTGATTCGAGAGCGTGCCGGTGATGTCGCTCGACATGACCCCTTTGAGTTCACCCAAGGTGAAGGGGAAGCCAAGGGTCGGGGCCCGGTTGTCAAAGACCAGGCCGGGACGCGAGGTGAATCCGACCGTGGCGTCGAACGGCTCGGTTGTGTTGCCCGCGGTCGCATCGGTCGCTTCCGGATTGAGGACGAGCTGGCTGAGGCTGCCCTGTCCAGCAAACGCGACCTCGAATGCATTCGGGTTCATCGTGCTGATCAGGCTGTTGCCGTCAGAGGTGAGCCGAATGCCGACCCGGGAATTGCCGGGCGCGCGCGCCTTGCCTTGCGCCACATAGGAATCGAGGTCGTGCTTAAACGCGCTGCGCTGGAGCACGCCACGCATCTGATCGGGCGTGACCGAACCGGGGCCACCGTTGGCTTCCAGGACCAGGGCCGCGATGGCCGCAGCATGCGGGGCGGCGGCGGAGGTGCCGAAGAAGTTCGGGAAAAGGTCCGTATCCTGGCTGGCATCGGAGACGAAGAAGGTGGTGTTCGCGCCGTCCATCGCCGCTATGTCGGGTTTCTGCCGGACTTCCGGTTGCGGAAGGCGATTGTTATCCTTGTCGAAGACAATGATGGCAGGTCCCGGCGAGGTGAATCCTTCCGGGATGAAGGGCGGGTAGAAGGCGTAAGCCGCGACGCCATTTGCTCCCGCGGCCGAGTTATGGCCGAAGGTGATGGGCGTCTGGTTGAAGGTGAAATACTCCTGCGGTTCACCGGAGGTGAAGGTGACGTATTTCAATCTGCTCGCCGGCTGCGGGTCAGGCGGCGGAGTGTTGGAACGCGCGATCACGACCTGCACAATGTTGCCGGACGTAGTCTGGCTGGGCAGAATCTGTGCGATCTCAACCGGGCGGCCGCTCTGGATGTTGTTCTCACCGGTCGCGCCGATGAAAGCGCCATCGCCGTTGAAGAAGAGGATGTTGAAATCGGTCGTGACCAGCTGCTGGCAGCCGTCGATCACCTCGTCGACCGAGTAATCATAATCGCCGCCGGTTTGAGTGCCGAACTGGGTTACCCGCACGGTGTAGGTGCCGGTCTGGTCGAGGCCGATGACGAGGACTTCATCGGTCCCAGTATCCTGGGTGAGGATCGAGCTTCCATCGGGCGCGATAAGCTCGATGATGGCGTCAAAAGCCGTATCATCCGGATGATCGCTGACCGAGATCTGGACACAATCGCCGGCCGTGCCGGAGAAGGTGAAATCGTCCGAACCGCCGGGAGGAACCGTGCCGGTGCCACTGACGATATTCGCGCCAATCGTGCTCGGGTTGACGTTATAAGCGTCGTCCCACTGGAAGTCGAATGTCGCTGCCAGCGTGCCGGTGCTGCTACCGCCGATGAGAACACTTTGTGCGATATCTTTCTGCCCCGGCGCAGGATTGAAGTTATGAAAACCGCCGGCATAGAGCTCGGGCGGAACGCTCGACAGATCGATGTTAGTGCCGTCCGTCGCCGAGCCGTCGTTCTCGACCAGCCGGAAGTCGGAATAATAACCCTGCGTCGCCGGACGATTGCCTGCGGAGGAGAAATAGGAAACGCCCTGCGCCACGACATCATCCACCGCGCGGGCGACGGTCGTATCCTGAAACATGCCTTCGGCGAAATAAATGACGTCGTCGACGATCACATTCGATCCCGCATCGGCCAGAGCGCGAATGTTGTTGCCGAAACCGACTTCGCCGGTGTTGGCGGTGGCGAAAGCCAGGTCCGCTGCCGGCGCCATATCATGCACGATCTGGCACATGGCGCGGCCTTCGTCACTGCTCGCCGGGAAATCCTCCAGCACTAGGACGGGAGTCGAGTTATTGGGATACCGGGACCGGGAAGATCGCCCGAGGCCACGTCATCCGCCGCGTGGGTGATCGAGGTCGTGGAAGTATCAAACGAATTGGAGAGCAGACCGACCATGATTGCCGCGCCCGTGATGCCGGTCACCGGAACGACATTCTGGTCGGTAATTTGGTCGACGCGATGCTGATGCACGCCCTGGCTCGTTGTCGCACCGACATCAAAGACCGGCGCGAGAGCGAGGAAAACGGATGAAACACCAGCCGTGTTCGCCAGTTCGGTCACCCGATCGGCCGGGACATAAACGTCCATCACGCCACCCCGGACGTCCGTCGCTTTGATCACGACCTGTTTGATTTTCGAAACGGCTGCACGCGCCGCTGCGTTCTTGAGATTGACCGTGACCAGGAGGCGGCCTTGAGCGTCGCGCATGGCCCTGTCACCCATGTCGACATTCGAGCCGACTCCAGGACCGGCGACCTTTTGGCCGGCCTTGGCGGCTAGTTCGCGGCTCACGACCTTTTGGAGATCGTGGCCGATATTTTTGGGGGTTTGCGTGGCTGCGGAGAGCATCGAAGGAATCGCCAGGCTCAAACGCACAGCTATGGAAAGCAGGGCGCGCTTGAGCGTGGCCGACGTTAGGCGCGCGGAACGCGTTCGGTGGAAACGCTGGATGCGTTAGAATCACGGCGGGTCTGAGGATCGAGATCCGGCCGTCGGGAATAGCGGCCCCTACCGACTGGCGCTCACTTCGTCAGCCGTTTCAGCATCCGGTTGGTCACCGGTTCGACCCATTTGCCATGCTCCCGGATCAAATCTTGCAATCGATCCACTGCCTCGGCCTCTGGAATATTGAATTTCCCGGCGGTTTTGCCGACGTAAAGGTTCACCTTGCCCGGCGCGTAGCCGAAATCCGCATCGGCCATTTCCCCCGGTCCGTTCACGATGCAGCCCATGATCGCGATCTTGACGCCCTTGAGATGGAGGGTCGCGGCTTTGATCTTCGCGGTCGTGGTTTGGAGATTGAAAAGAGTGCGGCCGCAGGAGGGGCAGGCGACATAGTCGGTCTTGAATATCCGGGTGCCGGCCGCCTGGAGAATGTTGTAGGAAAGGCGCAAAGCCTGCCCCGGCCCATGCTCGCCCCGCACGAGGATCGCATCGCCGATGCCGTCACAAAGGAGCGAACCGATGTTGGTCGCCCCAGTCAGGAGGGTGGGGAGAAATTCCGCATCGGGATTCTCCGAATTCGTAGGCTATCCTTTCAGCATGATCGGGTCGCGCGCGTGCGCGCTTCGCCACGAGCAATCGGTAACTCGCGATCAGCGGCTAATCGAGACCATTGAGCACCGCGACCCGATGCGGGGTCGTGACCGAATGCGGTCTCTTGAGTCGCGCATTGCGCGGTCGGTCACGTCAACGGCCGAACCGGCTCCGGACGCGACGTTTCTGGCCAAGTTTGAGCGCCCGCTGGAGTGCTCTAAGCGCATCATCGGATTCGGTGCGACCGAGATTAAAGCGACAGAACCGAAACCTGGCACCTGGCCCAGCGGGTCTACCTAGCGGACACCCGTATCGATAGTTAGATTAACCCAGACCGTCCGATTGGATTGCACCGTGAATGGTTCCGCCTTGGCGCGCACATGTCCACGCGCGCGACCTTGCACGTCGAGGAGATACTCCCCGGCGGGGAGCGCTACGCGATAGTTACCCTTGCCGTCGGCGGTGACGCGCGTGGTTTCTTTTCCGTCACGCCCGCGTATAACGAGCGGATACTTGGAATACACTGCAGGGGAAGGCGCCGATCCATCAGCAAGCTCTACTTCTCGCGGCCCCACGATAGTCAAATGTCCCTCGACCGTTCCCATTGGCGCAGCATGGCTCGACGTCGGTCCAGCCAAGGCTAAAAGCGCACCGGCTAAAAGCAGGCGCTTGAGGCAGGGTGGCATTGCAAAAAACTCGGTTGGATAGCACTTAGGCTATCCCACGCGGTGACAGATAGATTGTCTACGGCAGGTTTAATTCCCAAGCGCTGCGGCCATGCGTGGCAGCGTAGAGCTTCCGTTGCGCGACGTCGATTGTCAGGCCTGCCACCTCCACGTTGGGAAGGCCGCTACCTGCGATTTCCCAGTCGCTCGAACCATTGGGCAATTTTAAAACTCCCCAGTCATTCGAAACGTAGAGATCGCCGTTGGAATCATGAGCGATACCCGTCGCCGGGAAGTCAGGGAATCCTGTTGCTCCCGTTCCGTCGAGATTGGTCCAGGTGGCAGTGCCGGTACCGGGATCGTATGTCACCGAAAAAACGTGCCCCGGAGTCGTCGGAGTTAAGGTGCTGTAGCCTGAATAGGAGATCCAGGCGTGGTTCGAGTCCGATTGATCAACGAAAATACCGTTGATGAAGCGCGCCGGGCTGTTCACATCAAGTGTATCGAGACGGGAATAGGTGACGGTATTCGCCGGAGAGTTATCGGCGTTCTTGGAGATGAAGACACGACCGAGGCTCGTCGCAGCCCAGAGCGTCGCAGTATCAGCAGGAGTACGGGCGAGCGCAGCGACGTTGCCGCCGAATCGCGTGGTTCCCCTGTAATCTGCAGCACTGAGGGTTAAATTGGTCGCGCCCGCAGGCCCGATTGCAACGAAGTCGCCGCACCCCGCTTGAACGCTGGAGGTCGTAAATTCCGGACAATTTGCTTCGAGAAATGCCTGATCCCCGCCCCAATCCTGCGTTCGCCAGACGCTCTGCGAGCCCTCGAAGATCGTTTTTCCACTGTCCGGATTCGGATCGGCAATCATGGGAGAGTAGAAGAGCGCAGTCTCCCCGCTGAGCACAATGGGAGCACTCGCGATAACCCATTTCAAGGGGTCGCCATCCTGGAAGTTCACATCGTGGAAATTCGACGTGAACGAGTTAAATCGCATCGTGGAGTCGATCACGCTGAATCCTGACTGGCCGCCATCGCCGTAAATCATCTGCCGCCAGAGACTGTTCGTACGATTTTGAAAAGTCCCGTTGTCCTGCGTCCCGCCTTGGAGCAGCCCTGGTTTATCCGCAGCGAAGGACAAGCTTTGGAACTGGATCGTCGATAGGCCTCGGTTGAGATTGGAGAGGTGCGTCGGCACGGCCGAGAGCAACTGCTCGCATTCCGCCAGATCATCTCCGCTCAGGCCGCGATCGCTGCATTGGGAGGAGATGTTGGCGAACTCTCCGCTTGATCGCATGAGGCCGCCGTCGGAACCAAATATCGCGACATCAGTGCCGGGGGCTTCGACGATGCCGTGACTGTCGGGGTGCATCCCGTTAGGCGCGATCGGATTTGGCTGGCAGCAATTTTCCGGCGGGGTCGGCCTGGTTGTCGCATCCCAGGTCATATCGGTAAAGCTGTTCCCACCATCGGCCGAACGCAGAAATGCCCGGCCGTTGCTTGCGAAGCCGTACGTGGCATAGGAATAGGAGCCGCCGAGGTAAACCACCTCGGGCTTGCCCGGCGGGGAGTAAACCACATTATCATACCAGCACTGGCCGGTGCAGTAGCCGAGGTTCTCCGGGGTGGTAAGGTCCGCGAAAACCGGCGAGCCAGTCGCAACGTCATCGCTCCGGAAAAAGCGCGCCTGGCCTATACCAGAGTCAGTGTCGGTACCCTCGCCAACATACATTCTGGTGGTCGCATCCAGTGGGGTGACTGCAAACTCAGGGCGATCATTTGCGCTCGCCGTGTTTAACGCTGGCTTAATCTGAGTCCAGCTCGTGCCGCTATCGTCCGAGCGCCAGACGCCACCCCCAGTGAAGCGCGGTACACCAGCGGTCCGCGGGAAAGCAGCGAGATAAACTGTGCTTGAATCGCGCGGATCGGCCGCGACGCGGTTAACACCACGGGTCGATCCGAAGCTCGACTGGATAATTCCGGCGTCGTTCGCGAGAGTCGCATTTAGACAGATAGCTTCGGCTTCGAGCAGAGCGAAAGTTGCACCGCCATCGGTGGATTTCCACAGCCCAAATGGCGGAAGGCCGGGGGCCAGGCTGACGACCCCGCCAGTCACAGAGGTGACGCCTCGGACACCGCGCGTCGAGCCGACGTAAATGGCGCCGCCATCGATCACGATCGACGAGATGGCGCGCCCGTCGAACGCCGGGCCATTGTAGATTGGCGCTGTTCTTATGCCAAATGTCCCCGTCGGCAGCCCATTGGCGAGGTCGCAGTCCACATCTGCGGCAGGCACGCTTGTTTCTGCCGCGAGATGCGTCCAGGTGTCACCTCCATCCGTTGATTTGTAAATCCCGAAACCAGCCTCCGAATCTCCCGAGGCATTAGCCTCCCCGGTCCCGGCGTAAAGTGTGTTATTCGCGGCATCGTAGGTCAAAGTGCCGATCGCATTGGTCGCAAAGCTGCCCGAGATGAAGGCCCAGCTTCCCTTCTTTGTGAGGCCATTATCAGTTCGCCAGATGCCTCCCCCCGCGGCGGCCGCCCACACCCGGCAATTCTCCTGCGTGCAGTCGGGAGAAATGGCGAGAGCGGTAATGCGGCCCGAAGTGATATAAGGTGCGCCGCTGAAAGTCAGGACATTGGGAAACTTCGCCACACTGGGGCCGACAAGATTCCATTCGTTCTCACTACTTTTATTGCCAGTGGTAGCGACGATGTTGGCCCACACCTTGTGTGCATTAGCCGTTAACTCGAAAGGCACATAGGCGGCCGGGTAAGCGCGATGAGCGTACTCCTCTTCCGCTGCCGTGGTCGGGATACCATCTCGTTGCGGACCGGGCAGCGCCTGTCTCCTTCCAGAGATCGCATCAGGGTCCTGTCTGAACTTACTGATCGGCGCCCTCGTATCTGATTGGGCCAGAACGAATGGGCCGTGAGGTTTGATTGCGACCAAAGTCATGGCGGACGCAGCTGATACGAGGGTCACTGCACCGAGGGCGCGAACATAAGTGACGAGACGATTTCGAGGAGAAGTTTTCATAGGTGTTATTGCGGAACTTGGAATGAGCAACTATCTGGGGCCAAGGTTGCGAGTTCGAGACATCGGGCGTCAAGCGTCTGTTGCTTATTTTTGCCTACATTTTTGTAAGCCAGCGCTGGACTCGTACTGCGGATTGCGCGCAGCGTCACCAACCAGTTTGCGTTTGGGAAAACGCCCGCTCTAAATTACTCGATCGCGCGCAGCGAGTCGCGAACTGTTCGTTAGGCCAAAGCACCAGTTTCGTTTGGAGCATCGACGGTTGGTTCCACCCACTTGCCGTGCTCGCGAATTAGATCCTGCAGCCGATCCACCGCTTCGCCTTCGGGAATATTGAATTTCACGGCGGTTTTGCCGACGTAAAGGTTCACCTTGCCCGGCGCGCCGCCGACGTAGCCGAAATCCGCATCGGCCATTTCCCCTGGTCCATTCACGATGCAGCCCATGATCGCGATCTTGACGCCCTTGAGATGGAGGGTCGCGGTTTTGATGCGGGCAGTCGTGGTCTGGAGATTGAAGAGCGTGCGTCCGCAGGAGGGGCAGGCGACGTAATCGGTCTTGAAAATCCGGGTCCCAGCCGCCTGGAGAATGTTGTAGGAAAGGCGCAAAGCCTGCCCCGGCCCATGCTCGCCTTGCACGAGGATCGCATCGCCGATCCCGTCGCACAGGAGCGAGCCGATGTTGGTCGCCGCAGTCAGGAGGGCGGGGAGAAATTCCGCGTCGGGATTCTCCGAAATCGTCAGGCTGTCCTTGAGGAGGATGGGATGTCGCTGATCCAGCCTGGCCGCGAGCAGGCGATAAGCTGCGATCAATGGCAGGTCGAGGCCGTCGGCGATCGCCACCAGTTTGGCACCCGCCTCGTTGTTGAGGGAAGCGAGGCGCGTGTCATCACGGGGATCCACCTCGACCACGCCCGAAGTTTCGTAAACGAATTCCGGTTTGTAGTCGCCCATCCGATCCACCTTGTGCGCGACCTTGTCGAAATTAGCCTGGCGGATTGAGACGCGGACGGTTTCCTCGCCGCCAAGGGCGACGTTGTAGCCGGGGTCGCTGACCCCGGCCGGTGCGGATGACGCATCGTCGTTAGGGCGGGGACCGGGGTCAGCGACCCCGGCTACAGCGATCGATTCCGACGCGCGGCGTTGATAGGAAAATGGATCGAAGGAAAGACCGCAGGCCGGAGTCTCAAGCGCAAGCTGGTGAGACCGCGCCGCCACCTGCGTCGTCTCGACGAGCGCGCGCGCGACCGGAATCTCGTGAATGCTGTCTTCGGTCAACGAAACGCGGATGGTGTCGCCGATCCCATCGCGCAGGAGGGAACCAATCCCGATCGCGCTCTTGATCCGCGCGTCTTCGCCTTCGCCGGCTTCGGTTACCCCGAGATGGATCGGGTAATTCCAATCCGGTCCCTCTTCGCGCAGCCGGGCCACGAGCAACCGGTAAGCCGCGATCATCACCTTGGGGTTGCTCGATTTCATGGAAAAGATGAGCGCGTGGTAATCGAGATCGCGCGCAATGCGGGCAAACTCGAGCGCGCTCTCCACCATCCCGAGCGGCGTGTCGCCATAGCGGTTCATGATCCGGTCGCTGAGCGAGCCGTGATTGGTCCCGATGCGCATGGCGATCCCACGCTCGAGAGATAGCCTAACGAGTGGAGTGAAACGCTCGCGAATCCGGGCTAGCTCGGCGGCGTATTGCTCGTCGGTGTACTCGATAATTTTGAACTTCTTCGAGTCGGCGTAATTCCCGGGGTTGATCCGGACTTTCTCGACCCATTTGGCCGCTTCCATGGCCGCTTCCGGTTTGAAATGGATATCGGCCACGATCGGCACCTCGCAGCCGCGCTCGCGCAATCCCTTCACGATCTGCTGCAGGTTGGCCGCATCCTTCACCGTCGGCGCGGTGATGCGGACGATCTCGCAACCGACCTCCGCCAGCTCGAGCGACTGGGCGATCGACGCCTCGGTATCCATCGTGTCGCAGGTGATCATGGACTGGACGCGAATCGGATTCGCGCCCCCGACGCCGACATGGCCGACCATCACTTCGCGGGAAACGCGACGGCGGTAGGAGAGAAGATCGTCGCAGTAGGAAGGGCGAGTCATAGGGATCGGTCAGCGCAGCACAGAACGATGATAGCAAAGCACGAAGCGCCCTGCTTTGAAAACCCACTCCGGCCCGCCGCGATCTTTATTTGCTCGGGCTGGCCTGCACTTCCGGGGCGGGCGAAGAATCGCCCCGCTTTTCCCCGAGCCAGTCGCCGACGTCGAAAAAGCTGACGTAAGCGATGTAGCCGATGATCAAAACGGCGCAGCCCGTCTGCACGATCTCGAGCACGCGAATGTTAACCGGTTTCCGCCGCACCGCCTCGACCAGGGCGAGGACAATGTGGCCGCCATCGAGCACGGGAATCGGAAGCATGTTCAAGATCGCGAGGTTCACATTCAGGATCACACTGAACCAAAGCGCGAGCTGCCAGCCGCGCTCGCTCTCGAAGAGTAGATAATAGATGCGGACGATCCCGACCGGACCGCTGAGATGCTGCAACTTCACATCCGACTTCGGCGAAGCGACGGCCTCGATCGTGTTCAGGGTGCTGGTGATGCTGTCGTAGACCTGCTCCAGCGGATTCGGGTGCGCGATGGTCAATTTCCCAGTTGTGTCCCAGGCGATGCCGATGCGGGGCATCATCTTGCCCCGGGTCATCATGGGAACCGGAGTCAGCGCAGTCTCGAACCGGCGCGAACCGCGCTCCACCTCGAGGGTCAGCTTGTCCTTCGGATGTTGCCGGATGAAATCAGCCAACGCGATCGCGTTATACATCGGCTGGCCATTGAAGCCCTGGATGACATCGCCCGTTTGCAAACCCGCCGCCGCGGCGGGGGAACCGGCTTCGACCTCGTCGATGATCGGCTTGGAGGCGGGATAAATCAGAACCTGCCGCACACTCTTGCGCCGCCAGCCGCTCGTCGGCGCGATGTAGGGCACAACCGAAACCGAGATCTGCTGGCCGTTGCGCTCAACCACAAACGGAATCCTCTCACCTTCGCTCCGGATCACGTTCCAGGTCACGCTGTCGCTCATGCCGGAGAAGCGCGTCACCGGTTTGCCGTCGGCTTCGAGAATCTTGTCCCCGGCCTTGAGCCCGGCCTTTTCCCCGGGCGATCCGTGTTCGACGTAACCGATCGTGGTCGTCGTATCCGCCTCGCCAACCGGATGCCCCACGGCCCAGACCAAAGTGGCGAAAACGAGCGCGAGGAGAAGGCTGAAGAGAGGTCCGGCAACCGCCACGATGATCTTATCGAGTACGGAAATCCGCGGAAGCGCAGCGCGGTCGGCGTCCGTCTCGCCCTCGATGATATCCATCGGCGCGAGCTGCGGGAGGGCCACAAAGCCGCCGAAAGGGAGCGAGCCTAACGAATACTGGACGCCGTTGATCGTTTTCTTCCAGAGCGGTTTGCCAAACCAGACCCCGAACTTCTCGATCACCAGCCCGCGCCAACGCGCGGCCAGGAAATGGCCCACTTCATGGACCACGATGAGGAGGTTAAAGAGGACGATGACCTCGAGCAGAATAAAGATGATGCGAAGGGCGTGCAGAAACATGGCGCTCGGAAAACTGGCGGACTTTAGCGGGCCAAATCAGCGGCCCGGCCGGCGGCTTCTTCGCGCGCCCAGCGGTCGGCTTCCAATATGGCATCCAAGGTCGGGTTAGCAACGGAGGCGTGTCGGTTCATTACTTCCTCGACCAAGTGCCAGATGTGCGGAAACGAAATCCGGCGATCGAGAAAGGCTGAGACAGCAACTTCATTGGCGGCGTTCATTACAGCGGGCAGGGTGCCGCCGGTTTCGCCCGCGCGCCGGGCGAGGTTGAGCGCAGGAAAATCATCCAGGCGGGGCGCGGCAAATTCCAATTTCTGGAGTTTGCCAAAATCGAGCGGCGGGAGCGAATTCGGCACCCGATCGGGCCAGGTCACGGCGTATTGGATAGGAAAACACATGTCGGAATGCGAAAGCTGCGCCAGGACGGAGCCGTCGGCGAACTCCACCATCGAGTGCACGATGCTTTGCGGATGCACGACCACTTCCACCCGCGCCATCTCGACGCCGAAGAGCCAGTGCGCCTCGATCATTTCCAGTCCCTTATTAAAAAGCGTGGCGGAATCGATCGTGATCTTGGGGCCCATGCTCCAGGTTGGATGCTTTAGCGCCTGCGCCGGGGTAATGCTCGCGAACTGTTCGTTAGGCGTCTCGCGAAATGGACCGCCGGAGGCGGTCAGGATGAGGCGGCTGATCAAGGTGGGAGGGACCTTTGTCTCCCGATCGGACGCGACGCCGCCACCCATCGGGGCGCCAAGGCCCCTCCCACATTCCAGACATTGGAAAATGGCGTTGTGTTCGCTATCCACCGGCAAGACGCGGACGCCTTTCGCGGCCGCGCCTTTCATGACCGCTTCGCCCGCCATGACGAGGATTTCCTTGCTCGCCACCGCCAGATCTTTTCCCGCTTCGATCGCGGCCAGCGCGGGACGCAGGCCGCCGGTGCCGACGACCGCGACCAGGACCATCTCCGCATTCGTTAGGCAGGCAATTTCCACGAGGCCGTCCTCCCCCGTGAAAATCGTGGGTTTGTATTCCAGCTTGGCGCAGAGCTCGCCCAGACCTGCTTCGTCGACCAGGCAGATCGCCTCCGGCCTAACGAGATTTGCCTGCGCCGCCAGTTTTTTGGCGTTCGATTTCGCGGCCAGGCCGACGATTTCCATCCGCTCCGGGATGTCGCGCGCCACCTTGAGCGCGCTTTCCCCGATCGAGCCGGTCGCGCCCAGCACCACTACCCGTTTGCGTTTCATCACGGCACCCGGATGACGAGACGCAGGTAGAAGAAGAGAAGTGGCGCGGTGAAGAGAAGGCTGTCGATGAGATCGAGCGCGCCCCCGATGCCCGGCAGCATGTTGCCAGAATCTTTCACCCCGGTGCTGCGCTTGATGATCGACTCGGCCAGGTCGCCAATGACCGCGGCGAATCCCAGAAGCAAGCCGAGCACGACGGCATGCGTCCAGTGCAGAACCGAGAGGTGACCGGGCATGAGCGCGAAAAGTCCCACGCTCGCGAGTAACGAAAAAGCGAGCGCACCAAAAAACCCTTCCCACGTCTTCTTCGGGCTGATGTGCGGGACCAGCGGATGCCGCCCGATCGCGCTCCCGGTGAGATAAGCTCCCATGTCGCTGAATTTCGTAATCGCGATGCAGTAGAAGACATAATACTGCCCGGTCACGGCGCCGTTAGGCAACCGCGGGGTTACGTAGACAATCTTGGTGATGAAATTGTAAAGCCAGAGGACATAGAGCAGCCCAAAGAGCGTGTAAGCCATCGTCCGCAACGGCGCATCGTCCCGCAGCCCGTCGAACATCTGCCGGGTAATGACGGTGAGGAGAAAAAACAAGAGGACCGCCATCTCGTAGTCGTAGGAGCGGGCCGGGCCGTAATGGGAGAAGTAGTAGAAACTGCCGACGAGCATTGCCGCACCGGAAATCATCGCCGTGACCTTGAAATTTGGGAGTCCTTTGTGATCGAGCATCCCGTAAAACTCCCAGAGCGCGATCAAGCCCAACGTCCCGATGAGAGCAAAGAAGCCGAGCTCATAACCGGAGAAGATAATGAGCAACGCGACCGACCAGAGAACGATTGTGCTCGCAAAACGAAAGAGGAAGGTGAGGCGAGCGGTCGGGGGCGAGGCTGAAGGTCTCTCAATTGTCGCGGGCATGCAGTCTGCATCATCCCCGTCATAGGAGAATTGTCCACTCCCGACTCAGGCCGTTTTCGCTGATTCACCGCCGCTCGTCCAGCGGCAAGAGATCGCAAAAGCGGCGTGGCATCGCGGCCAGAGCGCGCCATCTTATCCCCTCACGTTTTTACCAGCCAGGAGCGCTCGACATGAACTGGGATGCCATTAACGCGATTTCGCAATTCGTCAGCTCCATCGCCGTCGTCTTTTCCGTCCTCTATCTCGCCAAGGAAGTGCACCGCAGCACGCGCGTCGCGAGGGTCGCCGCCCAGGACGCCGCCGCCTCCGCCGTCCGTGAGGGTCACCAAGACCTTCATGGAAAACGCGGAGATGTCGCGCATTTGGGGCAAAGGACTGGAGGATTTGACCAGTCTCTCCCGTGAGGATCAGGAGCGTTTCTTTCACGCCACCCACCAATTCCTCAAGGCGCTTGAGACCATTCACTTTCACCAGGTCAACGGGCTGATGGATCAGGAGCTGTGGCACGGCTGGCAGGAACTACTACGCCATTACATCGCCGCGCCCGGCATCGCGCGCTATTGGGAGATCCGCAGCCAGCTTTTCTCCGCCCGCTTCCGTGAGTTCGTTCGCCAGCTCGAGCCGGCGGGCGACCGTCGGGACTCTGCTCGGGGAAGAACTGCCGCGGGCTGATTCGCCTCCGAGCATTTAAAAGGAACGGCTCAGTTGAGCACTTGGAAATGTGCGCCGGAAATCTCGGCCTGTAGCGTGCGCTGTCTCAGTGCAAAGGCTGTGCTGCTCGCGTTGGTTCTCGTCCGCTGAGACAGCGGACCCTACAATATTGCCCCTACTCTGCGCTCTCTGCGCCTCTGCGGTTAATTTTTCCCAATCTGGAATGGCCTCGGCCCGGCGCGCTTCACCGTGCTCCACGACCGAAGTCTCCCTGATTGACGCCCTCGGCGCCCTTGGCGCCGACCAAAGCGTCGGGCCCTCGCCCATCGCCGCGCAGCAAAACACTGCGGATGAAAAACTCGAAGCCGACGCCATCATCATGATCGCCGACTCCCAGCAATGGGACATCCCCGACAGCGGCTGGATCCGCACCGGCGAACAACGGTTGCTCGACCAGGCGAAGCTCCTGCGCACCAAACTCACGCCCCTCAGCGTGGGCAGTCCTGCGCCGGGCGAAGGCCACGGCATCACCGCCGCGCGCGTCGCCACCTACTCCGGGTTCGTCGACAAGTTCGAGGAGGAGATCGGCAAACCGGGCGCGCGCCGGGGCGATCGCAAAGGGGAAACCCAAAGCATCCCCGACCGTTGCCGCGAGATCCGCGGCAAATTCCGCTCCATGGATAAACTGGTGAAACAATACCGCGGCACCCCCGAAGGCGACCTCTTCGCCCAGGGCTTCCTCAATAGCGGCAGCATCGACGACCTCCCCGGCAGCCCCACCCCGCCGCCCGCACCGCCGACACCCTAACGAGAGCCTAACGAAACCTTAATAACCAAACGAAAGGCCTTTTTGTTCACCAACCTCGCTTCCGGATTGGCGACAGCGAGATTCTAGAGCTGATCTCAAGTCCCCGCTCCGCGACCGCCGTCCGGAAAGAAAGTTCGGCCGCCCTCACCAAAAGCGAGAGGGAACGTTCCCGAGGCTCGGCGTTCCACTCTGTAGGAACATATCCTAGTCTTGTTCTACCAGTGCGCGTTGTAGCTCCGGATGATCAGCGACACGCCCCTCTTCACCCCTGGTCCGATAACGCTTTAGATTTTTCGGTTCGTCCGGTTTGAATGTGTTCGCAGATGCTCTCACCCGGATCCCTCGCCCCATTTGGCGATGCGCGGCGTTGTCGAGCGTATCGTCAAAAAGATATGTAAAATCTAGCCGTCCACCCTCAATCTCTACCGGCCTTTCAACCTCAGGTCGAAAATATTCGGACGGGATAGTGATATCAGTATGGTAGTAACCAAAAATACTCACAGAAGCTTTTTCCCTGTAGATTTTTCGGCAGCGCGACGGGACAGCGAATCGGTTGGACGCCGCCATCTTCTGCCGCCAACAACATCGTGGCTTTTCCAGAGATAGCCGTGGCGGCTCCGTTGATGGTTTGCATCGCAGCTCTCAATGCATCATCTAAACTGCCGATTTTATAATTGGACCAGTCTTCATCTTCCAGTTGTAGTTTGCGCCAGCTTTCTTCGAAGGAACGCGCTACTTCAAACGACTTAACGAGATGACCGACTGAATTGATGGAAAACGCCATCCCACCCGGGATCCGATGATCATGCCACCATCGCTGATCGCCTTGCGCACAGAAATAATTAACACCGGCCTTCCAATGAATTTCCGCGTCGACTTTGCCGGGCACTCGCAGAAAAACGTCCTCGAGTAAAATTTGGTCTTCGGCGTCGTGCCCGAGATACAAGAAGCAGAGCCTTTTCGCTAATGCTTTTACCACCTCGCTTGGTTTCGCAGTTGCAATGCGTTCCGACACCGCGAGAATCACGAACCCGCTAGCATCTCCGGCAAACGCTTTCCGACGCCAACGTCGTCTAGCCCGCTGAATCTTCTCCTGAATATGTTCATCGGACTCGTCAAGATCGCGACTACCGGGCGGTAATCCGGCCAAAAAGACATGGCTGGTATTTTCCCAGCCACTTCGACAGCGGGTCTGAGGATGCTTCGCTATCAACTGATGCGATCAACGCCGCCGTAGTTTCAGCCACACTGGCCTCGAAAGGTACGCTCGCGCGAAAAGCGTCAGGCTCCAATTCGTATATCAGATCAGCGACTTGGCGACTCATTCCATCGAGTGTTACTTACCAACACTATTTACTTCTATTCGGTCTCCTCGCATCCAAAAAGTTCAACATGTTCTTCAGCGCCCGATGGTAAGAATGCGAATTTAGGACTGTTCTCGTTCCCGCTCTCATAAACTGCAAAGTTACCAGGTACGCGCGCCAACAGTAAACCGTCAAGGTCCCGTTTGGCGCCCAATTTCTTTTCTGCCCGCACAATTACCTCGCCTAGCTTTCGCTTGTTCGCAGCAAAAACTTCGGGAACTGACAGCTCAATCATCCAAAGTTTTTCGGACCTCAGCTTTTTAATTTCAGTGATGACATCTTTGCGTATCCGTTTGCGCTTCCAATCTGAGACTTGACCAAGGTGGGAGGCATACTGGGAGGCCGTCAGAAGAATGGGACGTAACACGAGGCGTCCACTGTCTGCGAATTCGCTGAGACGTTTGGCCCACACATTGTTCTCCAATTCCTCAAGCTGTGGACGCAGAGCAAGCAAATAATCGACGCCAACCGCTTCAGCCTGAATAGGGTTGACCTGGACAGGAAAAGGAACGGTAGAGATTACATGTGCCACGCATTCGCGAGCAGGCTTCTTAGTATTCTTAGCCTTTCTAGCTTTTGAGGACTCCGGATGTTGTGTCTGGAAAAAATGGCGCGGTATGCAGTAGTGAGATCCAGCGTTGTCATCGTGGCCAATGTACATGCTAACCCATGATTCACTTGGCACGTACCGTGTCGTTGGACCGAGTTGAAAATAGAATTGTTCGGCGCTCGGAACCCACGTATCAGAATTGAAGGTGTGACCTATAATCGGAATACCGTGGTACGATCCGGGGAATCGCGTCGTCTCGAAGGAGATGATTGCGGGATATCCTGACTCAATACTTCCATAGACATATTTCTGGAATGGCGGCGGAGTGGTCTTTGTTCGGATGCGATAATCAGCAACAAAACAGCGCGCTCCGGCTTTCTCTAAGATTTCTACCATCTCGAGCTTATCCAACCTTCGCCGGGTTTTCGCTTTTTCAAATCGATGCCGACGATTTGGTTCATCCGTCGATAGCTAAGATTGCCGTTGGGAAATACTGCAGCAGCTGTGCGGACGGCGACGTGCGCACAACAGTTTGTGATTCCGTTCTGTTGGGCATAGAGGTGGCCATCGAGCGTATGAGGCGATCCTCCGACGGTCAGATCTCAAGTTTGCGGATTTTTGATGAAGCTGTTCAGGTATGAGACCGGTTCGATAACGGACTCGTAAATCGTGAAACCTGAGTCTCCGAAGAAGATGTTTTCTTTGATCAAGGCGTAGCCTACCAAATCTTCTCGGGAAACGGAGATCAACTCTTTCCGGTTTTTGATCGCGTTCCTTAAAAAGGTTAGCCGAAACACTTTGCTGCCAGTGAAGTCAGGGCGAACAATCTTGATATCGGCGTCTTCCTCACGGCTTTCCTCGGATTCAGCGAGCTCCTCAAAGACGATTGTCTTGCCGCCGTGCTGGCGGACTTGAGAAAGGATTCTCCGGAGAGTCCCTAGGCCTGGGAAGCGACGATCAACGAAGTCGAAATTGGACTCCGGGCGAACCATACTAACGAATTCAACGGTCTTTTCTTTAGCGTGTCGAGAATACTGCTGCATAACGAAGAAGGCACGTCAATCAACGTGCCTTCTTGTAAACGATTGAGTTAAGAAATCAATCCTAACGGATCATCGCACTACTTTTTTTAGACTTCTCTTCAAACTCCCCCAGATTTCGAAGAAAAGTGGGAACGTCTTCGTTCGGAAAGCGAAGAACTTTTCCCGTCTTTTTTTCGCCTGATCTGGACGTCATTTGTTTGAGAAGATGCTTTCTATCTTCGCAAATGACATTGTAATTTTTGGCACAATATTCTCCTAGTTGGGATTAAAACGCTTAATTCAAATCATTCCGTTGGACTGAGCACAAGGCATTTCCGTTAAATAAAAAACGCCCGGGATATGGAAGAGCATGGACGATGCCGTTCGAATGGTGGACACCGCCATAGCGTTGGTGCTGGATCCGAATGATAGCGACTCCCCGGCAAAATCACGAATTCTCAAAACTCCCGTGACGTATTCGCAATTCACACCATTGCCGGTTCCCCGCCTCATGTCGATCTTTTTTTAGGCGCCGGTAGGGAAGATCGGGGTCAGTCCGAGAATCTCGGCAGATATCCATTTCCGAGACGGCGGCAACAGTTCGGCTTTTTGTTGCGCCATCAATCACCTTGCGCGGCGGAGCTTTTTTGTGGAATGAAGAGGGCGTGAAGGAATTCCACCCGGACAGCGCGCGGCCTCAGCATTGGGTCGAGAGCAATCATTGGGACCTGCAATTTGAAGGGCTTCCCCGGCGGGTGCCGTGGCGTCGCTCCGCGACGCGGTTCTTGGTTACTTGCTCTCGGTTGAAAGGAGTTTGATTGGCCATTGCATCGGTGGATGGTAATCTCGCCCTCGATGACGATTGCTCAGTTGCCCATCGCGATCGATCGCGAACGAATCGCCCGCTTTTGCCGCGAGCGAGGCGTTCGTTCTCTTGCCCTTTTTGGGTCTGTCCTGCGGGACGATTTCGATCCGCAGCGGAGTGACATCGATGTCATCGCTGAGTTTGCACCCGGGGCGTTGCGCGGGGTCGGCTTGCGCTATTTTGATTTCGCGGAGGAGCTGGGGGTCATCCTCGGCCATCGCGTGGACTTCGCCGCGCAGCTCCATCCTCTGCTCCGGGAGCGGGTCAGCCGGGAAGCGGTAAAGCTATATGAGCAGGCGTGAGCCGGAACTGACGCTCCGTCAAATTGTTGAATTCGCAGATGAAATCGCGGCTCTGGTGGCGAGCCGCGGCCCGGAAGATCTGGGAACGAATCGCGAGTTCCGCCGCGCTCTGGAGCGCTGCGTGGAGTTGGTCGGCGAAGCGGCCACGCGTCTGCCCGAGGCATGGCGGGCAAGCCACCCGGCGATCCCATGGCGGCAGATCATCGCGATGCGCAATGTCATGATTCATGGATACGATGAGGTGATTGACGTGGTGCTCTGGGATGTCGCGACGAAGGATGTCCCGCGTCTGCGCGAACTTATCAGCGGGCTTTTGTGAGTGCCGGCTCGCAACAACAGGGTAAGTCTGGCGAGCGAGAATAGGGGTCAGTCCTGGAATCTCGGCAGATCTTAACCCCTCGCTTGTTCTCGCAACTCTGTTGCGTCCGGCTTGGTCGCCTTTCGGGCAACGAAGTTGCCGGGACGCGCAATACAACTCCGTGGACGATCTGCGCATTCAACGCTTCGCAGAGGACCTCGTCGCCGCATAACGCCGTTCCATTCTCTCGCTGGCTGACGGCAAGACCGCGCAACTCTGGCTGCAACCGGAGTGCGCCACTTCGGTCCGCGCCGCGCGAGCGTCTCGCGTGCCGGCGGAGGCGTGTCGCCTTCGCGAACTTTTCCGGGAGGCCGCATCCTCCAGACAGGTCCAGCCTTAATCGGTCTTGTCTCCTCGGGTCTGCCGCTCGATCCATTCGCCCACGATCTGCAGGACTTCGGGACTCATCGTTTCTTCGATCTGGCCGTATTCCGAGATCGCGCCCGTCGAGCTGTGTTGGAAGAGGTGATTCAGTTCCGGCAAGGCGCGCACTGTCACCGCGCGATTACCGCCCGCCTCCAGGCCTTTCTTGATTCCATCGAGATTTTCCCGAAACGAAACCTGCAGATCCTTTTCACCGTTAAGCGCGAGGACGGGGCATTTCACTTTTGCCAATATCGGCGCCGGATCGAACGCGAGCAGCTTGAGAAACCACGGGCTGGTTAGCATCGCGACCTGCTGATCGATCGCGCTCTCGGTAAAGCCGACGGCCTCGCGCTGCTCGGTTGTGTAGCGCGCGGCCATCTGCTCGAGCAGCGCGCGCGCCTCCTTCTTGTCGGTTGCCTTCTCCGTGCGCAAGAAGGCAAAGAGTTTGTCGCGCAACGCGGTTTCTTCCGGGCTGGTTACCTGATCGACTCCAGCGACGCGCATGATGTCCTGGCGCTGGCGGGTGAGGAGTTGATCGACCGGCACCCCGATCCCAGCCAGCATGACGACGAACGCCACCTTCGGATTTCCAGCCGCAACGATGGCGGCGTGCGGAGCGCCCTCGCTGTGTCCGCACAATCCCATACGCGCGGGATCGATCCCTTCCTGTGCGATCAAGAACTTGAAGGCCGCGCCGGCGTCGGCCGCGAAATCTTCGTGCGTGGCCGTCGCGTAATCGCCGGTCGAAGCCGCGTATCCCCGGTCGTCGTAACGCAGGACTGCGATCCCGTGCCGGGTGAGATAATCGGCCAGGACCAGGAACGGCCGGTGTCCCAACAGCGTCTCGTCGCGATCCTGCGCGCCGGATCCGCTCAGCAGGACCACGCCCGGGAAAGGCCCTTTGCCCGGCGGCATGGTGAGCGTGCCGGCGAGGGTCACACCAGATGCGCCGCCCGGGAATTTCACCTTTCGTTCCTGATACGGAAACGGCGGCTTGGGCTCCTGCGGGCGGGCCAGCTTTGGCGCGGCTGCGAGTCGGCGAAAAACGAGCGGCGTCGCGATCGAACCTTGCTTCCAGGTTCCCTCGATTTCGCTGCCATCGGCGGAAAGCTTTCCTTCGTAGCTCGCCTTGATCACCGCCAGTTCCATGGTCACGCCATCCTCCTTCAGCGCGATCGATGAAACCGGAATCCCATCCGCGCCTTGGTCGATGCTGTCGACGGTGGCGCTGAGCGTCCCGCCTTCCCCGGCGGCGACATGCAAGACAAGACGCAACTCCACCGGCGCGGCCCCGGGACGCAACGAGCCCTGCCAATGCCCGGCTAATCCCTTCCCGGGCACGCCGTGCGAAGGCGTTTCCCCGACCCGTTTGGTCGCTTCGCCGCGATTCAGCGCGAAGGGGAAGGTCTGTCCATTTTGGCGAAAATCGCCCACCACCCGATTGCCATCGTCAGTCATCTTGCCGTCGAAAGCGGGATCGCCGGGAAGGTTTGGCATCTTGAAGACCACCCGGCTGCCTTCCACCGTGACCTCGGCGAGCGCGAAGCCGCGCAGCATCTGTGCGGGAATGTCGATCGTGCCCGACCAGGGTTGACCGGCTTTGGCGGGCGCTTTGAGATCGACCGCGACTTCCAGCTTGGTGCCGGGCAGGGTAATCGCGCCTTGCCAATGACCAGCCGCGCTGGGTAGGGCCGCCTGTCCGGAGAAGGCGGGGAGAGTGAGCAGAATGAGTTGAAGGAGAGTTTTCATTGTTAGGTGGGTTGGTTTTTAGGGTTGTGAATCAGCCAGCTTAGCCCGGAGCGCTTCCAGCTCGTATTGAGACGCGGACGAAATCATTGGTGATCGATCGCGGTTTGCTCAAGACACGGCTGAAACAGATCATCGCAATCGTGCGAGGTGAAGGTGTAAGCATGTACGACCTTAAAGAGGGCTCCTTTGTGCCAGGCCAGCCACTCGTCGAAAACTCGTTTCTGTTCGCGATCCTCCATTCTTTCACCTCGTTTGTCTGTTGGTGATTGGAGCGGGGAATTTCTTACAAAGTCCGTCTAAAAATTTCGGATTCAAGAAGGGCGCTGAATGACCCGTACCAGACTGAGACGAGCGCGCTACCCGGCAGGGGATAGCGGCACACCGCGATTTGTTTTTTGACTCCGCGGTGACGAGGCTCAAGGAAGGGCGCTTTGGAATCGCCCTCGGCGGTTGCAAACCGCCGCTCCTTGCCCGCTTTCCTGATCCGCCTAATTTCCTGCGTGCAAAAGACGATGCAGGCATTGGTCAAACGCAAGGCGGAACCCGGTCTTTGGCTGGAGGACGTGCCCGTCCCCGAAGTGGGCGGCGATGACGTCCTGATCAAGATCCGCAAAACCTCCATCTGCGGGACCGACGTCCACATTTATAACTGGGATGCGTGGTCGCAAAAAACCATCCCGGTCCCGATGGTCGTCGGCCATGAATTCGTTGGCGTGGTCGAGCGCGTCGGTGAGCGTGTGAAAGGTTTTGCCCCGGGCGATCTCGTGACGGGCGAAGGACACATCGTCTGCGGTCATTGCCGTAATTGCCTCGCCGGGCGGCGCCATCTTTGCCCGAATACCGAAGGCGTCGGCGTCAATCGCCAGGGCGCGTTTGCGGAATTTCTTTGCATCCCGACCTCGAACGTCTGGCATGCCGACCCCAACATCCCGCTCGATGTCCTTTCCTGTTTCGATCCGTTAGGCAACGCCACTCACACCGCGCTCTCGTTCGATCTGATCGGGGAAGACGTGCTCATCACCGGGGCCGGCCCGATCGGTTGCATGGCGGTCGCGATCTGCAAACACGCCGGGGCGCGCAACGTCGTCATCACCGACATCAACCCCTACCGGCTTGATCTGGCGAAGAAAATGGGGGCGACGCTCGCTCTCGATGTGCGCAACGCGACCCTGAGCGACGCCATGAAACAACTCGGGATGAAAGAAGGTTTCGACGTCGCGCTCGAGATGTCGGGCAGCCCGAAAGCGATGGCTGATCTGCTCCCGGCCATGTTTCATGGAGGCAAGATCGCATTGTTAGGCATCATGCCCGATTCGGCCGCGATCGACTGGAACGTGGTCGTCTTCAACGGGCTCACGATCAAAGGCATTTACGGCCGGGAGATGTATGAGACCTGGTACAAGATGACGGCCATGATCCAAAGCGGGCTCGATATTTCGCCGATCATCACGCACCGCTTCCCTTACACTTCTTTTAAAGAAGCGATCGAGCTGATGAAATCCGGAAACTCGGGCAAGATCGTGCTCGACTGGTCTTCAGCCTAGCGGTCTAAAAAAAAGCCGGGGCCGGGCTTTTTTGAAACATTTTTGGCCTCATTTTGCAGCATTTCGCGCGTGAATGGGGATGGGCTCGATCATTGCAGACGTTGGTTTCGCTCGACACGCTCGGAAAATTGTTAGGTAATCGGCAGAACAAGTCGCGATGCCTTCCACCGAGACCGATATCGTCCCCATCGACAGCAAGATCATCTTTGTCTGCGAAGGCCGTTCCTTCACCGGGCGCGACGTGGTCGATGCCGCCATTTTCCGGGGCGAGCTGGAACCGGAATGGAAGTATCTCCTCCGGCTCCTGGCCGCCGAGCGCCGGGCCGAGGAAGAGAACCTCGAGTTCGATGAAGACGCGATCGACAGCGCGGCCGAACAGTTTCGTTATCAGCACGATCTGATCACGGCCGAGGAAACCGAGCAATGGCTGGCCGGGCGCGGGCTCACCCTGGGCGATTTCAGCGCCTACTTTGCGCGCCATTTCTGGGGCGCGAAATGGGAAGACCTCGAAGGCGAAGCGCTCGATTATTTCCATGCGCCTAACGAGCTGCGCAAAATCCTCCTCGATGAGCTGCTTCTTTCCGGCGAACTGGATCGGATGGCGGAGCGCTTCAGCCGGCGTATCTCCTCGCAGCAGGCCGCGGGCGAGAACGGGGCCGCGCCGGAGTCGATCGCGGAAGAACGGGCCGCCTTTTGCGAGCGTCACGGTCTGAGCCCGGAGGAGGTGCCGGCCTGGCTGGAGAAGCTGGGGCGCGACCAGCATTGGCTAGAGGAAACGCTGGCGATGGAGGTGATTTATTCTCGCACTTTCAGTTCGCTCCTCTCCCCGCAGGCGCGCGAACGGCAACTGGCCGCACTGCGTTTGCCGCTGACGCGCTTTGATGTCGAAACGATCGAGTTCGACTCGCTCGACGCCGCCCGCGAAGCGCTCCTCTGCGCGCGCGACGACGGCATGTCGATGGAAGAAGTGGCCACGGAAGGGCGCTATCCCTACCGGCACCCGGAGGTTTTGCTGGAGGACGTCCCAGAGGACCTGCAGCAGAAATTTCTCAGTGTGCATCCGGGCGAAATCCTGGAGCCAATCGCGCGCGGTGACGGCTTTCATCTTTGCCGGATCATCGGCAAGGCCGAGCCCGACCTGAAGGACCCGGTGGTGCAGGAACGGGCCGACCAGTGCATTCTCGACCGGCATTTCTCCGACCTGACCACTCGCTTCATCCAGTGGCGAATTCTTCTCGCCTAACGACATGAAAGCGAACGATGAAAATCTGCTCCGGCGTTCGTCGCTCTTCCAATTTCTCCCCGACGAACATTTCGAGCAGATCCGTCCGCTGCTGCAGGAGGAAAGCTACGAGTTTGGCGATCTCCTCGTGCGGCAAGGCGAGCCGGCGGACGCTTTTTACATCCTCCTCTCTGGCCGCGCCCGGGTAGTGAAGGCTGACCAGAACGGAAACGAAATCGTGCTCGCGACCTTGAAACCGGGCGATAGCTTCGGCGAAGCCGCCCTCTCGGAAGGCGGGACTCGGACCGCGACCGTGCGCTGCAGCACGGCGGTCGAGGCGTTGCGCCTGGACCGGGCGGATTTCCTCCAGCTGGCCGAGGAAACACCCGCGCTCAAACATCATATTGAAATGACGGCGCGGCATCGCTCGCTGCACGGTTTCCTTTACGAATTTAGCAATTTCGGGCGCCTGCCCGTGCCGGCTTTGCGCAGCCTGGTCGAGAAGCTGACCCCGATGGAAGTCGCCAAGGGTGAAACGATCATTCGCCAGGGCGATCCGCCCGGCGCGATGTTCATTCTCGAAAAAGGCCGCGCCCGCGCTTTCCACGCCAACAATGGCAGCCAGCAGAATCTCGCTTTCTATCGCGACGGCGATTTCTTCGGCGAACTTTCGATCCTGAATGGTTCGCCCCGCGCCGCCTCGGTCGAAGCCTTCAGCGATTGCCGTTTGCTCGCGCTCGAGCCGGAAACGGTCCGCGACCTCAAACGCCGCTACCCGGAATTCGGGCAGCTGATGGAGGAACGCCTCGCGCAATACCAGGCGAAAACGGAAGCGCGCGTCCCGCTCGATTTCACGACCGAGATGCTGCCGGCGGAAGTGGCGGCCCACGACAAGCTCGGGGTCGACAAGAAAGCCGCGCCCGCGAAGGAGAGCGGCGAGGATCCTTTCGCGGACGAGGACGGATATTTCCGCAAAAGAAAAAAACGCATCCGCAAGATCGAAGCGATCGAGCAGATCGACGAGATGGATTGCGGTGCCGCCAGCCTCGGCATGATCTGCCGGCATTTCGGGCGCAAGGTGAGCCTGGCCCGGATTCGCCAGCTTTGTCACACCTCGACCGACGGGACGAGCCTGAAGGCGATCTGCCGCGCGGCCACCGAACTCGGCCTGGCCGCGCGTGCGATCAAGGTCTCGCTGCGCAACCTGCCGCTCATGCCGCTGCCCGCCATCGTGCATTGGGAAGGCAACCACTGGATGGTGCTGTACGACGTCGCCGAGGCCTACGTGAAGGTGGCCGATCCGGCACGCGGCCTGCGCAAGATCCCGCGCAAGGAATTCGAGCAAAACTGGTCGGGTTACGCCGCGCTTTTCGATTACACGACCGCCTTCGACAATGCGCCGGAAAGCAAACCCGGGCTGGCTTGGATAGTTCCCTTCCTGCTCAAGTTCCGCACCATTTTCCTCCAGGTCATGCTGCTCGCGGTCGCGCTCACTTTCCTCGAGCTGCTCTTCCCGATCTTTACCGAGATGGTGGTCGACAAGGTGATCGTCGAGAAAGACGTCGGCCTGCTCAAGACTATCCTCCTCGGGATGGGCGTGGCGCTGTTCTTCGTCCAGGCCTCGTCGCTCGCGCAGGAATACCTCCTCTCCTTCGCCGCGGTCCGGCTCGACACCGCCATTCTCGATTTCCTCAGCCGGCAAATGTTGTCGCTGCCGATGAGTTATTTCACCAGCCGGCGGACGGGCGACATCCAGCGCCGGCTCGATGGCGCGCGACAGGTGCGGGAGTTTGCCGTGCAACACGGCATCGGCGCGCTTCTCGCGCTCGTGCAACTGATCGGCGCGCTTGCCCTCATGACCCTCTACAGCCCGGTGCTGACCCTGGCTTTTCTCGCCACCACGCCGCTCTACGGCGGGCTGATGTATTTTTCGCAGAAGGTGCTGCGGCCGCTTTTCGCTGACGTGGAAGAGAGCCAGGGGAAATACAGCTCGCACCAGATCGACGCGATCAAGGGCATCGAAGCGGTCAAGGCCGCCTCCGCCGAAAACGTTTTCCGCGACATGATGCTGAACGAATTCCTCTCCGTCTCGCGCAAGATTTTCCGGAGCAGTTTTATCGTCATGACCTACGACAGCGTGCTCCAGACGATCGGCATGCTCTCGACCGCGATTTTCCTCTGGGTCGGCGCCAACCAGGTCATCGCCGGCAATCTCAGCATCGGCGGTTTCGTCGCCTTCAGTTCCCTCACCGCCATGGCTTACGGCGGCATTCTGCGAACGTTAGGCGTGTGGGACAACATGCAATTCGCGACCGTCCTGCTCAATCGGCTGAACGACATTTTCGAACAGGAACCGGAACAGGGCCGCGACCGTTCCCGGCTCGCCCCGGTCCACAGCCTGGAAGGGCGAATCGAGCTCCGCGGCGTCAGTTTCCGGTATGGCGGTCCGGAAGCGCCTAACATCCTGAGCGATATCAAACTCGATATCGCGCCTGGTCGCATGGTCGCCTTCGTCGGGCGGAGCGGTTGTGGGAAAACGACCCTGATCAAGCTCATCGCTGGACTGCTCGAACCGACCGAAGGGACGATTCTCTTCGACAACACCGACCTGAAAACTCTCAACTACCGCGACGTTAGGCGGCACATCGGGATGGTCTTGCAGGAGAACCACATCTTTAATGAATCGATCGCGCGCAATATCGCTTTCGGCGACTCCGAGCCCGATCTCGACCGCGTCCTCGCCGCCGCCCAGACCGCCGCCGCGCACGACTTCATCATGCGCCTCCCGATGGGTTACGAAACCAAGATCGGCGAATCGGGTCTCTCTCTTTCCGGCGGACAAAAGCAGCGGATCGCGATTGCGCGTGCCATCTACAACAACCCGCCGGTCCTGATTTTCGACGAAGCGACGAGCGCGCTCGACACCGAATCGGAGCGCGCCATCCAGGATAATCTCGGCCGCCTGACCGCGGGCCGAACCACGATTGTGATCGCACATCGCCTGAGCACGATCCGCGAGGCGGACTCGATCGTCGTTCTCGAACGCGGCATGGTCGCCGAGGTCGGCAACCACGATCAGCTCATGGACCAGCGCGGTCTTTATTTCTACCTCTCGAGTCAGCAGCTCGGGATCTGAATTTTCCCTAACGATGCCTACCGAACTCATGCCGCGCGGCTCCACCGGGACCGAGTCGCAAATGTTGCCGCAAGATCCACCGCCCTGGTTCATCCGCTCCACCGCCTGGCTCCTGATTGCGCTGTTCGGGGTGGCGCTCCTTGCCGCCATCGCGATCAAGCTGCCGGAGACAGTGACCTGTCCCTTCGTGCTCGTGCCGGCGGGCGGGGCGGACCCGATCCAGTCGCCGCGCCTGGCGGTTTTGAGCCAGGTCAGCGTGCACGTCGGGCAAAGCGTCAAGGCAGGCGATCCGCTTTATGTTTTGCGCTCGGACGAGATCCGCGGCTGGGGCACGGAGCAACAAACGTTAGGCCAGGACCTGCAGACGCATGAGCAGGGGCTGGTCAAAGCCGACACCTCCTACAAATCGGCGGTCGAGATCAAGACGGCGGAGATCGCGCAGGCGGAAAGCGAAGTGGCTTTTCGCGAGAAGCACGCCGCCAGCAGTCGCGAGCTGCTCAATCGCCTGGAAAAGCTGACCAAGAGCGGGGGCATCTCGGCCGTGGAAGTTCTGCAGCATCGGCTCGACGCCGCGGAATCGGAGAAAGACCTGAGCGTGGCCCAGCGCACCCTCGAACAAGTGAAACTCGAGCGGCAGCAAATGGAGGCGGAATACGCCCGGACCCGGGCCGAGAACGTGGCCGAGATCGAAAAACTGAAGATGCGGCTGGCTGCGCGGAGCGGCGATCTGGAAGATTCGAAACAAAATCTTCTCGTCATCCGCGCGCCCTACTCAGGAGTGGTCATTTCGCAGGCGCAACAAAATGCCGGCAGCGTGGTGCAGAACGGCCAGGAGCTATGCCAACTCGCGCGCACGAACGCGAAACCTTTTGCCAGCCTGACATTCGCCGAGGCGAGCGTCCCGAAGCTGGCCAATGGACAGCGGGTCAGGCTGTTCTTTGAGGCATTTCCCTATCAGCGTTACGGAGCCGTCAACGCCAGGCTCTATTGGGTCAGCCCTTCCGCCGTTTCCACCGCCCAGGGGCAACATTTCGCGGGGCTGGCGTCGATTGATGACACGGAAGTGACGAAAAAGAATCATCTCGCCCTTCGTGTCGGGATGGGCGGCGAAGCGCGCATCGTCGTCGGCCGTCGCACCATGATCGAGTACGCCTTCGAACCAATCCGCCAACTGCGCGAGAACATGCGCAACTGATTGCCATGCCGCGCGCCCTCTCCCGTCTCAAGGTTGAAGACCTCACCACCGCGAACGAGGCGATGAAGCGTTGCCTGCGCCTCGCCGCGCTCGCCGCCACGACCGATGTCCCGGTTGTCTTGCTCGGCGAAACCGGCACTGGCAAAACCCTTCTCGCCCACGCCATTCACAACTCCTCCGAGCGCGCCGCCCGCGCCTTCGTCGCCTTCAACGCCTCCGCCATGAGCGATACCCTGATCGAGAGCCAGCTCTTCGGACACGAGCGCGGCGCCTTTACCGGCGCACAGCAGACGGTGAAAGGAAAATTCGAACTGGCCAACCAAGGCACTCTCTTCCTCGACGAAATCGCCGACATGAGCCCGCTTGCGCAGGTGAAAATCCTACGTGTGCTCGAATACGGCGAATTTGAACGCCTCGGTTCCGAACAAATGCTTCATGCCGACGCGCGCATCATTTGCGCGACGAATTGCTCACTCCTCGAAGGAGTGCGGCAGGGGAAATTCCGCGAAGACCTTTATCACCGCCTGAACGGCCTGACCCTGCTCATCCCGCCCTTGCGCGAGCGGATGGAAGAACTCCCGGCCCTGATCGCGGCCGAACTCAAGGCCTCCGCCGCCAGCGAAGGGAAATCGATCAACGCCATTCATCCCGAAGCAATGGACAAGCTGCTCGCCTATCCCTGGCCGGGAAACCTGCGCGAACTCAGTCACACCGTCCGCACCATGACTCTCTTCTGCGAAGGTCGCGTCATCCTGCCCGAGCATGTGGTTTTCCCGCCCGACCTGAAAGCGCCCTCCATTCCGTCGCCGGAGGAACCCGCAACGGCGCCTTTGCCTAACGGAAAGCTGGATGGCGTGCGCGATCTTTCTTTGGCCGGCGCTGTCTCCCGGCATGTGCAATTTGTCTATGACCAGGCGGGACGAAACCAGCGCCGGACGGCACGCATGCTTGGCATCTCGCGGGCGACCCTGGTCCGACATCTCAAAAGCGTGGCCCAAAAATGAGACATTTCTGAGTTAGGCCACCTTATTTGCCTCAGATTAAGACCGCGTCGGTCACTCGAATTAGCGCCGGAATTTTGCTCGTTAGGGAAATTTTCCGAAATTTGAAAGCACCTCTTTTACGAGGGAAAACGCGCCTGAATTTCTGGACTGGCGCGGGCCGCGGGAGGACTCCAGGCTGGTCATGGCATGATTGATGATAATAGGATGCAAACGTGAGTACGCCGAAAAAAAATGCGACCGCTGGCGAATCCAGGATTCAAAAGCGGTCACGAAATAAGGAAAAGTTGATCAAGCTTGATGACCTCATCCCAAAAGGAAACGTCTCGGGCGGCCGTCAACTGCTCTTCGGTGCGACTGACATCAACCAAACCACAAACAAAAGAAAGAGATAGACAGTTATGGCTCAGAAAAAAGAAGTGAAAGTTCGTGACCTCAAACCCAACAAAGACGCCAAAGGCGGCGCCGCTCGCGCCGGAAGCTCGACTGCCGGTCGTACGACCGCGGGTCGCACCACGGCTGGCCGGACCACGGCAGGCCGCACGACGCAGGGTCGCACCACGCTCTAACGAGCAAGAGGCGATCTCGGTCGGCCGGGTAAAACCGGCTCGACCGAGAGCAGCCCAAATAACCACCCAAGAGAAAGAAACCCAACAGAAAGAAAAACAGTTATGGCTACGAAAAAAAAGAATGTAAAAGTGCGCGACATGAAACCGTCGAAAGACGCCAAGGGCGGCGTTCGCGGTAAAAATCTCGCTGGTCCCTCGACCGCTGGCCGCACCACTGCCGGTCGTACCACCGCTGGTCGCACCCTCCACTAAGCAACCCCCAACGGACAAACCGCCGCGCGGTCCGATCCCGCGGGCGGTCCACATTTCGGTAGGTTAGGAAACAACCGGTCCACGTGGACCGGTTGTCTTGTTTTTTGAATACTAAAGCCCTTCCGGATGGCGCGGCTCAAATCCGCGCGGCGGACGCACGGTCGTTTGCCAGCGGGGCGCTTCGCGATCGCTCAACCGGTTCCAGGCCGTGGTGTCGAGCCTGAGACCGGCGATGACGGCAAAGGCATGGCCGTTGCGGGCAAAAATCGTGATCCATTTTCCATGGCCACGATTCCCGAACCGAGTCAGCTCCCTGGAACTTATCGGGACGCGGAGCAAGCCGGCCGCGGCCAGCGCGTAGGAAACCGTCCCGGAACAATCGTAGCCACGGTCGAAGAAAGTGGCGTGCCCGCCGCCCCAGCGATGCGGCTTTTCCATGCCAAACAGCGCACGGCGCAACGCGTTTAACAGTATCGCTATCGACGAGGAGAATTTTTCGCGCAACAATTTCCTGTGCCGGAAATGAAAAAAGAACAGATCGTTGATGTCCTGGAGACGATCGCGACCCTCCTCGAACTGCAGGAAGAAAATCCCTTCAAGATTCGCGCCTATACCAACGCCGCGCGCTCGATCGAGACCTGGGGTGGAAATTTGCGCGAGCTGGCCGAGCAGGACCACCTCCAGGAAATCCCCGGCGTCGGCAAAGCGATCGCGGGCAAAATCTCAGAGCTCGTCCTGACCGGTGAATCGACCTTCTTCGCCGAGCTGCGGGCTAAGTTTCCCCCGGGCATTCTCGAGCTTTTCGGCCTGCCCGGTCTGGGCGCGAAAAAGATCAAGGCCCTCTACGAGAAATTGCAGGTCGGTTCCATCGCCGATCTCAAGAAAGCCTGCGAGACCGGCCGGGTCGCGGAATTGCCCGGCTTCGGCAAGCCCACACAGGACAAACTGATCGCCACGATCGCGAACCGGGCCAAACATGTCGGAAGTTTCCGGCTCGGTGCGGTCGCGAGCGAAGCGGAAGCGTTGCTCGACGATCTGCGCCAGCATCCGGCAGCCTCGCGCGTTAGCAGCGCGGGAAGTTATCGACGGCGCAAAGAAATCGTGCGCGATCTCGATTTTATTGTCGCCACCAAAGCGCCCGAGGACGTGACAGAGTTTTTCGTCAGGCATGCGCTGGTCGAGAGCGTCATCGCCCGCGGCGCGACAAAGACGAGCGTGCGCCTGCACTCCGGCATCCAGGCCGATCTGCGCGTCGTGAGCACGGCCGAATATCCCTTTGCCCTTGGCTATTTCACCGGAAGCAAGGAGCACAACATCGTCCTGCGCAATCGCGCCCTGCAGCGCGGCTGGAAGCTGAATGAATATCGTCTCGCACCCGCTGAGACCGAGACGAAGAAGAAAAAGCCGCCGCGCGAGATTCCCCAGGTGCAGGAAGAAGCGGATCTCTATCGCGCGCTCGATCTCGATTTCGTCCCGCCCGAGCTGCGGGAAAATTCCGGCGAAATCGAAGCGGCCGCGGAAGGCCGCCTGCCCCGCCTGCTCGACCCGGAAAATTTGCGCGGGACATTCCACTGCCACACCACCGCGAGTGACGGCCGCAATTCGCTCGAGGAAATGGCCGCGGCCGCGCAGGAGCTCGGGTTGCAATATCTCGGGATCGCCGATCACAGCCGCAGCTCCATCCAAGCCGGCGGCCTTGACCGCGCCCGTCTCCGGACTCAGGGCGCGGCGATCCGGAAATTGAACGAGACCTTCGACGGCTTTCGCCTCTTCGCCGGCGTCGAATGCGATATTCTGCGCGACGGGTCGCTCGACTTCGACGACGAGACGTTAGGCGCACTCGATTACGTCGTCGCCTCGGTCCATTCCGCGTTTCAACTCCCGGAAGCGGAAATGACAAAGCGAATCATCCGCGCGATCAGCAATCCGAACGTCACGTTCCTCGCCCATCCGACAGGGCGGCTGCTCTTAAATCGCGAGGCCTACGCGCTTGATATCCCGGCGATCATCGAAGCGGCCGCCGGAACCGGCACCTGGATCGAGATCAACGCTGCTCCGAAACGGCTCGACCTCGACTGGCGCTGGTGGCCGCTGGCGAAGGAAAAAGGAGTGAAATGCGTCATCAACCCCGACGCGCACGGAGTCGAGAAGTTGCAGGAACTATGGTTCGGCGTCGGCGTCGCGCGCAAAGGCTGGCTCACGAAAGACGACGTCATGAACACGTTGCCGTTAGGCAAAATCGAACACGAACTGGGCAGAAAAAAGAATCGCGTTTAGGAAGCGCACGAGTTCTCCCAGCGCAATCCGGGGAAAAGAGCAAAATCGCCGTCGGGTCGAGCAGAGGCCAAAGCCATGCTCGATCGCGAGCGCGGCCAGGCGTGCATCAGAGATCAGATTGGCCCACCCACGATCCCCATGCTGTTCCGATTCCTCAGTGCCTGTGTCGATAGGCAGCTCTGACCCCGAACGTCCCCTGTGCGATGACCGAAACGAGTGCACCCATGACCATGGGAGTGCCTTCCATGAGCGCGGGTTCGCGTTCAGGCTCGGTTTGGCTGCAGTAGCCGTGCGGCGACTCGTCCAGCCGGGGGCCGTGCAACCGGCGTAAATTTTTTTGCAAAAAATTCTTGCCAGGTTTTTGCAACTTTGATTTAAGGACAGATAAATATGAAAACTGTTCCCCTTGGAATAGCCGGGCTGGCGGTTCTCGCCAGCGGTCTGTTTGGATTTTCCTCGTTGGTTCGCGCGCAGGACGGCGATGGGCTGGAACCCGAGGCCTCGCGCGCTCTGGCCGCGACGGTCGATTACGGGAACGACGCTATTTTCCAGCCGCCGAAGCACAACACGGCATTCGAGCGACTCGGGCTGCAACCGCAGCAGGTGCTCACCATCACCGTGGAGTTTCCGGTCGACCTCGCTGGCCAGGTGATCACCGCCGAGCCCCTCGATGGTGGCATCCTGACCCTCCCGGAGGAGGGCCTGATTGTCGGCTCGGACGGTAACGTAACCTTCCAGTTTCAGGCTAGCGACTCGTGCGGTGCCTGCCGGGTAGCCGTCCATCAGGCTGACGACCTGAATTTCCTCCAGCTTTGGATTGTCGATCCGGGCCATCCCGAGAATACGCCTCCCGGCCTGCCGGGCGTCTACTAACAAAGGAGACCCGGACAAATGAAAATCTCCTTTTCCACTCGGCTGGCTCTTCCCGGTTTGCTCCTCAGTTTGGCTAGCCTCTCCGCTTTCGCGCAGGGCGGCGACAACCCGACTGGCGTTTACGGTGCGTTCAATGTTCACAGCACCACCGGTTGCTCTTACGATCCATACACTGGTAACGCCACCCGAACTGTTCCGGATATCACCGTGGCCGGGGCCGTGGGCGCCTATCCCTTGCAATGGTCGCGGACCATGAACAGCCGCGCCGGAGCGGGCTGGCGCCATTCCTATGCCTGGTCTTGTACCGCGACCAGCGCGAGTACGAACATCCCCAACCAGTACACTGTCTCCTATCCCGATGGACGGGTGATCACCTTCACCACCGGCGGCAGCGTCGGCGTCCCCTATAAGGGCCCGATTGGGATCGGCGACCGGTTCCAAGCCGCCCAAGGGACCGACGTCGATTGCTTTCTGCTTTTGGCGGATGGGGGCAAGGTAAAATTTCGTCAGCACGCTTCGTTCGATACGGGGAATAATCCACCTTGGGACTTTTGGTTCGACCCGCCGACCCAGGTCGTCGACCCCAACAGTCTCATCACTACCCTCACCTACGATTCCGTCACCACTCGCCTCACCCAGGTGACCGAGCCGGCCGGTCGCTGGCTCAAAATCTATTACCGAACCGACACGGGCTATGTAGGACTAATCAACCACGTCGATGCCGGCTACGGTACGGGCAGCGGCACCCTGACTCAGGTCGTCACCTATACCTGGTCGCCTTATAATGTCTATAAAGTCCTGACCGCGGCGACCTACAGCGACAACGACCCGGCTAATGGTTACAACGACGTCGCCACTTATACTTACAAAAATTCCAATGTCACCGGCTCGACTGCGCCGCTGCTCTGGAAATGTCGCGATACCCGTTATCCCGGGCCGATGAAGAACATTTCCTACGATTATGTCCCGGGCGGCGCCTCCGGAGTATTATTGGGTGAGAACCACCTCAACGCCAATGATACCTCCACCCGCGTTGTGACCCTGGCCATCAATACCACGGCCAACACCCGCACCGAAACGCGCGCCGACTCTCCCACCCGCACCTTCTACTATGGAGCCAACGCCGGAACGGCCTATAAAGGCTATCTTTTGCTCAAGCAGACCGACTTTCTCGCCCAAACCACCAACTATACCTACGACGCGTCTGGTTACCTCAGCTCAGTCAAGGACGCCAATTTGAACACCACTTCTTTCATCAGGCTCGCTGCCACCGGCGCCATCACCAAAATCACCCACCCCGGGGACGCTTCCCACATCGATTATGCCTACGATGACCCGACCACCGGTTATTATCTCAAGAGCGTGACCGATGAGTTGGGTCACATTACGACTTACCTGCACGGCAACACGACCACCATGACCACCTCGGAGATCGATTATCCAGATGGTGGAGTCGAGATGTTCCTTTACAACGGCTTTAACCAGGTCACTTCCCACACCATGGTGAGCAACGGCAGCGGCAGCACGGGCGGCGTCGAAACCTACACTTACGACACCGGCGGGAGAGGACTTCTTACCAAATATACTCCGCCGACGAGTACGAACAACCCCACCTTCTACGGCTACGATGTCAACGACCATCTTTCCACCGTCACCGATCCAGGCGGCAACATCACCACCCTTTATCACGACCAGGTGGGCCGGCTCACCCTTGTCCAGCACCCAGGCACCCACTCCATTACGGACGGTTTCGTTTACAAGCCGGATGGCACCTTGAGCCTGGCCAGCTACCAGCAGGCTCTCGGGGTCTTTGCCGATACGAACTATACTTACGACGATTACAAACGGGTCAGGACGATCGTCCGGCCGTTGCGCTTTAATGGCGACACCAGTAATCGCACAACGACAGTTTTTTACGACGCCAACGGCACGCTGGACGATTACACCCACACCGATCCCAACCCAACCCATGCGACGACCCCGGCCGGAGTGGATACGGTGAATATCTACGATGATAATTTTCGTCTTCTCTCCACCACCATCGGCGACACCACGCTCGCGGATTCCACCCCGGCTAAGACCAGCTACACCTACGATGCCGTGGGCAACCTCAAGACGGTCAAAGATCCGCGCGGGCAGGTGAGCGGCGCCATCTGGACCTATAACTACGATGTGCGCGACCGGCTGCTCAACGTGACCGATCCAACGACGCTCGATCGCAACAGTCTCGGCCACACGCTTGATTTTACCTACGATTGGGCGAGCAACAAGAAATCGGAAAGACGGGCGAACGACCAGCTCATCACCTACGACACATTCGACAATAAGAACCGGCTCACGAAAATGACCGTCCCCCAGGGGACTACCCCAACCGCCGTGACCAGCTACACCTGGACCAAGGCGGGCAAGCTCGACACCTCGACCGATCCCCGTCTAAAGGTGTACAACTACGATTACGATACCCTTAATCGTCCGACGACGACGACTTACCCGAGCGACGGCGGCGGGGTGGTGCGAACGGAGGTGCGCACCTACGATACAGACGGCAACCTCGCTACCTTCAAGAACCGGGCCGGCAACCTCCAAACCTTCACCTACGATACGCGCAATCGCGAGACGTTCAATTCCTGGAACGACGGCGGGGTAACACCGAGCCGCACCCTCACCTACAACGATGCCTCCCAGATCCTGACCTGCACGAATGCTCCGGCCACGATAACCAATACTTACTTTGATGACGGCCTCGTGTCGACCAGCAGGGTTCTTAATAATGCGTCAGGCTTGGCCAAGACCGTTACCTATACCTACGATGCCGATAACCGAAGGGCCAGCGTGCAGTACCCCTCAAGCAAGAAATACAACCTTGGCTATACCCCGCGGGGAGAACTGCGGACGCTGTATGACAATTTAACCCCGACCCACTTCGAGGCTTACTATCTTTATGACCGATCGGGTAATCTGCTGACCCGGAATCTCGATCAGTATCAAACCCACAGCAGCTCACTCTTCGATCCGCAGGTCAACCGTTTGACCCAGATCCAGCATTTTTTGAATGGAAGCAGCCCGAAATACAACTACGGTTACGATGAGATGAGCAACCGCACCTATGAGCAGCGCGACGGGGTGGTGGCGGACGGTTATCGCTACGATGCCAATAATCAAATGACCAGCTTCTGGTACGATGGGACGACCACCGGGCCGGCGACGGGAGATCCGCTCAGCACGATCGCTTACGACGCGAGCGGCAACCGGACGAGCAAGGTGGAGGATGTCACGAGCACGACGTACGCGGCGGCCAATAATTTGAACCAATACCCGACCGTCGGCGGGTTGAGCGCGACCTACGACCTGAAGGGCAACCTCAAAACCTATGACGGCTGGACCTACACCTACGATGCGATGAACCGGCTGACCCGCGGGGTCAAAGGCAGTGTCAGCGCCGATTTCTGGTACGACGGCTTCAACCGCATCGTCACCTGGCAGGAGAACGGGAGCGCAAACGTCCGCTACAACGTTTGGGATGGGTGGGACCTGGTCGCGGAATACAAGGCAGGGAATGTCCTCGACACCGAATATCTGCACGGGGCGGGGAGCGACGAGCTGGTCTCGATGACGCGCAACGGGCAGCTCTATTACTACGTCCAGCGTGGCAATGGAAACAGTTCGCAACTGGTCGATGACACCGGGCTCCTCGTCGAGACCTGCTGGTATTGGATATCTGGGGGGGACCCATTCATCACGGTAGAGCCGGGCAAGACGGCCACTGGCAACCGCTTTCTCTTTACCGGGCGGGAGTATTTCTCTTCCATCGGCCTCTACAACTATCGCAACCGCTTTTATTCACCGAAGTGGGGCCGCTTCCTCCAGCCCGACCCGATCGGCTTCGCCGGCGACCCCGCCAATCTTTATCGCTACGTCGGCAATAATCCCGTAAATGCGAGTGACCCAAGTGGGTTGGGTAACAAGTCAGACGGAGGAAACTCCGACATCCCGACTGGATCGCACATTCCACTACCCGTCGGCGCCGACAAGT
>JBBPZS010000096.1:0-20066 GCA_038198605.1 Chthoniobacterales bacterium | reverse complement strand
GCGCCGTCCCGCGGGGGCCGGGGGTGGGCGGGTGGGGGGGGGCCCGTCCCCCCCCTCCCCCCCCCGCTCCCCCGCGCCACGCGTCTACAATGCAGAAACGCGCGAGGCTCTCAAATTCCAAACGCCGGGCGCGGCGATAATTGGGAAAGCTTTCCACGCAGAGAAATTCCGCGGTATGAATTCGGCGTAGCGCGGGGGCAGCGAGGGACTAGCGCAGAAAGCGTGCGAGATTTTCGTCTTCCCACTGCCGCGCGCGGCGATATCGGGGAAAAGCTTTTTCGCGCCGATAAAATTCCGCGGTGTGAATGCGGCGGCGACCGGCGGAGTCGGTTTCGTCGGGCACGACCGAGTGCAGCATTTCGTGATAGAGCACGTACTCGAGGAACCAGCGCGGGACGAAGGGCTGATCGAGCAGCGGGTGAATCCGGATGACACGATCTTCTTCCTGGATGGAACCGAAGATGAAATATTCGCGCGGCCGTTCTTTGCGTCGCCGGCCCCAGACGACTTTGTAACCGCGCAGGCGTCCGCGAAAATGTCGCGCATTTACGCGCTCGAAGATTTCCTGAAGATCGAAACAGCGACCTTCATGACGAAGGTTAAGTTGACGCTGCATCGGAAGCGTCGGCCGGGCCGCTTTTCGTTTTGCCTTTTTCTTCGCCATCAAAATCTTTCGCTGCGGTGGGAACGGCTACCAGTTTAGATTGGCCGTCCGGGGCTGACAAGGACCAGCATCCGACCAATCCAGACCAACGACTGTAAACACCTCATATCCAGCATTATAAAATTTCTCTGGAATGGAATTGGCACTCCGGCTGGACTTCCGCGAATGAGCAAGCCATCTTAGCGTTTCCGGGGTCGGATTCTGCTGATTTATGACGCCTTTTCTGCGAAAACTCCTTGGGCTGAACTGGCTCCTCCTCGCCGTCATGCTGGTGCTGGCGGTTTTCGGCGTAATTGCCATTTACAGCGCTACTTACATGCGACAGGACCCGGTTTCGACCGAGTTCTGGCGCAAACAGGCCAGCTGGGTCGCGGTCGGTTTTCTGGCGTTCATGGTCGCCAGCCTGATCGATTATCGCTGGGTCAAATGGGGCGCGTTACCGATGTATCTGGCCGGCCTTTTCTTTCTCATTCTGACCCGGTTCATCGGGACCAAGGTTTACGGCTCGCGCAGCTGGCTGCATCTCGGCCCGATCAATTTCCAACCGGCGCAGCTCGCCGTCATCGCCGGCATCATGGTGGTCGCGCTTTTCCTGAGCCAATTCCGCCAGATGCATCCGATGCTCCGTCTAATCATCTGCGGCGCGATCGCCGGCGCGCCCTGCCTGCTGATCCTGATGCAGCCGGATCTCGGGGAAACCATTATCTGGGGTCCGGTCCTGCTCGCGCTGCTTTTCATCGGCGGAATCCCACTGCGCTATTTGGTCTGCATCGTCCTGATCGTGGTCGCGTTCATCCCGATCGCCTACATGGGACTGAAGCCGTATCAACAAGAGCGGATCACTGCGTTCATTAATCCCGATATCGACCGTCAAGGTTCGGCCTGGGCGATCAACCAGTCGCTCATCGCGATCGGCTCCGGCGGCTGGGCGGGAAAAGGATTCAAGGCGCCTAACACCCAGATCGAGCTCGGCTTTTTGCCCGCAACGGCGGTGCATAACGACTACATCTTTTCCGCCATCGGTGAGCAATGGGGATTCATGGGCGGCATCGCGCTCCTCAGCGCTTTTGCCCTGCTTTTGCTGACGTGTCTCTACGTTGCCTACAAGGCGGCCGACATGTTCGGCCTCCTCCTGGTCATCGGAATCAGCACCCTCATCTTCACTCACATCTTCCAAAATATCGGGATGACGATTTCGATCGTGCCGATCACAGGATTGCCTTTGCCGCTCATCAGTTACAGCGGTTCTTTCGCGCTCATGATCATGTTTGGACTCGGGATCGTGAACAGCGTCTGGGTCCATCGCAAAGTCCCGGTGCGCTGAACCGGACGCGCTGGCTTCAGCGGTGGACAAAGGGCCGGCTTTGGCCATATTGCCCGTCCCAATGACGATTCTGATCAATTCCCTGCTCGTGCTCGAGGCGCTCGTCGCCGTGCTCATGATGTTTGTCATCCTGATGCAGCGACCGAAAAGCGAGGGACTGGGCGCGGCGTTTGGCGGCGGGGTCACGGAAAATATTTTCGGGGCGCAAACGACCACGGTCCTGACCACCGCCACGACCTGGCTGGCCAGCATCTTCTTTATCCTCGTTCTCCTCCTTTCCGTTCTCTACGCCCATCGCGGCGCGCCCAACTCGGCGCTTCGCCGGGAGTTAATGAAAACATCCGCCCCGGCCAAGGCCGCTGCGCCCCTACCGCCGAAAGTGGCAGCCGAAAAGGCGGCCGCCGACGCGAAAGCCAAGCTGGTGCCGGTGCCGCAAGGCACATTCGCTCCGGGAGCAGGCACGGCCTCGTCGCCTTCCGCGGCGGCCGCTGCAGTGGGCGTCGTTCCGGCCGGTGCGCCGGTGGCGACTCCGGCGGCGAGCGTGCAGCCGACTCCGTAAGGGACGCTCCTTCGGCCGGGAGCTTGTATTCCTCCCCGGCAAAAGAATGTTGAGGTCCGATGACCTCGTCGCAGCAGCACGCTTTCGCTTCCTCGCGGAGATTGTTTCGATAATCTCACCCGCCAGCTCTACGCGACCGACGCATCTCCCTACCAGATCGAGCCCGCCGCGGTCGCTTTTCCGCGCAACGCAGAGGAGGCGCGCGACGCCATCCTGGCGGCGGACGCGAGCGGGATCGCGGTCTCACCTCGCGGCGCCGGCAGCGGACTGTCCGGTGGCGTGCTGGGCGATGGTTTGATTGTCGATTTTTCGCGCCACAATCGGCAAATCACCGCGCTCGATCTCGAGCGGTGCACCGTGCGCGTCGGCGCGGGCGTGGTGCTCGACCAACTAAACGCGTTGCTCAAGCCGCACGGCTTTTGTTTCGGACCCGACGTCGCGACCAGCTCCCGCGCAACCCTCGGCGGGATGATCGCTAACAATCCCTCCGGCGCCCACGTCCCGGTTTATGGAACCACCGCCGGTCACTTGCGCACGCTCGAGATTGTTTTGGCGGACGGACGCATTGAGACGATCGGTCCCGGCCATCCCGCGCTCGCCGACGAGACGGGCTGCTGCGGCATGGCGGGCGCATTCGGGATGCTGGCGGAAAAATATGAACTCTCACTCCAAGTCGCGGCGCCGCTGGTCGAGTGCGTCACGCAACAATCCCTGGACGCGGTCGTGATTGGCTCAGGCACGAGCTGTCGCCATCAGATTACCGACCTCACCCCGGTTCGTCCAAAGCGCGGCGGGTGGCGGAGCTGCTGGCCGACGCGCTCGCCTAGAATCGACGCGCTCCTAGGGAGTCGGAGTCGGAGGATTGCCGCCCGGAGTCGACGCACCAGCCGCAGGTGCGGGCGGCGCGCCGCCCGGAAGCTGGGCATCCGCAGGAACCGCGAGCAGATCGGGCTCAGTCCACGATTCCGTGCGCCCGGCAAGCTCTTTTCGCAAGGCTGAGATTCCCTCGGCCGCAACTGGCCCTCCGGTATTGCCCCAATCCCCCCGGATGTAGGTTAAGACGTCGGCGATCTTTTGATCGTTCAGCGTTTTTTCCCACGGCTGCATGACGGCGGAACCATATTTCTGGCCTTTAACCGTGAGCGGACCCTGCAGGCCCTTGAGCAGAATCATCCCAAGGCGGCGGGTGCCGCCATCGACATATTCCGATCCCGCGAGGGGCGGATACTGACCCGCGACGCCGAGTCCGTTAGCCTGGTGACAGGTCGCGCAGTTGGACGAAAAAATTTTCTTCCCTTTTTCGGCCGGAGTTAATTCCGCGGCCTGTTCGGCACCACCGGCACTTGCCTTGGCTGCGATCCGCGGCGCGCCGCCCATGTAGTCGAGTCCGTCGCCGCTGAAATTTCCCGCGTAACGCCCGAGATATGCGCCGCCAAAAAAGACGGCCAGCCCATAGGTCGCGATCAGCCAGAGCGAAAGCGGTTCGCGTCCCACGCGCGGCTCCACTTTTTCGCGATAAATCGCGGCGTGCGTTTCCTGCACCTCCTCGGTTTCGCCATAATCCATCCCCTGACGCGGGCGGTTTTCTGGAGTCGGCCCGGTCATTTCGTCTCCTCCTTGGCGGGGGCGGCAGCGAGGGCGACGGGCGATTTGGCTTCCTTCAAAGGATGAGATTGATTCAGGGACATCAGATAAGCGACGAGACACTTGGCGTCGTAGCTGGGGACAATTTCCCAGTCCGTTTCCGGTTCTTCGCGATCGCCCGCGAAGTTAAGCGCGTCCGGCGACGCTTTCCCGCTGATCCGGCGTTTCTCATAGAGGAAACGATAAGCAGGCATGTTGGAATTCTCCGCGATGCTGCGCGGATTATACAAATGCCGGTGATGCCAGGCCGCGGTGTAGAGAATCGGTTTGCCGTCTTTGGTCAAGGCCTCCACATCCGCCACCATCGATGGTGCCGAAGTGGGCACACTGGCTGCGGGCACATTTCCGGCAGGCGGTAACGTCGCCGGCGCCCCCGGTGCGACTTCCGGTGAAGCTGCCGGCGATGCTGCCGCAACGGCAGCTGCCGGCGATGCTGCCGCAACGGCAGCGGCCGGACTCGCAGCAGCTGCAGGAGCAGTAGGTGCTCCGGCGGCCGCGGGACTGGCTCCAGGCGCGGGCGAGGTCGCCGCGACAGCTGTCGCGGGACTTCCAGCAGCGGCAGGAGCAGGAGACGAAGCGGGTGCGGGTGCAGTTCCGCCGGCGGGTGCCGGAGCAGCCGGACTGGCTCCGGGAGCGGGCGCAGCGGCGGCGCCTGCGGCCGGGGCGGGCGCGGCTTCGGCGTCGGCGAGACCAGGCCGGTGGCCGACATTTGCGAGATCAGGACCGGTCCGCATTTTGCCGAGAAGAACGATCTGCTGGAAAATGTAATCGCGCGGAGCGCTGCGCCGATCGCCCCATTTCCGCTCGAGGTCGGAGCCACCATACTCCGGGCGGACCTGCTGGGTGTGGCAATAAACGCAACCGTTCGCGGCATAAACCTGCGCCCCGCGCAGCGCCATGCCGGACGGCGGCATCGGATAAATATCGGTGCCCTCTTCGTCCGACTGTGGATCGAGGCTGCCAATCTGAAGGTTGGGCACGACCGTCATCCCAAGCCAGGAGAAGGCAAAGATGCCGAAGATACCGAGGAAGAGCGGTTGCAGTCCTTTCATCAGTGTCCGCCTCCTTCACGCTCGAGTGGATTCAAAAAGGTCGGGACACTGGCGGTGCGGCCAAAGCCGAGCAGCATCAATCCAAAGTGAAAGGCAAAAACGAAATGCGACACGCTTAACAAGATCCAGGAGAGCGTGCGTCCGCGGAGATAAGGCATAATCGTGTCTGTGCTCTCGGCGAAGGAAAGGGTCGGATCGTTCAGGCTCAAACCCTGCGCGAAACCGCCCACGAGCAGGAGCAGCACCATCAGGCCAATGCCGTAGGTCGACCCCCAGAAGTGCAGCTTAATCAGCGACGCGTAACGCCATTCGCGGCCGACCAGTCGCGGCACGATGTAATACATCGAACCGAAGATGACCATGGTGAAGAAGGCATAGAGCCCCATGTAGGTGTAGCCCATGCTCGCTTCGGTGAAATGGACGATCCGCGACATCGAGCGCAGGGAAATGATCACCCCGACGACACTGAAAGCGGTGTAGGCGATCGCGCCGAAAACCGTAAAGCGAAGCGTCGGGCTGTAGCGCATGAGCGGAAAATGATCGCGCATCGTCATGTGATGATTCAGCCCAACCGTCGCGACCGGAATGATGCTCAGGATCATGGCGGCTATGCTGGCGGTGATCATCCAGGCCGGGAACGGCCCATCGATCAGGCGCTGCATACCCGTCCAGCTCGAGAAAACGGCGAAGGTCCAAAACCCGATCGCGGCCAGATGATAACTGTGCACCGGCCGACCAATCACTTTCGGGATCATGTAATAAGCGGTGCCGAGCCCGATCGATCCAAACCAAAGGAAGAGCAGATTATTGGCAAACCACCAGTTGACCGCGGCCTGCATCACTCCCTGCACCGGGACAACAAAAAGCATGACCTGCGCGGCCGCGTAGAGCCACGGGAACCAGAGGAAGGCGCCTAACAAATACCATTGCGTGATGTAGACATGACCGCGCCGCCGGTAGCGGAACATGATCAAAGCCCAGGTCATGATGAGCAGGTAAGCGACGAAAAGGGTGAGCGCGGAAAAGCCGGGGAACTCCAGCCATTCATAACCGGTGGACGCGCCGGCGAGGATACCGCCAATTCCCATCAGCACCCCAAGATTCCAAAAGGCTGCACCCGAGATAAGGAGGAGCGGATGCCGCAAGGTGGTGCGACAAAGCCGGGCCATGAGCCAGATCGCGGTTCCCATCCCGGCCATCGAGCCCCAGCCGTAAATCAGGGCATTTAAGTGCGCCGGGCGAATCCGGCCCCAGGTCAGGAAAGCAGTCTCCGAAAGGAAATCGGGCGAGTGCATCTTGAACGAAGTGAGGATTCCAAGAAAAGTCGCGAGCAGCAGCCAGGCGATGGCCGAAGTGTAAAAGACCAGCACCGGCAGGCGGGTCGAGGCATCGATCAGGGCGCGCTCGACTCTATCGACGTCGCTCGTCGTGACTTCCACGTCAGCGGAAACTTCGGGATCGGTTGTGGCAGACGGATTCATGAACGTTCAGGCGCCTCCTCCATCGTGCGCACCAGCTTGCGCCGGGCGCGGCGATTGAACCAGCGCCGGTCCGGCAGGACCAGGTCGGTCGCCTGCCCGATCGGCTCGGCGCGATCGAAAATGATGGTCGCGTTTTGATCGTAGCTTTTCAATTTGGCGAAAAAATCGGCGAAACTCATGGCGTCGGGGTGGCTCCTGCCGCCGGGATCGGCGTGCCTGGTGGTTTCAAAAACGGCGTGCCCGTGGGCTGGACCGGCGGGACGTCCGAGTGCGTCTTCGGCGCCGCCGCCGGGGTGGCAGAAGCGCCCGGTTGCGTGCCGGGAACGGCGTTGGGCGGATTCGCAGCGGCCGCGGGTTGAGCGCCGATGGCGGATCCGGGGCCTTCAACCGCAGTGGCCGGCGGAGGTTGCGAGGGACCGGGCGCAGAAACAGGCGGGTTGGCCGGTTGTTCCGCGCCGGTGGCAGTTACGGGCGGAGTCTCCGCAGCCGGAGTGGCGATCGGGCCGGCGGGCGCGGGTTTCTGCGCCGCCAGAGCTGCCATTTCGAGCTCCATCGCGCGATGGACCGGGATGTGGGCAACGCTTTTTTCCTTATCGACCCAGCCGTATTTATTCAATTTCGTGTCCCATTCCTCGCGCGCTGTCTTGAGCTTTTCCGTCCGCGTCTTCGCCCGATCATCTTCGTAGGCGGCTCCACGATGCATCGCCCCGAAAGTGATGGCCACGATCGCGCCAAAGAAAACGAAGAGCACGACCGCCCACATCCATGCGGAAAGCAGGAAGCGCGGTTGCTCAGGATGGGCGAGTGTCTCGTCGTTAGGCACGGTTAGTTGGTGATGCGAAGTGATTCAATCAGGCGCGGGTCGCGCACCGGGAAAAGGGAAGTGTTGCCGACGAGCCGGAGGTAGAAAAAGGCGAGGGTTCCGCCGATGCCGATGAGGGGCAGGAAGTCGAGAATACTGAGATGGATCCCGGTGCCGTGGAGCGAGGGCAGGACGATGAGATACATATCGAGCAGCTGCATGCAGAGAATCCAGCCGGCAATGGCGCAAAGAACGGTCGGTTTCTTTTTCACCGAACGCAGGAGCAGAATGCCGAAGGGAACGAAGAAGCGGCCGATGACGAGGATCCAGTTGAGGACGGCCCAGCCCGCGGTGTTGCGGATGATGAAGTACTGCGTTTCCTCGGGGATGTTGGCGTACCAATAGAGCATGTATTGGCTGAAGCCGATGTAGGCCCAGAAAACCGAGAAGGCCAGCATCCATTTTCCCATGATGTGGTAATGCTCGATCGTAACCACGTCCTTCAAATAACCCGCCTTGCGCAGGGCGGTGGTGACGAGGACCAGGAGCGACATCGAGCTGCCCGCCGTGCCGGCGAAAATGTAGGGACCCCACATCGTGGAAACCCAGTGCCAGTTCAGGCTCATCAGCCAGTCCACCGCGCCGAAGGTGAGGCAAAGCGCGAAGATCGGCAGCCCGACAAAGGAGAGCTTGCGCATGAGCAAAGTGAAACGCGGATTGCCATCGCGGTCCTGACGAATGGAGTAGCGGCGCAGGAAGTAGGCGACGAGGCTGAGGGCGACGAAAAAGAAAACCGCCCGGAAAAGAAAGAACTGCCAATTGAGATAGCCATGCTTGGCGTCGAGAAGCGGATCGACCCCGCGCGGGATATCCATCCAGCGATACAGGTATTTCCTCCAGAACCAGAGCGGCAGGAAGAAGACGCCCATGAGCGGGAGAAGGAGGGCTATGTTTTCGAGCTGTCGCCTAACGACAACCGACCATTCCGCATCGACCACGTGATGCACGATCGTCCAGAAGAGGCAGCCGATGCAGAGGGTGAAGAAAAAGGTGAACCCGAAGAGCCAGGAAAAGCTGAACTGGACCGGTGAAATGAAGGCGCCGACGAAACTGAGGATGAGGCCGACAATTCCAAGCAGGCCGCAGAGGAGCGACAAACCGTTGAAGCGGCTGTTCTCGAAAAATTCGCCCTCGGGCGCGGGCTGGACGTGAGATCGATCGCTCATTTCTTCTCCGGTTCCGCCGCTTTCGCAGGCTCGGCTTTTTTCTCCAGGTCGGCCTGATGTTCCGGCGGCACATCGGCGGCGCTGGCGTGCTGGCTCCGTTGCAGGGCGCGCAGGTAGCTGATGATCGCCCAGCGATCGTGCACCGTGACGCGTGGCCCGTAAGCCATCATCGTGTTCTTGCCGTGGGTGATGGTGTTGAAAATTTCGCCGTCCGCCATTTTGCGAATCCGGTCGTCCTGCAGGCTCACGACCGTGGCCAGGCCGTAGCCTTTGACGACCCCGTCCCCCGCCGCCAGCGGCCCATGGCAGACCGCGCAATTAATGTTGAAGCGCTGTTCGCCGCGCTGCATGAGGGCGGCATTGACCTCGAGTGGAATTCCGGTCCCCCAGTTCGCGCCCATTTTGCCGGTGTTGTAATAGTCGGTCCCTTCGCTGAAGCCGAGACGCGCTTCCATCTTCATCTCGCCCGCCTGGTCGACCGCAGTTCCCTGCTCGTTAGGCAAAGGCATTTCGTAACCCAGCGGCACCGTGCCGTCGACCGGTTTGCGGGCGCCGCGCTGGTCGGCGAAAAAGTTGCTCTCCGCTTGTGCCCGCACTTTGGGCTGCCGCACCATGTCGGGGAAAATCTCGATCTCCGGCCGGCTGCTTTTCTGGCCGCGGAAACCCAGGACCGCGACGCAGGCGATCGAGATGAGGGCAAAGATGAGGAAAAAGGCGCGCAGCATTTAGGGCTCCTCGTGCACCACGGTGATGTGCTGGCCGCCGGTCCGCTCCAGCAGTTCGCGCGCTTCGTTTTCACTGAAGCGCGGATCGCGCGCCTCCAGGACCAGGAAAAATCCGTCGTTCGTCACCCGCTTGAATCGCTCCCAGTTAAACATCGGATGGTTCCAGCGCGGGAGCAGGTTCATCGTCAGCATGGCGATAAAGGCGGAGAAGGCGCTGAACAAAATCGTCAGCTCAAACATGATCGGGAAGAACGCCGGCACCGTCCAAAAGTTGGTCGGTTTCCCGTGCACGATGAGCGGGTAGAGATACGACGAAGGGCCGAATTCTAGGACGGCCGCGCTTAGCAAGCCGGTGATACCGCCGATCAGCACGACGGCACTGAGCCATGATTTGCCGAGCCCCATGGCGTCGTCCATTCCATGAATCGGGAAGGGCGAATGCACATCCCAGCGTTTGAAGCCGGCGTCACGCACCACCTTGGCCGCCTCGTAAAGCGAAGAGGCGCTCGAGTATTCCGCCGCCATTCCATAAACACGATTGCCGCTCGGCGTAATCATGTGCGCTCCTTTCCGCCGGCCTGGACGACATGGTGTTCCTCGGGCGTGGCGTGATGCGGGTCAGCTTCCGGTAAAACAATCTTCACTTCCGACATCGCGATCATCGGGAGGAAGCGAATGAAGAGAAGGAAGAGCGACAAGAAAATTCCAAACGTCCCAACGAAGGTCCAGATATCGACCCAGGTGGGAGTGAAGTAGCCCCAGGACGAAGGCAGGAAGTCGCGATGGAGACCGCCGACGATGATGATGAAGCGCTCGAACCACATGCCGGCGTTGACGCACATGCAGACGAAGTAAACGACGAAGATATTGTTCCGGCACCACTTGGACCAAAAGAGCTGCGGCGCAAGCGTGTTGCAGAAGAGCATGCCGACCCACCAGTACCACCAGTAGGGACCGAAGATGCGGTTATAGAAGGCGTATTTTTCGTACTCGTTGCCGCTATACCAGGCGATGAAAAATTCCATCGCATAGGCGTAGGCGACAATCGAACCGGTGAGCAAAATGACCTTCGCCATTTTGTCGATATGCTGCGGCGTAATGATGTCCTGCAGTTTGAAAATGGCGCGGGCCGGAATCATCAGCGTCAGCACCATGGCGAAGCCGCCGAAGATGGCACCGGCGACGAAGTAAGGCGGGAAAATCGTGGTGTGCCAGGTCGGGATAATGGACGTGGCGAAGTCGAAGGAAACGACTGAGTGCACCGAGAGAACCAGCGGGGTGGAAAGACCGGCCAGGAGCAGGTAGGCCATTTCGTAATGCCGCCAGTGACGGTTCGACCCGCGCCAGCCGAGCGCAAAAATTCCGTAGAGGAATTTCTTCATCTTGGACGTCGCGCGATCGCGCAAGGTGCCGAGATCGGGAATCAGACCGGTGTACCAAAAGAGGACGGAAACCGAGAAGTAGGTTGAAACCGCGAAGACGTCCCAAAGGAGCGGGCTGCGGAAGTTCGGCCAGATCGCGTATTGGTTAGGCACGGGGGCGAGGAACCACGCCATCCAGACGCGGCCGACGTGGATGCCCGGGAAAATGGCGGCGCAAATGACCGCGAAAAGAGTCATAGCCTCGGCCGAGCGGTTAATTGAGGTGCGCCACTTTTGCCGAAGCAAAAACAAGATCGCGGAAATGAGAGTGCCGGCGTGACCGATACCGATCCAGAAAACGAAGTTGGTGATGTCAAAGGCCCAGCCGACGGGCGAATTCAATCCCCAAACGCCGACGCCGGTCGAGATTTGGTAACCGATGCAGGTGAGACCGAAGGCGGCGATGGCCGAGGTGATGGCAAACGCCACCCACCACCAGCGTGGTGTGGGGTTTTCGACCGCGCCGGAAATACGATTGGTCACCCAATCGAAATTGCGCTTGTTCAGAACGAGCGGGACCCGTGCGAGCGGTCTCGCGACGGAGGACGAAGCCTCGCCCCTGATCACTTCTGGTGCTGTCGGTGCGCCGTCCATTTACGGTTTGGCCTCCGGTTGCATGGCGCCTTCGTGATGATGCTCGGGCTCCGCGTGCGCGCCGTGTTTTTCTCCGCCCTCATGGCCCGCACCGTGACCGTGGACGGGACTCGCGACCGCGATCCGACCAGCGTCCGGCATTTTCGGGTTGGGATTGCGAATCCGCGCGAGGTAACTCGTGCGCGTTTTCACGTTGAGATATTCCAGCAGCCGATAATTGCGATTCTCGGCCTTAATCTTCGAGACGCGCGTTTCCGGATCGGCGATGTCTCCGAAAACAATCGCCTCCGTCGGGCAGGCCTGCGCGCAGGCGCTGGTGAACGAATCGCGCGGGATGAGCGTCTTGTCGGAAGCGCCTGCCCGGACATGCGCGGCGATTTTTGCTTCCTCGATTCGCTGCACGCAATAGGTGCACTTTTCCATCACGCCGCGCATCCGCACGGTCACGTTCGGATTCTTCTGCAGCTTGACCGTGTCGGCCGCGCCTTTTTCGGTCAGCGGCCCGAGATATTCCTGATAGACGGAGAAGCCGGCAATCTTCTTCTTGCCGATCGGGCGCTGATTGTAATCGAAATAGTTGAAGCGGCGCACCTTGAACGGGCAGTTGTTCGCGCAATACCGGGTGCCGATGCAGCGGTTGTAAACCATCACGTTTAGCCCCGATTCGCTGTGGATGGTGGCGTTGACCGGGCAGACGGTTTCGCACGGCGCATTTTCGCAATGCTGACACATCATCGGCTCGTGCACGAGCTCGGGATCGTCCGGCCACTGACCCTTGTCCTGGTCGAACGGCTTCGCGCTCGCGTAATAGCGATCGATCCGGATCCAGTGCATGACGCGGCCGTGCGCGACCTGCAACTTGCCTACGATCGGGATGTTGTTTTCCGCCTGGCAGGCCATGACACAGGCGCTGCAGCCGGTGCAGGTGTTAAGATCGACCGTCATGCCCCACTGCTGTGGCGCGTCGAGCTTGGGATGGTTGTAAAGCGATGGGAGCTTAGCCGGCAATTCCTCGTCGCCGCCGAGTTTCTTAACGAAATCTTCGTCGCTCCGATAACGCTCGAGCGTGGCTTCTCGAACGAGGGCGCGGCCTTCGATCGAAAAATGTTCCTGGGTGGTGGAAAGGTCGTAATGGCCCGGGACTTTCTTCACCGAAACGCTCCCGACTCCTTTGCCATCGGCGACGATGAAATGCGGATTGGAGCTGGTGCGGAGAAGGTAACCATTGAAGCCCGCTTCTTCGCCGACCGGGCCGGTATGCTTGCGGCCGTAGCCTAACGGAATCGTGACCGAATTGTCGGCGTGGCCAGGCACAACCAGGGCCGCGATCACGAGCTGGCGCTCGATCGGTTTACGCGCGGGCGCAGGCGTCGGAGTGGGTTTGCCTTTCACCGCCACCGGCGGTTTCGGCGTCGGCTCGGTCACCGTCACCTGCACCAGATCGCTATCTTTGACCCCGATGTGCTTGGCGAACGCCGGACTCATCATCGCGGCGTTGTCCCAGGTCAGTTTCGTGATCGGGTCCGGCATTTCCTGGAGCCAGCCGTTGTTGATGTAGCGGCCGTCGTCCATCGAGTAACTGCCGACGAGCACGATCTCCGGCGAATCTTTCGTCGGGACAGTGGCGTCATTTATCCAAAGCGTATGCGCGACCCCGCCGGCGGTGTTGCCGTTGAACTTCGGCGGCTGATCCTTCGGCGTGATGTGTCCGGCAAAGCCGTCGTGCAAAAATTTGTTCCAGGCCGTATCGAAATCTCCCGGCGGCGCGGTCTGGCGGAAAGTCTCCTGCACGAGCTGCGGTCCTTCCGCTTTCGGCTGGCCGAGAAGAATCTGGAGCAAGTCCAGTTCCGACAGGCCCTCAAAGAGCGGCAGGATCATGGGCTGCATCGCGACGTAAGCCGCGCTCGGGGTCAGGGCGTCGCCCCACGATTCGAGGTAATGCGCGGCCGGGATATGCCATTTGCTTAAAGCCGAGGTGGCATCTTCATATTGCCCCAGCCTAACGACATCGGGGACGCGCTTCTGCAGCTCCGGCCAATCGAGCGGGAGTTTGCTTTTGCGATCGAGCGTGATCGAGCGCGGCGCGCTGTAAACCGGGTCGCCCCCAAAAATGAAAAGCTGTTTCACCCGGCCGGAATCGATGTCGCTCGCCAGTTGCAGGATGCTGCTGCTGCGCGAGGTCGGCGGCAGAGAACGCAGCAGCGCGGTCGTGCCGATATTTTTCAGCGCCGCGTTCATCGCGTAGACCATCAATTGCACGACCACGGGCTGATGCGGGCCGGCCACGATCAGGCTGGCGCCGGGTTTTGACATCAGATCGGCGGCGGCTTCCTCGAGCCATTTCGCGTCGTATTTTGCCGTCTTCAGCGGGGCCTTGAGTGTGATAAGAACGGATGAAAGACCAGGGTCCCTGGTCGCGACAGCCAGTTTGCTTGCGAGAGCGTGGGTCAACGCCGGAATCTGGCTCGCCGGGAAACGCAGCCGGTGATCAGCCATCGCACCGGTGATGGTGAAATGATTTTCCACGACGTAGAGACGGTTCATCGAGTCCTTCGCCTCGCGCACCCGGCGCCGCGAAGTGAAGGCGCGAATCGACGCGAGATCTCCTTCGCCGCAGTTCAGGAAATCGCTGTCAAGCGAGAGGATGACGTCGGCCTTGTCGAACTGCGGAATGAGCCGCGTGTTGTCGCCAAAACTGATCTGGGTCGAGAAACGCTGCGCCTCGCTCAGGAGCGGATCGTAAACGCACCAGCGCATCCGCGGGAACTGCTTCTGCAGCTCGGCGCGCAGGCGGTCGCGGGTAGGCGAGTGCGTTTCCTCGACCAGAAAAGCGAGCCCGGCCCCGCCATTCGCCGCCATCTTCGGGCGCAGCTCACCGATGTATTTCTCCAACTCCGCGCGACTGGAAAGCTTGTTCGCCTGCACGAAACGCTGCGAGCGCGAAGGATCGTAAAGATCGAGGACCGAGGCCTGCGCGAAAGCGTCGGTTGCGCCGTTGCTGTCGGGATGAAATGGGTTGCCCTCGATTTTAATCGGACGGCCATCGACCGTGGTAACAACCAGCGGCATGGCGCCGTAGCGCCGCGGCATCGCGGTCGCGTAGAAGAGTTCCTTGCCCGGGATGGTCCACTCCGCGCTCTTCGTAAACGGGACGAGGTGCATCTCTGGCTTGCGGCAACTGCTCAAGCCAAAACCGGCCAGCGCCATCGAGGCGCCCATCAGTTTCAGGAAACTGCGGCGCGAAACTTCGTCGGCTTCCATCTCCTGGGCGCCGGCGGGGAATTCCCGCTCCAGCCAGCCGCGGAATTCCGCCGTGTCGCTTAGCTCGCCGAGACTGCGCCAGTATTGTTTCCCCGTTTGATCGGCCGGTGGGTGTTGCAAAACGCGTTTCATAGGAGCACGGGCATCCTGCCTGTGTGGATGACAGGCGTCTCGCCTGTCGAGATTGGCGGCCAATAAGCAGGCGAGACGCCCGCTCTCCCCACAGGCGAGACGCCTGTGCTCCGGTCCTGTAGCGTCGTCGTCCTCATCGGTGGCACCCCTGGCAATTTTCCGGCGGCTTTATGTCCCAGCGCTGTTTCAACGTGAGACCGATCTCCTGCTGGGTAAGATTTTTCTTTTTCGACCAATCCTCCGTCACGCCGGCCGGTTTCCCGTATTTCGCGACAAACTCTGCCGGATTCACGTCGGATGGTTTCCAGTCGAGATTAGTGATCTGATCGATGGGGCGAAGGAAATTCTCCGGCGCGCGATGGCATTCCAGGCACCAGGCCATGCTGTGGGGCTTGGCGTGATAAACCACCGGCATGTGATTGACCTCGCCATGACAGCTATAACAGCTGATGCCACGATTCACGTGCGCCGAATGATTGTAATAAACGTAATCCGGGGTGCGATGAATCTGCACCCACGGCACCGGCTGCCCGGTTGTCCAACTCGCGCGCACCGGCTCGAGTTTCGGGTTCTCCTTTTGGATCTGGGTATGGCAATTCATGCAGACCTGGGTGTCGGGCACGTTGGAGTGGGCCGCGACCTCGACCGCGTTGTGGCAATAACGGCAATCCATCCCGAGCTGCGTGACGTGCAGGTCGTGCGGAAAGGGCACTGGCTGCACCGGCATGTATCCGACGCGGGTGTATTTCGGCGTGTCGTAATACCAGGTGGCGCCGACCAGCGCGGTCACGGTCACGATTCCACAAATCATGATTTTGAGCGGTAGCCAATTAGTCCAGCGCGGAAAGAAATTCGCCATAACGAACTAGCGCAGACTAGACCGGCGCTCGCACAGCCGCCAACTCCTAAAAGCGTGGACTGAAATGGAAGGCTGTGGCGGCTTCAGAAAAATGGAAAACAGGTTTGGTACTCTATTGTCGGAGGTGCGCGAGGGGGCAATTCTATGAAGGGGCCTTTGCTTGGCAAAATAATTTTGGAAAAAGAATTCGAAAATTTTCCGGGGCCGCTTTTTGCCGGGCTGCACCGTTCCGAAAAAGGCGCGGAATCGCGCGCTTCGACGTGGTAGCCGGGATGGATCATCCCGTATCTGTTTAGCGTGCCTGAGTGAAAACCGCGCCAGAGCGCCCGTTGTAGCCGGGGGGGGGGACCCCCGGGCGGGCAGCCAGGCCGCCGCCCCCCCCCCCCCGGGCGCTCTGCCGCGGTTGTCGCTCAGGCACGCTAAACAGGGACGGGATGATCCATCCTGGCTACAACGTCGAGGCGCGCGATTCCGCACCTTTTTCGGAACGATGCAGCCCGGCAAAAAGCGGCCCCGGAGATTTTTTTGAGTTCTTTTTCCAAAATTCTTTTGCCAAGCAAACGCCCGTTCATAGAATTGCCCCCTCGCGACGCTCGAACGAACAGATTTCAAACACGTAATTATTTTCTGAAGCCGCCACGCCCTTTCTTTTCAGCTTTCGCTTTTGCTCCTTGGCGGCTTCTCGCGCCCCGGTTTAGTCTCCGCTAATTCGTTATGGCGAATTTCTTTCCGCGCTGGACTAACTGGCTGCCGCTCAAGATCATGATCTGCGGAATCGTGATCGTGACCGCTCTGGTCGGCGCGACCTGGTATTACGACACGCCGAAATATACGCGTGTCGGATATCAGCCGGTGCAGCCGGTGCCGTTTCCGCATGATCTGCACGTCACGCAGCTCGGGATGGATTGCCGCTACTGCCACACCTTCGTCGAGGTCGCGGCGCACTCGAACATTCCGGACACCCAGGTTTGCATGAGCTGTCATACGCAGATCCAGAAGGAGAATCCGAAGCTGCAGCCGGTCCGCGATAGCTGGACCACGGGTCAGCCGGTGCCGTGGGTGCAGATTCATCGCACGCCGGATTATGTTTATTACAATCACTCCGCGCACGTGAATCGCGGGATCAGTTGCTACTCCTGTCACGGGCCGGTGAATCATATGTCGGTGGTCTATCACGCGAAACCGCACAGCATGGCCTGGTGCCTGGAGTGCCATCGCGCGCCGGAGAATTTCCTCCGCCCCGAAGACCAGATCACGAACCTGGGTTGGAAACCGGATGACGTGCAGCCGGTGGCGTTCGTCACGAAATATGGCCAGCCGGCGGGTGTGAAAGAAGACTGGTCGAAGAAGAAACATCTCACGCAAAGTGAGATCGGGCTGACGCTGAAGCAGCGCTGGAATGTGAATCCGCCGGTAAATTGTCAGGGGTGCCACCGATGAAGAGAGCGACACCGCATCGGAAGGCAGGCCTCTGGCCTGACTCGGCTGGCGACCTTTCAGCTCGCCGGGGACGGAGCCGACAGGCCAGAGGGCTGTCGGCCGAGTCAGTCAGGATGACTAACTTCCGGAGGAAATCATGAAGCGCGTCCTCCAACATCCGGCGCCGTCGCAAACCGGGAAACAATACTGGCGCGGCCTCGGTGAGCTGAGCGACACGCCGGAATTCCGCGGCTGGCTCGAGCGCGAATTCCCCGCCGGCGCATCGGAGATCGAAGGGGACGAAGTTTCGCGCCGCAGTTTTCTCAAGCTCATGGGCGCGTCGATGGCGCTGGCCGGTTTTGGCCTGAGCAGCTGCCGCAAACCGGAGATGCATCTCGTACCCTTCACAAAGAGCGCGGAGTGGGTCATCCCCGGGAAATTCCTTTACTACTCGACCGCGATGCCGCGCCGCAGCGGGGCGATGCCGCTCGTGGTCTCGACCGTGGATGGACGCCCGATCAAGATCGAGGGCAACCCGAATCATCCAGAAAGCAATGGTGCGACCGATGCCTTCGCGCAGGCTTCGATTCTCGATCTCTACGATCCGTCGCGCTCGCAGCGTTTCGTGAGGCAAAACAAGCTGTCCGACCGCGCGAGCTTTGAGAAATATCTCGCGGAGCTCCGTCCGAAGATGACCGCGGATGGCGGCGCGAGTCTCGCCTTTCTCGTCGAGGAAACGTATTCGCCGACGCGCGAACGCCTGCGCACGGAACTGCAGAAGCAGTTCCCGAAGATGCGCTGGTGCGTTTACGACCCGCTGCTGAGCGAGGCGCAGCATTTCTCGACCGAGATGACCTTCGGACCGAACGCGCGGATCATCCCGCAGTTCGACAAGGCGGACGTCATCTTCGCGCTCGACAGCGATTTTCTGAATTGCGGCGACGGCGATCTCGCCGCGGTCCGCGGGTTCACAGCGCGCCGCCGGGTGCGCGAGGCGAAGGACTCGATGAACCGCCTCTACGTGGTGGAAAATCGTTTCACGATCACCGGGGCGATGGCCGATCACCGATTGCGTTTCCCGGCGAGCCAGATCCCCGGGATCACGCACGCGCTCGCGACCAAGATCGCGGTTGCGACCAAAGACCCCGGCTTGTCGTCGGTTCTGATTACGCTCAAAGCGCCGGACAAGGCGGAGAAATACGACGAGCGCTGGCTCGAGGAAGCGGCGCAGGATTTACTCAGCAAACCGGGCGCGAGCCTGGTCCTGGCCGGTCCGCACCAGCCGGTGGTCGTGCAGTTGATGGTTTACGCCATGAACAACGCGTTGCAGAACGTCGGCACCACCATGCTCGTGCGCGAACTGCCGAAGGGCGGCCGCAACAGCAGCATTCTCCAGCTGGCGAGCGAGATCGAAGCGGGACGGATCAAACAGCTTTTCATCCTCGGCGGCGACCCGGTTTACAACGCGCCCCGCTCGATTGCGCAGAATCGCAAAACGCGGCAACCGCTTGATTGGGCCGACCTGCAAAAGACGGTCCCCGACGTCGTGCGACTGGGCCACTACGAGGACGCGACCTCGGCCCTGAGCCAATGGCACGTCCCGGCCGCGCATTACCTTGAAAGCTGGGGCGATGGCCTGACCAATGGCGGCGGCTACGTCGCGATGCAGCCGATGATTCTGCCACTCTTCGGCGGACTTTCGGAGCTGGATATGTTGCAACTGGTCGGCGGTGCGCCCGCGGCGACCGGTCCGGAAATGATCCAGGAAACTTTCCGCGCGACCAATCCGCCGGGTGATTTCGCGACCTCCTGGAATCAGCTTCTGCACGATGGCAGCGCGAAGCACATCGCGGCCATCAACCGGCCGCCGAAATTCAACGGCAACTCTGCCGGGGGCGTCGCCCACACGCTCTGGAATAATCCGCCGAAGCCGACGAGGGATTCGCCGGAGATTGTGTTGTGCGCCAGCTATTCCGTGGATGACGGCCGCTACATCAACAACGGCTGGCTCCAGGAAATGCCCGACCCGATCACCAAGCTGACCTGGGATAACACGGCGATGATGAGCCCGGCGATGGCCCATCATGTTGGGGTGAAGGATGGCGACCTCGTCGAGGTGACCGTGACCGATACCTTGAAGAACAAGGACGGCAAACCGATCCAGCGCCAGCTCGTGATCGCCGCGCTCGTGCTGCCCGGTCACGCGGACAATTCGATTTCGATTCCGCTCGGTTACGGCCGTAAACACACCGGCCCGGTCGGCGAAGAAGCCGGCTTCAACGGCTACCTCCTGCGCACCAGCTCGAATCCGCATTTCATCGTGGCTGACGGCCGCGCGGTGCAGAGCGTGAAGGTGAAAAAGGTCGGCACGAAATATCCGCTCTCGATCACGCAGGAGCATTACTCAATCGAAGGCCGCGGACTGGTGAGGGAAGCGACCCTGGAAAATTATCGGAAGGACGAAAAGTTCGTCACCAAGTTCGCGGGCGACGAGGAACTGCCGAAGCAGCTCCCGACGCTTTACACCCATCCGAAGCTCGATGCTCCGCAGCAATGGGGGATGACGGTGGACTTGAATTCCTGCACCGGTTGCAGCGCCTGCGTCATGGCTTGCCAGGCGGAGAACAACATTCCGATCGTCGGCAAACTCCAGGTCAGCCACGGTCGCGCGATGCACTGGATCCGGATCGATCGCTACTACGCGAGCGCGAAGCCTTACAATCAGGATCACGGCCAGTGGCCGGAGAATCCCGAGATCGTGCACGAGCCGATGATGTGCCAGCACTGCGAGAACGCGCCCTGCGAAACCGTCTGCCCGGTTAACGCCACAATTCACAGCGAATCGGGGTTGAACGTGATGGTCTACAACCGCTGCATCGGCACGCGGTATTGCGCGAATAACT
>JBBPZS010000095.1:0-11946 GCA_038198605.1 Chthoniobacterales bacterium | reverse complement strand
GCCGGGTGCCTGGCAATCTGGTGAAAGCGCTCGGGAATTTCTCTGACGACGCGCTGTAGCGGCTTGTCTCTGCGATGCGCGGGGGAGCGGGCTGAAATCTTGCTGGGTGCCGAGCGAGGCCTTGCCACGCGCTTCGCAGAGCGAAGCGTCTACAGCGCGTCGTCCGAGAATTTCCCGAGCGCTTTCACCAGATTGCCAGGCAGCGGGCGCACCCGCTCGAAGATGCGGGCGGCGAGCGGTTTCGCCACCGGGTAACCGGCAAAAATCATCTCCAGCCGCGCGTCCAGGTTATCGATATAATTCAAGGCGTGCGCCTCCGGCGTCTTCGGATAAACCGGCGAACCGAACTGCGGCTCGCCGTGGTGCGCGGCGATCAGATGGAGCAGATGCAGCCGGCAATCCTCCATCGGCGGGGAGAGTTTTTGCCATTCCGCGGCGCGCTCGTCCGAATCGAGTCTGCGCCAGAGCGAATTGACCAGTTCCATTCCGATCGCGATGTGTCCGACCATTTCGCCACGCTCATCGAACGGCATGCTGAAACCCAACTCGGGCAAATGATTTTCCCAAAGCTTGCCCGAATCGTGGAACAAGACGCCCGCCACCAGCAGATCGAGGTTCAAGTTCGGATAAAGCGGCGCGATTTGCGTCGCGACCCGCATCATCTGCGCGGTGTGTTCGACCAGCCCGCCGCGGCGGGCGTGGTGATAAGTGCGGGCGCCGGCGGTGTTCCGAAAACGCGCGCCATGTTCCGTGATGAACTCGGCGCAGAGCGCATAAAGCCGCGGGTCACGAATCGCGGCCGTGGTCGCGACGATGAAATCCCAATCGGCGGCTTGGCGCGCGCGCAGCTCCGCCGGCCCTTGGAGAAGATTCGCCTGCTCCTCGTTGCTCAGGCGCCGCGTCGTCCAGCGCCGGACATCGAGGCCGTATTGCTGGTGTTGATAAAACTCGCCCGTGATCTCGACGAAATCGCCGCTCTCCATCGAATCGCAGGCTTTGTAGCTCGGATGATCGCTCCAGACGCGCAGCGTCATGCGGTCGGCCGAGTCGGCGAGGGTCAGTTCGCAGTAGGGCTTTTGTTCGCGGGTAAACTTGGCCGCGACCGTCTCGAGCTGCACATGGACGCGCGCTTCCTGCGGTCCCTGGGTGACCGCCTGGCGAACTTCCTTCAGCGTCATCGATTGCATCGCGAAAGGAAGGTTGCACAGGTCGGCCCAATGTGGGAGGGGCCTTTGCGCCCCGATCCTCCCGCAGCGGAACCGCCCCCGATCGCCGCGCAAAGGGCGGCTCCCACATTGATCTCTGCCCGGCTACCTCAGGGCTTCGCGATTCCGATGACGCCACAGGCGACGCGGCCGCCGGCGTTGCCGACCGGCTGCGACTTCAGGTCGTCGGCTTTCTCGTGCACGATCACGCCCCGGCCGATGATCGATTTCTCGCCGCTCATCGTCATCAGTTTATCGGTCAGCTCGAGATGCGCTTTGCCCGAGGCATCGGCTTCGAGATTGCCGAGATCGCCTTCATGGCGCTGCTCGGCGTCATGCCCGGCGTGCGGATTATTCGTCGGATTGAAATGGCCGCCGGCTGCTTTGCCGTCGGGCGAAGAGCAATCGCCGAATTCGTGGATGTGGAAGCCATGCTTGCCAGGGGTGAGCCCGGTGACGTCGGCCACGATTTTCACTTCGTCGCCGGCTTTGGTGAAGGTGACGGTGCCTTCCACTTTGCTGCCCTCGGTTGGGTGCAGGACCGCGATGGCCTTGGATGGTTCCTGGGCAAAAGCCGAGGTGCTGCTGAGCGCGACCGCCCCAGCCGCAACGAGGCCGAGTCCGATTCGGTAGAATGCGTTTTTCTTCATCGGGTACGTTACGCGCGTGCTGGCCGGAGGAAAGGCCGGGCTGGCTAATCGACGTAAGCCCAGAACCACCCGGTCGAGTTAAATGCCGAGATTCTAGAACTGAGACCTAACTTCCCGGCTAAATGTTTCGGGTCCCCGCTCTCTTGGCGGCATATGAAATCAAGCCATACGGAACGGCAAGCACGAGGTAGAAGCACAGAAGCCAGACCCACCGATGATGAGCGAACGTCACCGGGGCGAAATAGAGCGCGGCGGCGGTAAAAGTAAGAAAAAACGAAAGTGCCGGCCGATGATCGAAGACAAACCCAACAAGGAAAACAATCATCCCAATCAAAGCGAATAGTCCGACGAAAAACCAGCCGCCGTAGCTGCCCCAGACAAATAGCTCGGCAAAGAACAAACCAAACGAAATCCAGAAAACGTCCTGCCTCGCTCCCGCGCAGAGCACGCTGATGATCGAAGCGACAAAACGGTCGCGAGGGCGAGAAGTGTTCGTGTAACGCTGGAGTTAATTCCGGCGAAGAATCCGGCAACCGGATCCATCGGCGTGGTCGGTGGGTCGGGAAGAATCGGCATAGCGCCTCAGGGGTCAGGCGGACCTTCCTGCCATCTGATCATTCCTGCCGTTAGGCGCCGTCCAGGACACGAATATTCTCCTGACCCCTGACGACCTCCACTAGTCGAGCAGCCGCTGTTCGATCCCGGCGTAGGCGTCGATGCGGCGGTCGCGGAGGAAGGGCCAATGGGTGCGGTGTTCCGCGACCCGGTTCCATTCGACGTCGGCGAAGATGATTTCTTCGCGGTCGACGCTCGCTTTGGCCAGGATCTCGCCGCTGGGGGCGACGATGAAGCTTTGGCCCCAGAATTCGATTCCGTCGCCGCCGACCGGGGTTTCGAGTCCGACGCGGTTGACCGCGGCGACGAAGCAGCCGTTGGCGATGGCGTGGCTGCGCTGCATCGTTTCCCAGGCGGAATGCTGGGCGTAACCGTATTTCGCTTTCTCGGAGGGATGCCAGCCGATCGCGGTCGGATAAAACAAAATCTCGGCTCCGCGCAGAGCGGTGAGGCGGGCGGCTTCGGGATACCATTGATCCCAGCAGACGCAGACGCCGATGTTGCCGTGCTTGGTCGGCCAGGCCCGGAACCCGAGGTCGCCGGGGGTGAAGTAAAACTTCTCGTAGAAAAGCGGGTCGTCGGGGATGTGCATCTTGCGATATTTCCCCATCAGCTCGCCATCGGGGCCGATGATGGCGGCGGTGTTGTGATAAAGGCCGGCGGTGCGTTTCTCGAAAAGCGAGGCGACGACGACGGCGCCGGTCTCGCGCGCGACCTTGCTCAGGGCCTCGGTGGAAGGGCCGGGAATTTCTTCCGCGAGCTCGAAATTGGCGTGGTCTTCCGACTGGCAGAAGTACTGCGAACGGAATAGCTCGGGCAGGCAGATGATCTGCCCGCCCTGCTCCGCCGCTTCGCGGACGCGGGCGACGGCTTTTTCGAGATTGGCCTCCGGCTCGGGGCCGCACTGCATCTGGATGAGTGCGACCCTTGACGCGGCGGGCTGTGACCGCCGATCTTTTTCCACGGGTGTTGCCATGCCTAACGACGAGGAAGACGGCGGTCATAGACCGCCGCGACAGCTATTTGATCGAGTCGGCTGACACGATCTTCACGCTCTCGAGGGTGACGCGGCTGGTCGGTTTGCTCGCTTCGCCGGCCGCGCTGCGGGTGACCTGGGTGGAGCCGATCTTGTCGAGGACGTCGAGGCCTTTGATCACTTTGCCGAAGCCGGTGTATTGATGATCGAGCGAGCTGGCGGTGCCGAGGCAGACGAAGAACTGGCTGCCGGCGGAGTTCGGATCGGCCGAGCGGGCCATGGAAAGGACGCCGCGGATGTGCGGGCGATCATTGAACTCGGCTGGGATATTGTAGCCGGGACCGCCGGTGCCGTAGCTGCTTTCCTTCGAGGGATCTTTCGTGTTTGGGTCGCCGCCCTGGATCATGAAGCCTTTGATGATGCGATGAAAGGCGGTGCCGTCGTAGAAGCCTTCTTTGGCCAGTTTCTTAAAATTCTCGACTGTTTTCGGGGCCACTTCGGACCAGAATTCCACCACCATTTCGCCATCGCTCGTTTTGAGCACGGCCACTTCTTTTTGATTTGTTTCCATTGGTTTCTTTTCCTCGGGTTTGTTGGCGTCCTGGCCGCGAACATTCGCCAGGCCAAGGGAGCAGACGAGCAGGCAGCAGAACAAGATTGGTTTCATGCTCAGACCTGTGACATGGATGACGCCGGGTTGCATTCGATTTTTCGCGCTCTTTTATCCTGCTCCTGCTCCTAATCCTGCTCCAGTGATAGACGTCGATTGGGATTAAGAGCAGGAGCAGGAGCAGGAGCAGGAGCAGGAGTCAGAGTTTCAAGTAGAGGGTGCGGTTGCCGAAATCGATGATGGCGTTGTTGCGCCGGAGAAACTCCGAGCCTAACAATCCCGCGACCGGCGGGGTGGCGTCCAAGAGGTCGCCGTGGATCAGGCCATCGAGGTTCATGACCCCGACTTCCTTGCCCTTCACCAGGTATGGCCCGACCGCGAATCGACGAATGACCGCGAGCTGCAGGCCGCGCTCTTCGAGATTGACCGCGCCGGAGGTGTAGGGCGTGTCGCGGGTCTTGAGCCGCATCTCGCGCACGAACGGGCGATGGATCAGGGTGGTGAAGGCGCCGGTGTCGATCATGAGCTGGGCCGGTTTGCCGTTGAGCTTGCCGTCGACGTAGAGATTCCAGCCTTTGGTCACGCGGATGGGCATGTTTTTCCAGCCGCGCCGAACGATCCCCGGGATCGCGCCCTCCGCGTCGGGATCGATTTTCATGAACAAGATCTGCTTTTTGCAATCGAGCACGGCTTCCGTCGGGAAGAGGATGTCGGCCCCGAGAATGCCATCGAGTTCCTGCTCATGGAAATCGCGCGCGGCCCGGGCCGGTCCGCTGAGGTCGATCGCGACCATCGGCTCGTCGACGAGGGTGAGGGCGCCGAGGCGGAGGCGCTTGGCGATGGTGACGCGATTGAAGCCGCCATTGATGCGGAGGCGGGCCGGAAGTTTGGAGGAGCCAGGGAGGCCCGACATGCCAAAGTGCGCGCGGCGCGAGGCCGAGATCGCGCTCACCGGCGCGCCGGTATCGACGCCGAGGAGCGCGGGCTTGCCGTTAATCTCCGCCCTAACGAGAAGGTGGTTTTGTTTCGAACGTTCCAGCGGCAGGGCCTGGAATTGCGAACTCTCCAGCGCGGGCTGCGGCCGCTTCGCGCTCGCGCCGAAGAGCGGCACGGCGCAGAGCAGCGCCAAAGAGAGGGCCGCGAACCGACTGGCACGGCGAAGGCGCTGGAAGTTTTTCACGCGCCCAGATTAGCACGTCCCTCAGCGGGGCGGAAACGGCCGTTTGGATTAATGCGTCTGACTCATCCCGGCGCGGTGCTTGCGTTCCTTGTGCGGATCGTCCGGATGCCAGGGCCAGACGGCGAGCATGAAGAAAAACGAGATGACATAGGCGATCGGGATGAGCCAGCCGTGCCGAACCCATTGCCAGACGCTGCGGCCTTCGGGGTAAAGATTGGTCAAAGCGACCCCAGCCGAGGAGCCAAACCAGATCATCGACCCGCCGAAGCCGACGCTGTAAGCGAGGAAACCCCAGTCGTAGCCGCCCTGTTTCAGGGCCAGCGCGGTGAGCGGGATGTTATCGAAAACGGAGGAGAGGAAGCCGAGGCCGAAGGCTGAATGCCAGGAGGGCGAAGGCAATTTCTCCACCGGCATCATGGACGCGCAGAGCACCAACGAGAGGAGAAAAATGGAACCTTTCACCGTCTCGGGCAGCACTTCCCAATCGGGGCGACGCAAGGCCACCGAGCACAAAATTGCCACCCACACCGCCACCCCGATAAAGGGAAAATGGTCCGCCCACTGCGGGAAGCGCGTGTTGATGGTCACGTTGGTCACGATCGCGACGACGAGGATCAGCCCGACAATCCCGACCCGCGGCCAGTCGACGTGTGGATGCTCGCGGGAATGGGCGAGAATCGGCGAATATCGCTGCTGCTTGATCGCAGCCGGGATGCCGAAAATGAAAAGCGCGACGGAAGCGGCGATGATCGCTTCAAAAACGACGAGGGGCGAAACCCCGTCGATCCACATCATGGTGGTGGTGGTATCGCCGACCACGCTCCAGGCGCCCCCGGCGTTGGAGGCGGCGACGATGGCGGCGAGATAACCGATGTGGACCTTGGCCCGAAAAAGCTGGTGCGCCATCGCCCCGCCGATGAGTGCGGCGGCGATGTTATCGAGGAAAGAAGAGAGCGCCCAGACGATGGCGAGCAGGGCAAAGGCGCCTTTCCAATCATGCGGGAGAAATTTCGGCAGCACGACCGGGAGATGGCTTTTCTCGAAATGGCGCGAGAGGAGGGCGAACCCGGTGAGCAGGCAGAACAGGTTGACGAGGATGACCCATTCGTGGCCCAGATGGAAAAGGAACCCGCTCGCGCCGGGGCCGGTCTTGAAACCGGTAAAGAGAATTTTGTAGAGCGCGATTGTCCCGAGCCCGGTCAGCGCGACTCGCAGGGTGTGATGATGAAAAAGCGCAACCCCAAAAAGGGTGAGCGCGAACAGAATGAAATCGACCGGCACCCCTAAGATCATCGGGATGGTTGGTCCAGCGGCGATCAGCGTTGAAATCATCATGGCTCGTCCGCCGACACTTCACCCGAGCCTGCGACGGCAACGCAACAATGCGCGGCTCCCTAATCTCTCGGCTTCTCGGAAGGGGCGCTGAGCAAGCGCGTGTAAGCCCAGATCGTCGTTCCCCAGACGATGCTGAGCGAGACCAACATAAAGATCCAGCCGCCTGTGTTCATGATTAGTTAACCTCCCTTTTGCCGTCGAGATCCATGCCCGCGGCGCGCCAGCGGCGTTCGCCCATCGCCACCATTACCAGAAGCAACGCAATCACCGCGCCGATGATGATCACCGTCCACAAGGCCACCGGCGTGTTCGACAGCTCGGTCATCTTCTGGGGGAGATTGTAATAGGTGAAGCCCGCCAGCACGACGAGCAGATAGGCCGGGGCGACATACTTCATGATGAACATGAAGAAACGCGGAATCCGCATCAGCGCGCCTTGGTCGAGCTCGGACATGCCTTCCCTCACTCCCCAAACCCAGCCAAAGCAGATGATCTGCACGGTGGCGAGGAGGAAGATGCAAAACGTTCCCACCCAGAAATCCATCGCGTCGAGCGCGACCATGTTCTTGCTGAACCAAATCACCCAAAGCGAACCGCAGCCGCAGATGATCGAAACCCACGCGATCGCCTTGCCGGAGGAAATACCGAGCGCTTCCTCAAAGAAGGCTTTGACCGGCTGCAACATCGAGATCGAGCTGGTGATGGCGGCGAGGAAGAGGAGGAAGAACCAGGCAAAGCCGATCCAACGGCCGGCCGCGCCCATTTGCTCAAAGACGACTGGCAGGGTTTGGAAACCGAGACCGAAGCCACCGCCCACGCCGCTTGCGCCCAGGAAAACGAAAGCCGCCGTGATGGTGATGAGACCGCCGAAGCCGACTTCGAAGAGTTCATTCGTTGCGCTGGCCGTGAAACCAGAGAGGGCGATGTCGTCATTCTTCTTTAAATAGGAGGCGTAATTCAAGATCACGCCGAAGCCGACGGAGAGGCTGAAGAAGATCTGCCCCGCGGCCGCGAGCCAGGTATCGAAGTCGGTCAGCTTCGAGAAGTCGGGATTCCACAAAAAGCCGAGCCCATTTAAAACATTTTGATCCGGGTGGGCCGGATCCGGGGTCCCGAGCGTGAGAACGCGGATGAGCACGATCATCGCCAGCACGGCCATGGCCGGCAGAGCGAACTGGCAGAATTTTTCAATCCCACCGCTCAGGCCGCGATAGACCAAAATGATGTTAAGGGTCACGACGATGAGCCAGAAGACTGAGCTCATGTTCAAAACGCCGTCGGCATTCGTCCCGGTGGCGTGGCCAAAAAATACGGCCGCGCCCCGGACCTTCTCTTCGATCGAGCCGGTCAGGCTGACCCCGCCGACGAGATATTCCCACGCGTAACGCAGGCACCACGCCTCGATGTAGACGTAATACATGTAAACGACCATCGGGATGAGAATGGCCAGGACGCCGAAATAGCGCGCCACCCGCCCGCGGCCCGCCACGCCGAGGATTGCAGGCCCGCTGTGGAAGCCTCTCTCGCCGCCATAGCGCGCCATGGCCCACTCCGCCCAGCCGATGGGCAGGGCGAGAAAGAGCAGGGCGCAAATGTAGGGAATCATGAAGGCCCCGCCGCCATGTGCCGCCGCCTGCCCGGGAAATCGCAGAAAATTTCCCAGGCCCACGGCCGATCCCGAGACGGCCAGGATCACTCCAAGGCGCGTGCCCCATTCCATTGGTTTCTTTTCGGTGCTCATAGTCCGGTTTCTGCAGTCGTTAGGCTAAAGACGAAGTTTTTTTACGAGAAAGGATGCGATTTTCTCGCATCCGCCCCCTCATTAGCGGCAATCGGCTTGCGCTGGCAACGAGATTTATTTCCCCGGCCTCATTTGCCGCTCTCAAGGGCGAATTGATTTCGTCGCCTTGGTCGTTAGGCGGGGGTGCTTCCGCCCAGGCCGCTGCCGCTCGCGCCGCCCCAGGGGGCGGCGTCCAGCTCATCCGCGAGTTTGCTCCATTGCGCACGCTCCTCGGTGGTAGGCGCCGCTGGTTCGGGCGTCTGCAAAAGAGTTTGCAACTCGGAGACGGGCGCTCCGTTGCTGCTCAGGTGCGACTGGCCGTTGCCACCGCCGGCGCGGGCCATTTCCTGTAGCGCTGCCACCGTCTGCGCCAGATTCGCGCCCTCCTCCTGCGTCACGCGCAGGATATCGAGCATGCGCTGGAAGCTCAGGTGCAGCGGGAGGGTGGCGAATTGGGCCGAAAGATCCTCCGCCATGCGATCGGCCGGAGTCGCAGCTTTGCCGGAGCGGACCAGGCTGGTCCATTCCTCGCCCTCGAAACAACCGAGCTCACAATAGTAGCCCGTGCCCGCGGTCCCGACCTCGGCGTAGCAATGACCAAGAAAAGGATTGATCTCGCGGGTGGCTTCGACCGCTCCATCGAGGCGATAAATGCGGAGGTGCACCTGCCGGGGCGAGAGCCCGGCGCCGGCAAAGACGCGTCTCCAATTCAGATCCCAATAAATGAAAAGCGACTTCGGATCGCGCGCGATGACGTAAAGCAGATCGGTGTCGTGGAACGCGGGCAGGGCGCCGGCGCGCGTGCCATCGCCGGAGAGCCCGCGCGCACGAAGGACCGGTTCATCCGAAATGTGAAAACCGTTTTCGGATGGCGTGGTGGGTGTTTCGGGATCGTTCACGGCGTGGGCGAAGGAAAAGGCTGCATTAAATATCTGCGCAGGCGCGGTCTACAAGCGGAAATCGACCCGGCCTTGCGCACGGGAAGTCCGGTCCGGCCAACTCGTTAGTCAGGCTCGAACTGGCGCGGATGCGTTCTCTGGCTAAGTTCCGGCGATGCCAACCGAGACCATCGAGCTGCGCGGCCACATCATCGACTCTCTCATCCTGCCCAAGGTCCTGGACGAGATCATCGCCCGCGGAAGCACCTTTAAAATCGGCGAAATCAAGATCGGCGAGAACAGGGCCGATCCGAGTTTCGCCCGGATCGAGGTCGATGCGCCCAGTGCCGACGAACTCGACCAGCTCCTCCTGCGGATGCGGCAGCATGGAGCCGAGGTTACGGAAAAGAAAAGTGTGCAACTGGCCAAGGCACCGACGGATGGGGTTTACCCGGAGGGATTCTACGTCACGACCAACCAGCAGACTTTCGTCCAGCTCGATGATGGCGAAGTGGAAGTAAAACCGGCCCTGATGGACAGCGCGATCGTGATCGATCCCAAAGCGAAGACAGCGCAGCCGGTCAAGTTTTACGGCGTGAAAAAAGGGATGCAGATCGTGGTCGGCCACCAGGGCATCCGGGTCGTCCCCTTGCAGCGCTCGACCGCCCGGGCCGATGTCTTTGGCTTCATGTCGAGCAACGTCTCGATCGAAAAACCGAAGAGCGCGGTCATCCGCGAAATGGCGCGCGAGTTCAAGCGCTCGCGGGAATAAAACGGCCGCATTCTCGTGGTCGGCGGTCCCGCGATCGTCCATACAGGAGCCGCCGAGCATTTCGAAAAATTGATCGAGTGGGGCTACGTCAACCTGCTCTTCGCCGGCAACGCGCTGGCCGTGCACGACATCGAGAACGCGCTCTTTGAGACTTCGTTAGGCGTGAATCTCGAGCACGGTGCGCTGGCCGACCAGGGAACGCAGAACCACATGCGCGCGATCAACGCCGTCCGCGGCGTCGGCGGGATCAAACAGGCGGTCGAAAGTGGCCTGCTCACCCGCGGTATCATGTACACCTGCGTGAAGAACGGAGTCGACTTCGTCCTCGCCGGCTCGATCCGGGACGACGGGCCGCTGCCCGATGTCATCACCGACGCGATCGAGGCGCAGAAAGCGATGCGCGCGAAAATTGAGGGAGTGACGATCGCCGTCATGATGGGCACGATGTTGCATTCGATCGCGGTCGGAAATTTACTCCCGGCCCACGTGAAAACACTCTGCGTCGACATCAATCCCGGAGTGGTGACGAAGCTGGCCGATCGCGGCAGCTTCCAGGCGGTCGGTCTCGTGACCGACATCGAGCCCTTCCTGCGCGAGCTGACCGATTTCATCGAAGCCGATCGTTAGGCCGAGGATTTATGCGCGACCTTTTGCTCTGTCCGCCGGATCACTACGGCATCGAATACGAGATCAACCCGTGGATGAGCCGGGCCCGCGGCGCCGATACGCCGCTCGTTCAGGCGCAGTGGCGCGGGTTGCACGAGAAACTCGTTAGTCTCGGCTGCAACGTGAACCTCGTGCCGCCCAAGCCGAAACTGCCCGACATGGTTTTCACCGCCAACGCCGGCCTGGCCGTGGGAAAGAAGTTTGTCCCGAGCAATTTCCGGCACAAAGAGCGGGCTGCGGAAGCGCCCCTCTTCGCCGATTGGATGTCAGCGCAGGGCTATGAAATCGTCTGGTTGCCGGAGGACCAATTTTTCGAAGGTGAAGGCGACGCGCTCTTTGCCGGCGACGCGCTTTTCTGCGGTTACAAATTTCGCACAGACGTGAGCGCGCATCGCAGTGTCGGCGAGATTTTTGAATGTCGCGTCATCTCGGTCGAGCTGGTTGATCCGCGCTTTTATCACATCGATACCTGTTTCTGTCCGCTGACCGATGGCGGCGCCGTCTGGTTTCCGGCCGCCTTCGACGAATACGGCCAGCGCGCGATCCGCAATCATGTGCCGAATCTGATCGACGTGGTCGAGGAAGAGGCGGCGCACTTTTCCTGCAACGCGGTCGTGCTCGACCGCGAAGTGGTCCTGCCGCAGGGGGCGCCGAAGCTGATGGAATCGTTAGGCGAACGCGGCTTCAATTGTCACCCGCTGCCGATGACGGAATTCCTCAAGGCCGGCGGGGCCTGCAAATGTCTCACCATGCTCCTGCCGCAACGGGAAACCGCCGAGACTCCCTGGTTCGCGGCGACGAAACCTTAGCTTAGCGCGCGCGTTCCCGAGCCAGCTCGGCTTTATTCAATGCAGCAAACCTGCGCTAGCCTTTTGCCTTCATACGTGATCGCCGCCTTGAGCGATGAAGCAGATCCAACCTAGCGACTTGTGTCGATAGTTAGCTCTGACCCCCGCTGACCCTTAACTGGCTTGCCATTGTAAGACAGTCCACCAAGGTTAGTATAGGCATTATACATCACGCCACTCAGCATCCCGCCCAAGTTGATTCCAAGATGGCCCTGGTTGAACGCATAAACTCCCGAGCCTTGAGTGCCGTCGTATCCAAAAAGGGGGCGCATCGGGGTCACGTCTTTATAAGGGCGTGTTGCCCAAAAGGAGCTTCGCTAAGGAAAATGCGAATGTCAGGCAAGAGTGAAGCCTGGTGAGGAGGGAAGCTTCGATCGCAGGAAGGAAAAGAAGAGGGTGTGAGTCGCTGCGGAGAGACGCCTGGGCTCTTC
>JBBPZS010000094.1:0-49927 GCA_038198605.1 Chthoniobacterales bacterium | reverse complement strand
GGTCCTCGCTCAAGATCGTCCGGATTGTCCCCGGCCATTCCGGTAAATCGCCCGGCGGAAGCGCCTGGCCTAACGAGATCTCGACGCTCGATTGCGTTTCACTTTTTTCCTGTAGCTCGCGCGGCGAGCCGATCGCGATGATGACTCCGTCATCGATGATCGCGACCCGGTCACAGAGCCGCTCCGCTTCCTCGATGTAATGGGTCGTCATCAGGATGGTGCGTTTCTCGGCCCGCAGTTCCTCGATCAAATCGCGAATCTCCAGCCGCACCTGCGGATCGAGCCCGGTCGTCGGCTCGTCCAGAAAAAGCATCTGCGGGTCGTTGATCAGGGCGAGGGCGAGGGCGAGACGCTGCTTCTGGCCGCCGGAGAGGGTGGCGTAGCCGGCCTCGCGTTTCTCCCACAGTTGCAGGCGACGGAGAAGCGCGTCGCCGTCGACGTTTTTGGTGTAGAAGGCGCCGAAAAGATCGAGCGCTTCGTGGACCTTGATCTTATCCGGCAGGTTCGTTGCCTGAAGACAAACTCCGATGCGATCTTTCAACGCCTGCTTCTGCCGATCGGGATCGAAACCGAGCACCTTGACGTCGCCCCCGGTCCGCGGCCGCAGTCCTTCGAGAATCTCGACCGTGGTCGTTTTACCGGCGCCGTTCGGCCCGAGCAGCCCGAAGACTTCACCTTCGCTGACCTCGAAGTCGATCCCCTTCACTGCCTCAAGCGGTCCATAGGATTTGCGCAGACCGCGGGCAAAGATTACTGGGTCGCTCATTTGGGCTGGTCTTTTCGCCTAACGAGCCGCGGCGTCTGAGTCAAGAGAAAGAGCAAGGCGATCACACCACAACTTTTCGCGAAGAGCTCGCCGTGCCGGACATAAAACGTCAGCTGGCCCTCGGTCGGAACCGCCACCGTGCCGGTGAGCACGCCCTCTGTGAACTGGCTTCCTTTGGCATCGAGCAGGACCTGGGTGACGCGGCCGAAGCGATTCACGAAACAGGTCACGCCGGTGTTGGCGGCGCGCGCCATCGGCCGGCGCGTCTCGACGCAACGGAAGACGGCATTGGCGAGGTGCTGCTGCGAGCCGGCCGAACGCAGAAACCAGCCGTCGTTGGTCACGTTCGCGAGCAGGTTGGCGCCGCGCAGGACAAACTGCCGGGTCAATTCCCCGAGCGTATCTTCAAAACAAATCAGCGGCGCCACCTTCACCTGGTCCGTCGTTAGGCGAAAAACCGTTGCCTCTTTCCCGGGAGTAAAATCGGCCGGCACCTGGTTGCCCACGATGGCGGAAATAAAGGGCACGGTATGCCGGCCCGGGACGTACTCGCCGAAGGGCACGAGATGCAGTTTGCGATAGATCTGGACGGCGTCGCCGCTTCCCCCCTTGGGCACGAACAGAGCCGCGTTGTAGTCGCCCTGTTGGTCGGCGTCGATCGTACCGAGGAGCAGGTCGGTCTGGATAGAGCCAGCCAGATCCATGACGAAACGATAGTTTATCTCATCGAGCAGCGCCGGCGCGGGAGTGGAGCTTTCCGGCCAGATCACCAGTTTCGGCGGTGGCTGGGTGGCGAGGCCGACACGGGTCAGGCGCTCAAATTGCGCGAAGATTTTTGCCTGAAACTCGGGGCTGAATTTTTCATCACGCGGAATATTCGCCTGCACCGCCGCCACTCGCAGCGGTTCGGTTTCCGCCGGCATCTGGAGCTGCCGAATGCCATAACCGCAAAGGCCGACAATGCCCGCCAGGGTGAGGGTAAAATCGTAATGCGGCCGCCGTTTCCGGACCCGGCTCTCGATCGTGAAACGCCGCACCGTCGCGACCCCGATGACGTTGGCAAAGGCGACCACGAAGGAAAGCCCGGCCACTCCGGTGATCTCGGCGATCTGGATGATCGGCAGGACGTCGTGCAATGGCACGCCAAGTCCGTTCCAGCCCCAGCCGCTGAACATCCAGCTCCGGACCCATTCCAACGCGGTCCAGCCGGAGGCGAGAATGAGCGCGAGGCCGAGATTGCGGAAGGAATTCAGCCAGGGCGAACGCGCTTCCGGCGACGCCTCGTCCGGCTGAACGGGCGGCCAGGCGTGGCGCCGCGGAGCGGGCGCGGGCAGCGGTTGGCGCGGCCGCAACAGACCGGCCAGCCAGGCCCAGAGCGCGAAGTAAACGCCCATGTAAAGACCGACGATGATCATGCCTGGCACGGTCACGGTATGAAGCCAGGAAAAGACGCCCCAGAAAAAAATCACTCCGGCGACGTAGCCGAGAAACAGATCGCGCAGCCAGCGGCGCTTCTTTCCTTCGCCCGAAAACCAGACCGCCGTCAGGAGCGGCGTGAGCGCAATCCAGCAAATCCAGCTTTGTTCAAAAGGCGCGAAACAAAGCGTGCCGAGAACGCCGGTCGAGAGCGCGGCAAACCACGGCCAGAGCTGAATCCATTTCCGGATCGGCGAAAGTTCGCTCACTCGAAAATCAGGAGCGGCGCTTGCGGCGTCCGGTGTCTGCCTTCTGCCGCGACGGATAAACCGCGTCCTTCAGGTCGCGGGCGTGGGCCGGGTTGACGCGAAATGAAGCCGACTTCACATCGTCCATCGTCCGCACATTCACCTTGTTCGAGACGATGTAATCCTGCGACATCAGGCCGCTGAGCGTATCGAGGAACTCCGCGCCTTCCATCTCGTCCATGCGATCGGCCAGTTGCGCGCCCGCCATTATGCCGCCGCCGAGCCCGACCGTTTTCAGGATCGAGATTTCACCGCCGTTGAGACTGATATCGCTCATGGCCAACAACTGTGTCTGCGCGCCGCCAGATGTCGAGCGGCGACCACGATTTTGTCGTTGGTGCTGTCGTTGTAGCCGACCTTGCCGCCCCCCTGTAGCTGCCTCCCTGTAGACGCCTCCCTCTGGGAGTTTTGCGACGGAGTCGTCCCCCGCGCTTCGCACAGCGAAGCGTCTACAGTCGCGGAGGCGCTAGCCGGCTCTCGTTGGCGTCTTCCTGCAGCCTTGTAGACGCCTCCCTCTGGGAGGCGCGGGGGCGGGCTTTGCCACGGAGTCGTCCCCCGCGCTTCGCACAGCGAAGCGTCTACAGGATTCGCGACGACACTAGCCGGCTCTCGTTGGCGTCTTCCTGCAGTCTTGTAGACGCCTCCCTCTGGGAGGCGCGGGCGCGGGTTTTGCGACGGAGTCGTCCCCCGCGCTTCGCACAGCGAAGCGTCTACAGTCGCGGAGGCGCTAGCCGGCTCTCGTTTTGGCGTCCTCCTGCAACCATTTCCAGAGGGCCTCGAGTTTCTCTTCCACTTCCGGCTTGAGAGAAGCGAGTTCTTCCGCGCTGAACTGCTTCCCCGAAGGACGGCGTTGCGCAAAAAGGTAGTACTTGATCTTGGGCTCGGTCCCAGAGCCGCGCACCGCCACCCGGGTCTCGTCGGCCAGGGTAAAAATCAGCATCTTTTCCCGCGGGATTTCGTCCCCTTCCACGTCCCGGACCGTATCCGTTTCGAAATTGCGGACCGAAGTCACTTTGCTCCCCAGCATGTCGTTAGGCGGGTTCTGCACATAGGTGGCGAGGAGGCGCTGGATCTTGGCCGCGCCTTCCGCGCCCTCGAACGTGAGCGCGCCGTTCTTTTCGGAATAGAAGCCGAGCTCGCGATAAATCTGGTCGAGCAAACCGTCGATCGTTAGGCCAAGCGACTTGGCGTGCGCCGCCACTTCGCAGAACATGATCGCGGCCCCGTTCCCATCCTTGTCGCGCACGAAATCCGCCCCGCTGTAGCCGTAACTCTCCTCGCCTCCAAAGATGTAATAGGCGGAATACGCCAGCCGCAGGCGGCGCGTTTCTTCTTCGGAGAGATCGCGATAATCGTCCTGCAATTCCGCAGCCAGCGCGCGCTCGTATTTTTCCAGCTTGGCGCCGATGTACTTAAAGCCGGTCAGGGTTTCGACACAGCGCAGGCCAAACTTTTCCGCAATCGCCTTTTGCAGGTCGGTCGTGACGAAGGTCTTGATGATGACGCCACGCTCTGCGTTTTCCGCGTTGAGCACGCCCTGCTGGAAAAGTTTCGTCGCGCGGTAATAGGAAATGAGGGCGCCAATCTGGTTTCCCGTGAGCAATTTCATTTCGCCCTCGGCGCTCCGGACCGCGACGCCCATCCGGTCGCAATCGGGATCGGTCGCGATCACGAGATCGGCCTTCTGTGTTTTCGCCAGCTCGATCGCCAGCTTCAGGGCCTCGGCATTTTCCGGGTTGGGCGACTTCACCGTTGGGAAGCGGCCATCGAACTGATCCTGTTCCTCGACCACGTCGAAGGTGAAGCCGAGCCGCTTCAGCATCGGCTTGATAATGACGCCGCCCACCCCGTGGATCGGAGTGAAGACGATGCGCAAATCGCCCTGCGCCCGGACCAGGTCCGGGTCGAGCACGAGAGTCTCGAGCCGCGCCATGTAAGCTTCGTCCACTTCCGCGCCGAGGGTGGTGATGTCTCCGTGCGATTCGTTAGGGGCGGAAGTGCCGGCGGCGTTCACCTTCTCGATGATCCCGCTGGCGTGCGGTTCCACCACCTGGGCGCCGTCGCCGAAATAAACCTTGTAGCCGTTATCATGCGACGGGTTGTGGCTCGCGGTCACGACCACGCCGGCATCAGCGCGCAGGTAACGCACGGCAAAGGAAAGCTCGGGGGTGGAACGCGGGCCGTCGAAGATGCAGGCGTCACAGCCGTTCCGGGCCGCGACTTCGGCCGCGAGGCGGGTGAAATCGGAGGAAAAAAAACGGGTGTCATGCGCGATGACGATTTTCGGGCGGCCACTCCGGCCTTCGCGCTGGAACCACTCGCACAAGTATTCCGCCAGTCCCTGGGTGGCTTTGGCGACGCTGTCGTAGTTCATCGCGTTCGTGCCGACGCAGGGATACTGCGGGCGGCCCAGTTCGTTAGGCGTGCCGCGTTCCGCGGCGGTCACCACTTTGCCGATGGTGCGGCCGCGGATTCCGCCGGTGCCAAAAGCGAGTGACCGATAAAAACGGTCGTTCAACTCCGTCCAACGACCGGCCTCGATCAGTTCGCCGATCGACTGCGCGGCGATCGGCGAAGCCGTGTTCTCGAGCGTTCGCCGGATGTTGGTTGCGCTCGACCCGAGCAGATTTTCCGCCGCTACCGCGCTTTCGATTGCCGCCGACTTCTCCATCCTGCCACCTTTCCGGCACGGCTCGTCCTTTGCAAGTTGCTGGCGGACGCGACTCGACAGGGCGAAACCTTTTTGGAATCGGCCTAACGACAGGGCCGCCGCTTCCGCAGCGGAGGCGACGTGCGCGCATTCTCCCACGCCTGCCGCAAGATGGGACGGAGCATGACCAACCCAGCCGAGGAGAGGCGAACAATCGTGCTCCCGCTCCGGCCCCACGCGCCTGCCGCTAGGCGAAAGGTTTCTGGCGCCGCCCGGAGAAGTTCAGCCTGCTGCTCCGGAGTCAGCTTGACCATGCCGCATTCCGCATCGGGATAGCCGAGGGTGGCGAAGATTTTGTTCCCGACCCGAAAATCCGGATGCCCCATATGCGAGTTCTCGTTCACCTCGGGCAGGCTGAGCGCGAGGCGTCGAAACTGGGAAGCAGTCATGCTCAGCGATTCACCGCGATGGCGAAGGTGACGAAGGCGCAGACCGCCACCATCAGAAGCAGCGCCAGGATAAAAACCAGATCGGCGAAACGTTCCACCCGATACATGCGTCGCCCACCCCGGGTCCGCAGCGCCCAATAGGATGAGAGGCAGGAGATGAGGAAAAGGCAGGCGTCGATGGCGAGGAGGTTGTCGGCAAACGTGTCCGCCTTGCGCAGGGTAATGATGACGCGCAGCAGACCGATCACCGTCAGGCAAACACCCACCATCCCGGCGGAGACGGTGAAGATGTGGATGCTGATATCGTCCTCCAGACGCGTAGCCGATCGCGATGTCGCCATGGGCGAAGGCTAAGCGACGCGCACGCGAGGGACAAGCGGCCGGGGTTCGCCTAACGACGCAAGGTGAAGCGATTGTTCGGCGTCTCCCAGAGACGCAGACGGGTCAAGCGGTCATCGAGCCGGGCGCTACATTTTGGCCAGAGCGCGCGCACGATATTTTCACCGGTGGAGGGCTTTTCCCCAAACTCCTCCGTCTCGAGATCGAGATGTTTGTCCTGCCAGGGAGAGAGGGCGCGATCGATCCCGTCGCGCAACGCAACAAAATCGTAAAGGGTGCCGCTGCGTTCGTCATAGGGCCCGTCGATCGTCGCCTCCACGAGGTAGCGATGACCGTGGCCGCGCGGATTGTTGCACTTGCCGTAGAGGGCTACGTTCTCATCCGCGGAGAGAGCGGGCGCGTGCAGCCGATGGGCGGCACTGAAGGGGCGCTGCATGCCGAGGAAATAATTTCCGCCCGTCCAATACTCCGCGAAAAAATCTTCCCGCTCGTGCAAACGAACGCGATGCAGAGGAAGTTGCGCCGCGACCCGGGCGTGAAGGTATTGCGCGAGGCTTTCGCTCGTCTTCGGCAGATTCGTTAGGCCGGGAACTTCTTGGTTGAGATTCTTGTGGTCGAGCTCGTCCCGGAGCGAAGCGAGGCATTGCCCGACTTCGCCCGGGCGCGTCTCTTCGCGAAAAGTCAGGCGGGCGCGGTAATGATGCCCGTGGCCGTGAGGCGAAGCGGCGCTGCCGAAGAGCACATTGTTCTCCTCCACGCTGAGATGGGGCGACATCGTTTGCCGGGCGGCGGAGAATTCGCACCAGTAATTTCCCTCGCTCAATCCATCGGCGTAAACGGTCGCGCTCCGCTCCGGCGTCTCGACCAGATGACACGCCACGAGGCGGGCTTCGAGATCGTGAAAGAGTGGCTCGACTTCGATGAAGAGCCGGCGAGCGACATTCTCCGCGGTCGGGACGACGTCGCGGAAATGCGGGTGATCTTCATTCAGAAATTTGTGGTCGAAGCGCCCATGCAGGACCTCCTCCACCCGGGCCTTGATTTCGCTGATGTTAACCAGCATGCCGTTCTCCGTGTCGACCTCACCGCTGAAAACGAAGTAAGCGACGTAATTGCGTCCGGTGCCGTACCGCGCCGCGCTCTCGGGACCGAAAGCGGCGAGATTTTCGGCCTCCGACCAGGCTGGATGAAAGAGCCGGCGGGAAGCGGAGAATTCGAGACGTTTGCTGACGGTGAGCAGCATGACTAACGGGCGGCGTTCGCTGTAGCCGGGGACGCTGTCCCCGGTCGGCGAGAAGAAGCGCTAATCCCTTTAGATATTTTACCCCTGCCGGGGACAGCGTCCCCGGCTACAGCTACAGCGGCTTTTTCGCGCACCCTCATTTGAGGAGGGCGAGGAATTCGCCGCGGGTGCGCGCGTCCTCCTTGAAACTGCCCAGAAGACAGGAGGTCTTCATGATCGAGTTCTGCTTTTCCACCCCGCGCATCATCATGCAGAGATGCTTGGCCTCGATCACGACTGCCACGCCTAACGGATGCAGCGCCTGCATAAGCGCATCTGCGACCTGGGTCGTGAGCTGTTCCTGGATTTGGAGGCGACGGGCGAAGACATCAACAATGCGCGCGACCTTGGAAAGGCCGATCACCTTCCCCTGCGGGATGTAAGCGACGTGCGCCTTGCCGATGAAGGGCAGAAGATGGTGCTCGCACATCGAGTAAAGCTCGATGTCTTTCACCATCACGATCTCGCTCGCATCGGAGTCGAAAATGGCGTCGTTCACGACTTCCTCGACCGTCTGCCGATAGCCCTGGGTAAGAAACTCGAAGGAGCGCGCAGCGCGGGCCGGCGTATTGAGCAAACCCTGCCGGCCGCGGTCTTCCCCCACGGCGTCAAGGAGCTGGCCGAACACGCCCTCCATCTTCTGGATGCGGCCAGCCTGAAGACGATTGCGCTCTAAGATCAGGCGCTCGGAAGTATCGAAATCGTTATCCTGCACGGCGAGAGCTTAGCGTCTGAACCGCCGAGAACAAATGGATGGAAACGCCTAGTCAAGCCAGCTGAGCGGGTATTTCTCGTCGTCCAGATTCACCGCCTGCTCCGTCAGCTCGAGCGTGTGCTCGGTGTCGAACATGACCGCCAGTTCTTCCGTTCGCTCCGCGTCCTTGCTCGCCATGATCGTGCCGGGATGCGGGCCGTGCGGGATACCGCGCGGATGGAGTGTGATCGAGCCCGCCTCGATGCCGCGGCGGGAACCGAAGTTGCCGCGGACGTAGAAGAGCACTTCGTCCGCTTCGACGTTGTCGTGCACCCACGGGATTTTGACCGCTTCGGGGTGATAATCGAGCATCCGCGGGGCGAAGGTGCAGACGACGTAACCGCGAATCTCAAAGGTCTGATGGATCGGCGGCGGTTGGTGGACCGCGCCAGTGATCGGCTCGAAGTCGGCCGCGTTAAAGGTGTAGGGATAAACGTAACCGTCCCAGCCGAGCACATCGAAAGGATGATGTGCATTCACCACTTTCGTTAGGCGGGGACCGTCTTTGACCAGAATCTCCACGTCCTGGTCACTGTCGATCGTGATCAGCTCCGTCGGTCCATGAAAGTCGCGCTCCGAATAGGGCGATCCCATCCGAATCTGGCCGTCGTGATTGAGATAGCGGCGCGGAATGCGCACCGGCCCGGTTGATTCAAGAATGAGATAGTCTTCCTGCTGCGGATCATCGGGCACGAGCCGGTAAGTGATGCCACGCGGAATGACGATGTAATCTTCAGGCTTGTAAGGAAGTTTCCCGAACTGGCTCTCCAGCACGCCCTTGCCCTTGAAGACGAAAATGATTTCGTCAGCGCCGCCATTCTTGAAGAACTCATACTGCCCGAAATTTTTCTCCGGCTTGCAGCGGTAGGCGATGATGTCCTGGTTGAAGAGCATCGGGACGCGGCCGGTGTAAACGTCGCCGCGGCGCGGGATGTCGGCGGTTTTAAGATGATGATGCCGCAGCGGGCTATCGATCGCCTTCTTCAGCTCTTCGCACTTCAGCAGTTCCACACTGCGCACCCGGGTGGGCGGGCGAATGTGATACATGATCGAGTAGGCCTCGTTGAATCCTTCCGTCGTCATGACGTGTTCGTAGGCGATGCCCTCGTTCTTGTAACCGCCGTTGGACGAGCCATTGCGGTGAAACCAGATGTGATGCTTGCTCGGCAGTTCCCCGAGCTTTTGATATTGCGGCATGTCTTTTTACCCTCCTGTTATAAATTACCCCGAAGATCCTGCTCTTTTTCGAGTGCCTCAAAGAGCGCCTTGAAGTTGCCTTTGCCGAAACTCTTCGCGCCTTTGCGCTGGATGATTTCGAAGAAGAGGGTCGGCCGATCTTCCAACGGCTTGGAAAAGATCTGGAGCAGGTAACCTTCCTCATCGCGATCGATCAGGACGCCGAGTTTCTGCAACGGTGCGAGGTCTTCGTCGATCTTGCCGACGCGATCGAGCACGGTCTCGTAATAACTGGCCGGGATATTAAGAAACTGGATCCCGCGCGCTTGCAGCTCGGTCACGGTGGCGACAATGTCCTTAGTCGCGATCGCGACGTGCTGCACGCCTTCGCCGCCGTAGAAATCGAGATACTCTTCCACCTGCGACTTCTTTTTGCCTTCGGCGGGTTCGTTGATCGGGAACTTCACAAAGCCGTTGCCGTTGCTCATGACCTTGCTCATGAGCGCGGATTATTCGGTCGAGATATCGTTGTCGTCGAAGGTGAGGATGTTGCGGAAGCCCATCACCTCCTCGTAAAATTTGACCCTGGGATTCATCTGGTTCCAACCGACGTTGCCGACGCAATGATCGACGTACTCGAGCCCGGTCGGCTCGGTCTCGTAACCCGGATCCCATTTCACGTAGCCGGGCAGGAATGGCCCCTGGTAATTCTTGCGCTCTACAAAAAGATGGACCGTGTCGCCGTAAGTATGAATGCCGCTGAGCACGACCTCGCCTTGGTCGTCAGTCATTTTTTTCGGTTCGAGATAACTCTTACCGCCGCGCTGGGTCGTTTCTTTCCAGGCGGAAGTGGCGTCCTGCACCCGGAGGGCGAGCACCTTCACGCCGTCGCCATGCTTGTGGATGTGCTCCGAGATCGGACCTTCCGGCCGCAGCGGCGTGGTCAGAACGAAGGTGAGCTTGTTCTGGCGGATAGCGTAGCTGGCGCGGTCTTTCATGCCGGTCTCGGGCCCGGCGTAGGCCAGGCTTTGAAAGCCGAAAGCGGTTTTGTAGAAATGAGCCGCCTGCTTGGCGTTGCCGACATAGAATTCGACGTAATCGGTCCCTTCGAGCGGAAGGAAATCGGTCTGCGCGGCGGCGGCGGTTTTTGGTGCTTCGAGTGTTGTTTCCATATGCGTGTTTCGGTAGTGGCCCGCCTAACGGCGTGTCGGGTGCGACCGCCTGAATTATAACGGCAGGACGCCTCTCTCGCAATCCCGAGAATGGCTGCGGGCGGCAGCTTCCGTGTCTAACACGCACTCCGTCGAGTGGGCGGCTTGGCTTAGGCGGTCAAATCGCAGATCTTTCTGGCCTCAGCCGCTACAAATCGGCCAGCCACAATTCGCTTTTGTTTTGCTCGAACTTCACCCAAACGATCCGCCCCTGTGAGACCGCGAAGAAATTGTTGACCGAGGTTATCGGGTGCAACTCAGCGGCTTTACGTGAATCGGTGCCATCGCGGGAGACCGACCAGACTTCGGTGCCGACGAAATCACTGATGGCAGCGTAGAAAAGCCGCGAATCGTCATCGGCCCATTTCGGAAAGTATCCGGAAGCGATTTTCTCGCATGTGTTATCCGCGACGGTGCAGACCTGAATCTCCGACTGCTTCCATTGTCCGCCCGGGAAGTAGCTGCCGGCGATGAATTTTCCGTCGTGCGACCACCGGCAATGGTGCAGAGGCAAAGTGAAGGCGGTCTCCTTCCCACTCTGGATCTCCCGCAACATCGTCGCCGCCGCCAGACCGCGATCCATCCGGGTGTAGACGATGCGCTTTTGTTCCGGATCCACCCCGGCGTGGTTTTGTGTTCCCCATTCCCAACCCGGCACCACCTCGATGCTTTTCCCGCCCGTGACAGGAATCTTGCGGAAGGAAACGGTCGGGAGAGTTTGGTAAAAATAAATGGTTTTCCCGTCGGCCGCCCATTGCGGGATGGTGTTTTGTTCACCGCGGCCTTGCGTCAATTGCACCAGATTGCTGCCGTCGACATTGATCGTAAACAGATGGACGTCGCCGGTTTCAGTGACGCTAAAAAAGGCGACCCGGCTGCCGTTGGGCGAAAAGGAAGGATCAACCATCTGGAGCCGGCTTTCTCGTATCGCGCGTGACTCGCCGGTTTTCGCATCGGTCAGCATGAGGGTGTGACGCTTGCGCGTGTTGGTGTAAATGAGCTTGCCCCCGTCGCGGGCGATGGCTGGTTCTGTATCTTCGCCTGCGCCGCGCAAGACCGGTTCAGGTTCCCCGCCGTCGCGGGCAACGCGCCACAGGGTAAGACTTCCCCCACGCTGCGACGGAAAAACAAGATACTGCCCGTCCGGCATCCAGACCGGCGCGCCGCCGAAGATCACGTCGGAAGTGAGGCGCCGCGCTGTTCCGCCGCCCGACGGAATCACCCAGTAATCGCCGATCGGCCCCTGATCGTTTTGGAAGAAGGCAATCAAAGATCCATCCGGCGAGAAAGCCGGCATGCGAGGCGCGAGCAGCAGATCGGTCGGCGGAATGCCTTCCACCCGCCGCTGGTCGCTTCCATCCCGTTTTGCCGTCCAGACCTCGTAGCCGCGCTCGAAGACGAGTCTGCCTCCGTCCCAGCTCCAGTTCGCGTTCTGGCCGCCTTCGATCACCTTGCGCGGTGTGCCGCCACCGGCCGGCACTGAGTAAATACTCCGAGCGCCTTCCGCAATCCGGGTGAAAACGATTTCATCGCCTCCTGGCGACCAGCGCGGACGGTTCGCTTCTTCCTTCCCCGAGGTTAGTTGGATCGGTTCCCCCTCAGCCAGTGCCTTCACCCACACGTGCGACGATCCATCGATCGTATTGATGAAGGCGATTCGGCTGCCGTCCGGTGAGAAAGTGGCGTCGGTATGGGAACCCGGAAAGTTCGAGATTAAACGCTGCCGCGCTTCCTGAATCGGCGCGGATGATCCCCGCCGCCAGCTTTTCCCGATTCGGGTGAGATAGATGGAAGCCGCGGTCGTCGCGAGCAGGAGCGCCAGGGCGATGCCGATCCGCACCGGAGTCATCCAACGAGCGCGCCTTGAGCTTTTGAATTTTTGCGGCAGCTCGGGGTTGCCCAACTCACCGGTGTAAAGGTTCACGATCCGCAACCGCACCCCGTGTTTCACCTCGCACTCGCCCAAGTCGTGCAGATAGGGTCGCCAATGGCCATATTGCTCCAAATCCTCGGCCACCCGGCGCGAGAGCAGGATGTGCCCGGCATCGCCACAATCCATCACCCGTTGCGCCACGTTGATGCCCGCGCCGGCCACGTTCGCCCGACCGCTCACGTCCGTCACTCCGCTCACTGATCCGCTGTGGATTCCCATGCGCAGGTCTAGCTCGGGGCGCTCGCGGATCGCGCGACTGATCTCCAAGGCGCATTCGACCGGGGCTTCCGGCGTGTTGTAAAAGACGAGTGCCATCCCATCGCCGGCTGGAACGGTGATCAGACGCTCGCTCGCTTCCGCCCGCCGAAACTGCTCCGTCCCGCGCACAATCTGATTAAGCAATTCGAGCAGGCGATGCTGTTCGCTAGTCAGGAGCTTCGAATAGCCGACCATGTCGATGAGGAGGACATGGGCGAGCTCGAGCTCGATCTCTTTCTCGACCTCCGCCATTTGAAGCCAAACGTTCCGCCGCGGGCTGGCCGCGGTCGAGAGAAAATCGTCGGCCGAGGGCACGAATCTCGGTTTGAAAGGCGAGCGGATTAAGGCTGGAAAGTCAGAAGGACCCAGTCTATTTTTCCGGTACCGATGCCGCTCTTCATGGATATTCATGAGCTTCCGGGAGCGACTCGGGAGGAGATGGCGCACGCGCACGGGGCAGATCTTCAGACGCAGGAAAAGTTCGGCGTCCAGTATCAGAAGTATTGGTTTAATGAAAGTTGCGGCAAAGGCTTCTGCCTGATTGACGCGCCCAGTGCGAACGCGGCAGCGGCAGTGCACCGGGCCGCACATGGTTTTCTCGCAGAGAAAATCATCGAAGTGGAGCCGGACATGGTCGACGCGTTTCTGGGCGGGGGCAACGTGGATGCCACGGGAGTAGTCAGCTTCCCGGATGGCGAGCTCGATTCTGCGATTCGGACGGTGATGTTTACCGACATCGTCGGCTCGACTTCGCTTACCGAACGCCTGGGCGACGAGGGGGCGATGGAATTTCTCCGCATCCACGACACCATCGTGCGTGCCGCGCTCGCCCTCGAACAAGGCCGCGAAATTAAACACACCGGCGATGGAATCATGGCCTCCTTCCGCTCGGCGGCCGCCACGGTGCGATGTGCGTTGCAGATTCAGCGAGAGTTTGCGCGGCGTGACCAGAGGGACCTGCCGCTCAAGGTCAGAATCGGGGCCGCCGCGGGAGAGCCGGTCGAACACGCGCAGGATATCTTTGGCTCGACTGTGCAATTGGCCTGCCGGCTTTGCACCCAGGCGGAGCCTGACCAAATCCTGGTCTCGAACGTGGTGGCGGAATTGTGTATGGGGAAAGGGTTGACCTTCCACACGCTGGGCCACGTTGCGCTGAAAGGATTCGCCCATCCGGTGCACGTGCACGCGGTGGAATGGTCCGACAAAGCCCCGGTCTTTGATCCTTAACCGTGCGGGAGCCTGCTAGAATGCAAAGCCAAAGCTGAAATGGAAGGCGCCGAAGGCCTCGTTCTCTTTGGGGCTCGGATTGACTCCATAATCCAGCCGCACCGGGCCGATCGGCAGGTTGTAACGCAGGCCGGCGCCGATGCCGTAACGCAGATCGTTCAACCCCGGATCGCGCGCGTCGGGTAGAAGGTTGCCCGCATCGACGAAGACCGCGCCTAACAATTCGCCGTAGATCGGAAAAGTGTACTCGACGTTAAAGATGCTGTAGAACTCGCCGCCGATCGGATTACCCCGCCCGTTATGCGGCCCGAGATCGCGCTCGGAAAAGCTCCGCACCGTCGTACTCCCGCCGCTGAAGAAACGCTCGTCGATCGGAATCGCGTAAGCCGGGTTCACCCCGGCGGTATCGAGCGGATAAACAATGCCGGCGCGCGCACCGAAGGCGAGCAGGCTGCGCTCGAACCATTTCTGCAGGCTCGATTTCTGCAAATCCTCGCCGGTGAGCTGCCCCGGATCGGGCGCAAAGGAAAGATAGTAGCTCGCGCGACCCGTCGCCCGGATAAGCTCGATGTCGCTCCCGAACGCGCCCGAGGCAAAATCGACCGTGTTGTCGAAAACGAATCCGCGCGGCGCGACGAGCGGGTTTTTGCGCAGGTCGAGCGTCTGGGTGAAACCGACCGAGCCGATGAAATACGAGGTTTCCCCGAGCAAGGGCTGTTTGATGCCGCTGCCAGTGATGTCCTCGTGGCGACCGCCGAAAACGAGACCAATCGAATAGGCGTCGCTGATCTGGCGCCGGAGGGTGAGCCGGCCGCCGAGTTCGAACTTGGAGTAGCCGTCGTAATCGAAAGAGAGCGCTGCCAGGCGCAGTTCCAGGCCGAAGCCGGTATTAAAGAGATAGGGATCCTCAAACAGGATCTCGCCCTTGTAACTGCGCTGGGTGTATTCGACCGAGGTCGTAATCGGCCTTCCGAAACCGAAGAGATCGCGATTCGCGTAGGACGCACCCACGATCGCGCCCTCGTAAGAGCCGTAACCGATCGAGAACCCGAACTCCTGCGGCTTGGCTTCCTCGAGATTGATGTCGAGTCGCAGCTCGTTCTCGTTCACCGGCGTGGGATTGATCTTAAGGATATTGAACAGACTCGTCCGCATCAGGGTGCGGAAACGTTTGTCCAGCACTTCGGGGCTGAAGGGCTTGCCGCGCAGATCCTTGAACCGGTTCTTCAAGTAACTCGGCCGCAATTGCCGTGTGCCTGTCACCGTGACCCCGTCGAAGTAATAAACCGGTCCCGGCTGCACCGTCACCCGCACCGGCACCTTCCCATTGATCGCGAGCGTCGGGTCGCCGGCCGCATCGACCTTCACCGCGTAGTAGCCGCGCGTTTTGAAATAAGATTGCAGCCGCCGCGGGATATCGGCCAGGCGCGCCTCGGTGTAGGGCTGCCGGAGCAGATCGAGCAACTGTCCGCGCAGTGCTTCGCCGCCGTAGATGGTCGGCCCGACGAAGTTGATGTTACCGAAGAAATACTTCCGTCCTTCGTGAATCACGATCCGCGCCTCGACCAAGTCGGGCTGGACATAGCGATAGGTCGGCGGCTCGATCTCGGCCTCGATGAAACCTTCCGAGATGTAATAGCGCTGCACCAGGTCGACGCCTTCCTCCACGTCGGCTGGCACGAACGGCAGCAGCGCCGTCGCCTTGGAGTAACGGGAGCGCGTCGGCCCGACCGCATAGTCGAACAGCTTATCGTTAGGCAACTGCCCGCTCCCGATGAACACCACCTCGCCCAGGTGAACCAGCGGCCCCTCGGAGACATCGAGCCGGAAACGATTCCCGGAGACGATGGTGTAGGAGACGTTGACCTTGGCGTAGCCGTGTTTCTTGTAAAAGAGCTCGAGGAAAAACGCCGCGTCATCCGCCCGCGCCGCGCTCAGGCCCTGCTCGGCGATAAAGGTGAGCTGTTCCTTGAGTTGGGAGCGCAGTTCTTTGTCGTCGAAAGCAGTATTGCCGCGGATTTCCAGGTTGGCCTGCTGCGCGACCTTTTCCTGCACCTTCGCCGTCTCCTTCTTCTGCTTTTCCTGCTGCTCCTGCTGCGGCAACTTCACCGCGTTCTGACCCAGCACGGAGGCGATCGTTAGGCCAAACAGGCAAAGGATAAGGGAAAACTTCTGCATCTTAACGGAACCGAATCAGATATTTCACCTGCCCGCGGAAACCGCCGGCCACGCCGAGATCGCCGACCAGGACGACGTGATCGTTCACCTTGTATTTCGCGGTCGCAGTCTGCTCGCCCGTCCGCGGATCCGCGCCGCTGAATTCCACGCTCAAACGGTTAAAGATCGAATCGGTTTTCGGTTCTTCGCCGCCGCCTTTCTTGAAAATCTTGCGGTAGAGTTCCTTCCCGAGCAGGAGGATGGCGCGGCTCGCGAGGACGTTCCCGCCACCGGTCAGTTCTTCCCGTGTCGTGCCGGTGGCGAGGAGCGAAATGATCTCCTCCTGGGGCAGCGGCGGCTCACTGCTGAAGACCGCCTGGGGCGAGTTCGCCGTCCCGTAAATGTAAACGTGAATGGTGTAGTCGCGGATGAGCGATTCGCCCTGCAACTCGATCCGCGGATTGAGCGGATCATCCGGATCGAAATAGAGGAAACCAAGCCGGATTGAGAGCGTGCTGAACGGTAGCGTGGCGTCGAAACTGTCCAGCCGCACCTGCCCCTGGAGCTGCGGATGCAGGCCGGTACCCGTCATTCTCATGTCGATCACGGCCTCGCCGCTCGCGAGATTGCCCCGGATCAAAAACGGATCCTTGCTCTTGATCACGATATCGAATTTCCAATCGCGCAACGGCGGATCGGGAAAGGAAAGGCTGGGCGCCGCGGAAGGCGGTTCGGGTTGCGGCGCGGGTCGTCCCGGGAGTCCGATCGGGATAATCTCGATCTCCTTCAGGAAGCGGCTGTTCGTCGTTAGCACCTGCCCGGTTACGCTCGCGCTGTTGAGCGGGCCTTCGACTTTGATGTCGGCATCGACGCGCGCGGTCAGGTTGTCGTTCCGCGCGACGAGCACGCTCTTCGCATTCAGCCGCAGATCGAAATTTGGCTCGGTCAGTTTCGGCAATGTGATCCGCCCAGAGAGCGTGAAGGGACCGCCGGCAAGGTCGCCACCGAAGCGGTCGAAGCTGAGGGTGTTGTCGCGGAAATTGAGCAGCCCCTTGAAGTTCGTCAGGGCAGGAAGCGTCGCGTTCTCGAAGCGCGCGACATTGATATTCATGTCGGCCGCGCCGCTCAACTCGGGCTTGGCGATGGTGCCGCCGACGTTCACGTTCAAGGCCAGGCTGCCATCAAGCTGGCGCAGCGCCGGCACGAACTGGCGCACGAAATTAATCGAGCTGCGCGGCATCTCGACCCTGGCGTGGATCGGCGTCTGGTCGTTCAACTTCTTCTGCGCGATTACCTCCGCCACGTTGAACGGCAATTGCGCAGTGATCTGCACCGGCTGGATGAGCGGCTGCTTGATTGTGCCGTTCGCGTTCAGGCGGTTGTCCTGGAGGCGAAGCGAGAGATTGATGTCGGTCGGTTTGAGCTGTTTGGCGGCGTCGGCGCGGAGGCTCTGCAAGGTGAGGTCGAGACTTGCCTGGAGCTGATCTAGCGGCCCCTTCGCTTCCAGTTTGACGCTCAATTGCCCCGCCACCGGCGGTTCTTTGCCCAAGTCGCGGAAGAGCTTGGCGAGATCGAGGTTTTCCGATTGGAAACTGATGTTCACCGCCCCGTTAGGCGGAAATACCTTGCGATCCGTCCCGAGATTGCTCCAGGTGAATGGAAGCGAAGCGTAGGCAGTCGCATACTTCGCTTCGCCCTGGTCGATCTGGATCTTGCTCACCTCGAGCGTCGATCCCTTCGCCGTCAGGCTCGAGGTGAAACTCAGCTTGTCGCTCCCGAGAAATATGATCGGGACGTTCAATTCCTCGCGCGTGTAGTGCGCCTCGACGTTCGCCTTCAGGTTCTCGAGATCGGCGTATCGGGCGTTTTCCAGCTTGAGATCGAGGTCGCCGACGTTCTTAAACGTCGACACCTCGCCGCGTCCGTTCCAGTTCATGACTAACGAACCCGCCAGCGGCGTCCTTTTCCCCTCCGTTGTAGCCGGGTACGCTGTCCCCGGTTCCCCCGCGTTCAACAACGGCTCAAAGGTCGAGAGATCCGTTAGGTTTGCGGTCACCCCGCCGGCATACTTGAACGGCTTCTGTAGCTCGACCGTGCCGTGGGCGTTGATGTAATCCTTCTCATTCAGGGTCGCGGTCAGATCGTTCAGGTAAGCGGTATTGTTCGCGATCGCGGTTTGCGCGCTGAGTTGTTTGATGACCAGCTTCTGCGCCGTGATTTCGCGGCCGTAGAGATTGATTTGCCCGTTCGCCACCCCGCCGCGGATGAGAACGCTACCGTCGGCCTGCAATTCGCCGCGCACCTTGTCCGGCGCCTCGTCTCGCCAGAAGTCGGCCAGCTGCGGCGCGCGCAGAGTGAGCTGCAAATCCGCCGGCTGCTCGGTCGGGCGAGACTCCGTCGAGCCGGGCGGTGGCAGCTGGTAATTTCCCCTAACGACAAGCGAATTCGCCTTCCGTTGCACCGAAACCGGCGCGAGCGACACCTTCGCGCCGTCGCTCGTGATCTGCGCACTGACAGTGTCGATCACATACTGGTCGTAGCGCACGTCGTTCAACTGCGCCTCGATCGACGAGCTTAGGTTCGCGTAATACGGCTCCTCGGTCGCGTCGGTGGCGGGCAGTTTTTTCGTCGCGACGATTTTCGCGGTCAGCGAGTTCGCCGCCGCCTTGTCAAACCCGATCAGGTCGCCCTTCGCGTCCAGGTTCAGGCGGGCAATCGACTGATCGGTCTTGATCGTGCCGGTCGCCTGCAGGCTGCCGGTCACGGGTGGGTTCATGAAAGCGGTCAACTCCCGCAAGTTCGGCGCGTCCACCGTCAACTTGAGTTCGCCCGGGGTGCGCCGGAAACCCTCCGTCGTTTTCGGCAACTGCACCGTCCCGCTCAGGCGCACATGATTCGTTCCGCGATCGATCCGCGCTTCGCGCACCGTCGCCGTGCCGTTATCGGCCACGAGGTCGAGGCCCACGTGATCAAGCGTGACTCCGCTCTGCTGCACGTTATCGACCTGCGCGGAAATCGTCCCGGCCCAGGTTTGGGGCGAATCGAGCGTCCCTTTCCAATCCATCGCGAAATTTTTCACGTCGCCCCCCAGCGCGCCCGCCGGTCGCCCGAAATACTCGCTCAATTGCCCTAACGAAATGTCGGAAGCCTTCACTTTCGTCGTCGTGTCGAAAGACGACTTCGTCGTGTCCAGGCCGACATTCCCCTCGATCTTCCCCTTCCCGACCGAGCCCGTGACCTGCAACTCGAGCTTTCCTTTGCCCGCCTTCGAGGCGTCGATATTGACCGTCTGGAAGGTATGTCCTTCGTCGAAGGTCAGGTTGCGCAGGAAGAGGTTCTTATTCGCGTAAGTGGTGGTGGCGGTGATCTCCTTCCAATCGTGCACGTTCGGGATTTGCAGCCGGTCGATCCGCAACGCGCCTTCCTTATCCGGGTAAAGCCCGATGTTAAAATCGCGCAGGATCGTGTCCTTGCCCTCGCCCCGCACCGTCAGGTTTACGTGGCTCACCTGCAATCGCTCCGGGAAATAGGCGGGCAGACTGATCTTCTGGTTCTCCGGCGGCGGGGTCGGCGTGGCCAGAGGCGCCTTCGAGGGATCGATCACCGCGGTCACATTGCGCACCTCGATATCCTTCAGGAAATCCGACATGCCGTGAAAAAGCAGATCCGGCAGGCTGTAATCCGCGCGGATGAGATCGGCATCGAGCGACTGCACCGCCGAGGGGCCGGTCGGCGTGGCGTGGACGTTGCGCAGGGTGATTCCGCCGAGGACGCTGCCTTCGACCCGAAAATCGAGCTTCAGATTCTGCCCCGCCGCGATCTTGACCGCGACCGTGTGCAAAACAGAGCGCAGGATCGGGGCATGAAAGACCAGCAGCAGCAGGAAAATCGTTCCGAGGGCGATGAGGAGCCAACGAAGCCAACTTCTGCTGCGGTGCCGTTGGATATTGTTCTCTCCATCGTCGCCCACGAGTTTCTTAACCTAATTTCCGCACCCTATATTCGCAAACCGGACGCATCCTGCGTCCTGCTACTTGGAAGAAGCATCTCCCCGGCTTATTTTGGCGTCCGCTTTTCAAGCGGCCCGAACCACCATGACGCCTGAAAAATTCTTCGATTACCTGGAGGGGAAATTGCCGCCGCCGGAACGGGAAAAGCTGGAACGCGCCCTCATCGCCGACCCGGAGCTGCAGAAGGAGTTCGTGGCCGCGCGCCAGATTCATCGCAGCCTGGAACGCCCCGCGGGCGAATCCGCCGCTACCACCCGGGCCGGCTCGCGCGGTCGTCAGCTGGCAGCGGCGTTTGCTGTCCTCGTGATGATGAATGTCGCGCTCGGGCTCTTTTACATTTTCCGGTCGAACCAGCCGGGCACCGAAGTGCAGAAAGCGCGCGAGGAAACACTTCGGCATCAATTGCAGAGCTCGCTCGAGAAATCGGCTGCGGCTGCTTTCACTCCGCCGACCCTCGGGATTGAGCCGGTCACGATCACGGTGCCGCGGGAAAAACAGGACGAGGTTGCGCGGTCCGTGATCGAGGCCGCGACCAAGGCGGGCGGCTCCGGGACGAAGGATTTGCCTAACGACGCCAGCGTGAAAGTGCTCGTCCTCGTCCCCGCCTCCGCCGAAGCGCAATTCCGCCACACCCTCACCACTTTCGGCGCGCCGGCCACCGCCACCAGCGCGAGCGGGACCTCGCCCGACGAGCCGGTCAATCTCGAGATCGTGCTCTCCAATCCGCATTAGCCTCTTCACTCCGAACAACCGTGCAGCAAAGGACCGAGGAGGCGGCAGTTCCGGGAAGCGCACGCGCCTCGCGTGCGGGTTGCGGCGCCTCGCCGCAACCAACTTTAGGCGCCGACGGCCGGAGAGATCCCGCGGCAAAGCACCAGGCGAAAGTTCGCGCTGGCGAGTCGCCAGCACCCCCGCAGTTGCGGGACGAGGCGCGTGCGCTCCTCAGCAGCTGCCGCGACGCTTCCCCTTTCGTGCATAATCCTTTCCCCTGACCACCCGCCATGTTCGCCGTCACCTTCGCCCTGCCTAACGAAAGCAGCGACTTTCGCAAGCGGCTGGGAAATCGCCACCCCGAGGTCACGATCCTCCACACCGGCGTCGGCCGAAAAGTTTGCCAGGAGCGGATCGAGCCCTTTCTCGACTCGCAGCCGTTCGAATTCCTCATCAGCAGTGGTTTCGCCGGCGGCGTCGACGCGTCGTTAGGCGCAGGCGACTTGATCCTGGCGCAAAACTTCTCCGATCCCGCCCTGCTCGCCCGCGCCCAAGCACTCCTACCCTCAATGGTGGGGCGAGACTCCGTCGAGCCTGGTCAAAGCCCCACGTCCGCCCACCTCGCCCGCCTCGCCACCATCGACCGGATCCTCGAAAACGCCGCCGAGCGCGCACAATTCGCCCGCAAACACAACGCTGCCGCGGTCGACATGGAAACCGAATGGATCGCGCAAGCCTGCGCCGCGCGAAAAATTCCGCTGCTTTCCCTGCGCGTCATCAGCGATACCGCCGCCGCCCCCTTTCCCGCGCCGCCCGCCGTCCTCTTCGACCTCGAGCGGCAGCAGACCAACCCGGGCAGGCTCAGCGCCTATCTCCTTCGGCACCCATCCGCCGTCGTTAGGCTAATCCGTTTCGCGCGCCAGATCGCGGCGGCTCGCGCCAATCTGGCCGCCGCGCTCGACCTATTCGTCACCGCTCAGGTCTAGCGTTCCGCCGGTTCGATGTGGACCAGCACATCCGCAATTCGCGGATTCGTCTGCCTGATCGCGTCCTTCACTTCATGCGCGAGATCGTGCCCGGCCCGGACGGAAATGCGCTCGTCCACCCAAACGTGGAGGTCGACGTAAAACTCAAGGCCCATTTTGCGCACGAAACATTTGTCGATCCCGAGCACGCCCGGCACCGCGGCCGCCGCCGTCCGCACCTGGGTGACGATTTCGCCGCGCGGCGCGGTATCGAGCACATCGTGCAGCGCCGGATAAAACAAACGCCAGCCATTGGCCGCGATGAGGACACAGGCGAAGAGCGCCGCCCAGGCATCCGCGCTCTGCCAGCGCGGCCCGCCAAGAAGCGCAATCGAAATGCCGATGAAGGCGGCGATGGAAGTCATGGCGTCAGTGCGGTGATGCCAGGCGTCGGTCTGGATGGCGGTGCTCTCGGCGTCACGGCCTAACCGGTGCACGGTGCGAAAGAGCAGCTCTTTCACAATCACGACCACAATCAGCACGATGAGGGTGAACGGGGCCGGGGCATTGTGCGGCTGGAAAATTTCCTGCACGCTGCGGGCCGCGATCACGACCGCGGCGGCGAGCACGCCTAACGACACCATGATGGCCGCGACCGGCTCCGCTTTGCCGTGGCCGTAGGGGTGAGTTTCGTCCGGCGGCCGGGCGGCAAATTTCAATCCGCCCCAGATGATGGCCGAGCCGGCGATATCGAGCGCGGACTCGATCCCGTCGGCGATCAGGACATAGGAATGACCGAGCACGCCGGCGAGAATCTTGGCCGTCGCGAGGACGACGTTGGCGGCCATCCCAACGAGCGCGACGCGGGCGCCGGATTGGAGATTGCCGGCTGGGGTGTTCGCGTTAGGGTGCGGTGCCATCGATGAGCGAGAGTATTAAAGCCATTGTCTACGAGGCGCACGGAAAACCAGAAGAGGTCTTGCGCCTGGAGGAGCAGCAACTCCCTCGCATGGGAGAGAAGGAAGCGCTCGTCCGTATCGTCGCCGCCCCGGTCAACCCGGCCGACCTGAACCAGATCGAGGGCAAATACCCGATCCGCTTTCCGCTCCCGGCCACGCCCGGTTTCGAGGGCGCGGGGTTTGTGGAAGCCGTCGGACCGGAAGTGCGGGATCTCGCGGTCGGCGCGCAGGTCATCCTGCCGCACGATCTCGGGACCTGGCGCGAAAAAGCGGTAGTCGCGGCGGAAAAATTAACCGTCGTGCCTAACGACATCGCGCCCGAGCAGGCGGCGATGTTGAAAATTAACCCAATCACCGCCTGGCGATTGCTGCACGATTTTGTCCGCTTGGAAAAAGGCGACTGGATCATCCAAAACGCGGCGAATTCCGCGGTCGGGCGGGCCGTCATCGTGCTCGCGCGCGAGCTTGGCTGGCGCACGGTTAACGTCGTCCGGCGAGCGGAACTGATCGAGGAACTGCGCGCGGCCGGGGGCGATGTCGTCCTGCTCGACAACGATGAATTACGGGGCGCGGTCGCGGAAGCGACCGAGGGGGCGCCGATCCGGCTCGGACTCAATCAGGTGGGCGGGGAGAGTGCCTTGCGCATGGCGAAGGTTGTCGCCGCAGAAGCCACCATCGTCACGATCGGCGCGATGAGCCTGCGCCCGCTGACCATGCCAAACGGATTGCTGATCTTCAAAAATCTCCACTTCACCGGTTTCTGGGTGAACAAATGGTATGAGCAGGCGAGCGCGGAGGAGCGCCGCTCCACCTTTGCCTCGCTCATCGACCTGGCCCGACGCGGGTTGCTCGAAACCAAAGTGGAACACGCCTACTCGTTAGGCGAGTTCCGCGAAGCGGTCGTCCGCGCGGGCGAAGGCGGGCGCGAAGGCAAAATTCTTTTCCGGATGTAAGACCAATGTGGGAGCCGCCTTTGCGCGGCGATGGATTGCAAGCAAGGCACCCCTCCATCGGGGCGCAAAGGCCCCTCCCACATTCCGGGAAAGTTGCTCTGCGGACGGATGCGGCGTTTGGTGGGGAATGAAACTTCGCACCCTTCTCCTCGGGCTGCTTTGCGCAGCACTCGCCAGTGGAACTCTCCGCGCCCAGGGTTGGGCGAAGGAACGGCTGAACAAATCACCCCGTCACAGCGAGTGGGTCGAGCTGAAGCACGACGGCCGAACGGTGAAGGCGTTCGTCGTTTATCCCGAGGTCAAATCGAAGGCGCCGGCCGTGCTCGTGATTCATGAGATTTTTGGCCTAACGGATTGGGCGAAGTGTCTGGCGGACGAGATCGCCGCCGCCGGTTATATCGCGATCGCGCCGGATTTACTGACCGAACCGGGCAGGGACACGAGCAGCTACTCGGATCAAGGCGCCGCCATCAAGGCGGTCTCGGCTTTGAAGTCGGACCGGGTGTTTCCCGATCTCGACGCGGCGGCGGAGTACGTGACGAAGCTGCCGGCCGCCAATGGCACCCTTGCGGTGACCGGTTTTTGCTGGGGCGGCGGCTGGTCGTTTGGCTACGCGAATCACAACCCGAAACTGAAAGCGGCTTATGTTTTTTACGGCCCCGGGCCGGAATCGAAAGCGGATGCCGTGAATATCCAATGCCCGGTTTACGGATTCTACGCGGAGGATGACGCGCGGATCGGAGCGACGCTGCCGAAAACGACAGAGATCATGAAGGCGGCAGGGAAAACCTTCGAGCCGGAGACGTATCCGGGCGCTGGCCACGGATTCATGCGCGCGGGCGAAGCGCCGGATGCTTCGGAAGCGGATCGCAAGGCGCACGACGCGGCCTGGGTACGCTGGAAGACGCTGCTGAAAAAATTGTAGGGCTGGTGCTGTCTGGCGCGTTCCGCAAATCGAGGATGGCAACCGGGGCGGTTGCCCTACAATGCGGCCGACACGGCCGCCGCTACACTCGGCCCTTCCAGAGCGCGGCGTCGAGGATCGACCAGAGGTGGATGAGCCACCCGAGAAGGACGATCCAGAGCACGGCGGCGAGGACGAATTGAATGATCGCCATCAGCACCCTGCCCTGAATCAATTGCCCGAGACCCGGGATAAAGAAACTGCAGAGAGCCGCGATGACGTTGCCGGTGGAACCTTGACCTGCCATGGGAAATAGTTTCTCCGGCGAGGCGGGCGGCGCAACCGGCAAGAGCGAAAAGTGCGCCCGTGAAGATTCGAACTTCAAACCTTCTGATCCGTAGTCAGATGCTCTATCCAGTTGAGCTACGGGCGCGAGGACGGGTAATTAAGAGAGACTGCGTGCAGCGTCAAATCGTACCGCACTCCGCCGCGCTTTCTCCAATTCGTCATCCTGCTCGCGTAATTCGTCGTTGCCCTGGGGTATCGAACATGAGCATGAACACGGGAATTGTCCGATTCTCTCTCGCACTCGCGTGAACTTTCGTGCAAAACTTTCAGCGCGAACTCGCGATGGAAACCCCGCTCACACCCATGGATTTCGCGCGGCGCGCGCGCAAACTCTACGCCGACCGTGAAGCGGTCGTCGATGGCTCGCTCCGGCTGACCTATCGAGAGTTTTTCGACCGCTGCGATCGCTGGTCGGCGGTGCTGCTACGCCTCGGGGTCGGCCGGGGCGATCGCGTGGCCTGCATTGCGCCTAACGATCACGCGACGCTCGAGTTCTTCTACGCCGTGCCACAGATCGGCGCGGTCACGGTGCCGATCAATTACCGCCTGGGCGCGGAAGATTTCGCCTACATCATCAGCCACAGCGGCGCGAGCGTAGTGTGCGCGCATCCTGATTATCTCGAGGCCGTGGATCGGATTCGGGACCGAATGCCTAACGTTGATCATTTCGTCGCATTGGAAGGCGGCAAAGCCGGTTGGATGGATTACGAAGCGACCCTCACCGCCACGCCGCCGGATTTTGCGCCGCCCGAAATTCGGGAGAACGATCTCCTCTCGCTCAATTACACCAGCGGCACGACCGCGCGGCCCAAGGGCGTCATGATCACGCATCGCAATGCCTGGCTCAATATCGTCGGCACGCTCGTCCACCTCCACATGACGTGCGCCGATCGCTACCTCTGGACGCTGCCGATGTTTCACGCCAACGGCTGGACCTTTGTCTGGATCATCACTGCGGTCGGCGGAACACACATCTGCCTGCCCAAACCCGAGCCACGCGCGATCTTCGAGAAGATCGCGCGTGAATCCGTCACGATGCTTTGCGCGGCGCCAACCGTCCTCATCAGCATCGCCAATGCGCCGGAAGACCTGCGTTGTCTTGCACCGCGAGGCATCAGGGTGTTGACCGCCGGCGCGCCGCCGGCCGCCGCGACGATCGAGTGCATCGAGGACGAACTCGGCTGGGAAATCACCCAGGCTTATGGCTTGACCGAAGTGTCGCCGTTCATTTCCATCTGCGAGTCGCGACCGGAACACGCGGGGCTCGAGGCGCGAGCGCGCGCCGAAATCAAGGCGCGCCAAGGCGTCGAACTGATCACCTCCGGCGATCTCCGGGTGGTGGGCGAAGAAGGTCGCGAAGTCCGGCGCGACGGCCAGACTGTGGGCGAAATCGTCGTGCGCGGCAACGTGGTGATGGCCGGCTATTATCGGGATGCCGAGGCCACGGCCGAGGCGATGCGCGGCGGCTGGTTCCACAGCGGGGACGCGGCGGTCGTGCATCCCGATGGATATCTGGAGATTCGCGATCGACTTAAGGATGTCATCATCAGCGGTGGCGAAAATATTTCATCAGTCGAGGTAGAAGGAGTGCTGTTGCGGCATCCGGCGGTGCAGGAAGTGGCGGTGGTGGGCATGCCGCACGAAAAATGGGGCGAAGCGCCGCAGGCCTATGTGGTCCTCAAGATGGGCGCGGCCGCGGCCGAAGAGGAATTGCGGCAGTTCGCGCGCGAACATCTCGCGCATTTCAAAGTCCCACAGGGTTTCACCTTCATTGCCGAACTGCCAAAGACCGCCACCGGAAAGATTCAGAAATACGTCCTGCGCGGCGGACGCGCGAACATCTCCCGGCAATAACCCTATTGTTTTCGACATCGTTAGGTCGTCCAGCGCTCGGCGTGCGATTATAGGGCGTGACTGTTTTCCTCGGCTGCGCTTTCGCCGCAAAATATCGCGAAGGCGGCGGCAATTTCTCCGTGCCGCTGCAATGGATGCTCGGCCTGCGCCGCCTGCGGCAGGACGCGGTCTGGCTCGAGCTCCTGCCGGCAACGAAAGATCCCGCGGCCGACGCCGAGGCGATCCGCAGCTTCCAGCGGCAACTGCGCGGGCACGGCCTGGCGGGCCGTTACTGTCTGCTCTACCAGGAGACCGCGAGCGAGGAACATGACCTCGATGCGTTGCGCTGTATCGGCCTAACGAAACGGGAACTGCGCGCGCGCCTGGCCGGCCCTAACGTTCTCCTCAATCTCGCTTACTCCCTGCATCCGCCCTTCCTGCTCGATTTCGAGCGCCGCATTTTCTGCGATCTCGACCCGAGCGAAATTTTTTATTGGATGACCAAACTCGATCTCGGCCAGGAGACGCACCATGAGTTCTGGACGATCGGGCTCAACGCGCACGCGAAGGATTGCCTCCTGCCTGACACCTCGCTGCGCTGGCGCACCTTTTATCCGCTGGCCGATACCAGATTATTCCGCGCTCAACCGCGGCCGCGCGAGCCGAAGTTTACCACCATCGGGCAATGGTATTGGGGTGGCAGCGTGGAGGTGAATGGGGAGTTCCCAGATCTCTCGAAAAAAAACGCCTTCACGCCTTATCTCGACCTTCCGACCCGCGTGCCCGAGGCGCGCTGGGAGCTGGCGATGAATATCAACGCCGACGACCCGGAGACGGAGCGCCTCGCAAGATTCGGATGGACGCTGGCCGATCCGCATCGGGTCGCGCGGACGCCGCCGAAATATCGCCGTTATCTCGCCTCGGCCACGGCGGAATTCACCGCGATCAAAGGGGTCGACGTGAGCTGGCGGACGGGCTGGGTGAGCGATCGTGCGGCCGCCTTTCTCGCGCTGGGCCGGCCGGTCATTACTGAGGACACGGGAGCGGCTGCCTACCTGCCGGCGGAAAACGGTTTTTCTTTCGTCCACAGCGCCGAGGAAGCGGCGGAGGCAGCCCGGCGAGTCCTGCGCGATTGGCCCCGGCTTTCGCGAGAAGCTCGCCAGTGCGCGGTCGAGGTTTTCGATTCGGCGAAAACCCTGCGCAAAATCCTCGCGCTCTAGGCGGCAAAAGGTTCGCCGCGCTGCCTGCTGCGCTGAGGGAGAAAAAGCGCTTGGATTCGCCATTGCAAAAGCAAAACGGGATGCTACTCGTGTTGCCGCATGGCCGAGTTAATCAAAGGGGACGAGCTAAAAAATCGCCTGAAAAAGATCCCGGAGTGGGAGCTCGAGAAGAAACACATCGAGCGGACCTTTGAGTTCGACGAATTCTCGGAAGCGATCGATTTTGTCAACAGTGTCGCGGAGGTGGCCGAGGATGAGGAACATCATCCCGACATCGACATTCGCTACAACAAGGTCCGCCTGGTCCTTTCCACGCACAGCAAAGGTGGCCTGACTGATCTCGACTTCGGACTGGCCGAGCGGATCGATACTCTCTCGGAGTAGCGATCATGGCGCGGGCAAACGGGGCGGCAGCGAGTCCGACCCGAGCGCGCCGTGTAATTGCCGCGGTCATCGTCGCGCTGGTGGTGGTGGCGGTGTGGGCCGTGATCGAATACCGGCAAAAGCCTCCTCCGCCGCCTAACAAGAGCGAGCAGGCACGATAATGTAGACGCTTCGCTCTACGAAGCGCGGGTGTCGGCGATATCCGAAAAACCAACGCAGACCCGCGCGTCCCAGAGGGACGCGTCTACAATGCCCGGCGTTCGTTGGCGTCAAACGCGCGGCCTTCGTCGGCGTCGATGAACTGGAACATGGTTTCGATCTCAGCGCGGTCCTGCAGCCCGGCCTCGCCTTTGCGGCGTTCGAGCGTCGTCGTGATGGAATCTTTCCAGCCGCACTTCCGCAGGAACTCGTTCCAGTTTTCCTTGTCCTCGTCCGAGGTCTGACGCCCGTTTCCCAGCGCCCATTGCCAGATTTCCTCGTCCGTCCCGCCTTCTTTTACGCGCGCGACAACGTCTTCGTATTTCAAGCCCAGGAAACGCACGCAGCGGCCGTCGAAGCCCTCGCCGAGCTTTTCAACATACTCCGGCGGCAGCTCGCCCCGGGCGTGCGCGCGGATTTTGTCGAGCATGCGCCCGAAATAAACCAGCCCGCCAACTTTCTCGGTAGGACTGCGCGCAGGAAACGGTTTCATGATCGGCCAAGATATTGTGGGTTGATGGTCAGCTCAAGGAACGAGCGGTTGGGGAGGAAGGGCGGCGCGCGAGCAATCGGCCGCCCCCTTTGGAAACTGCGCCCGCGCTTTGTCCCTTGTCCACGGCGCGCCGGTATCCGATGATCGCTTGGGATGGACCGGATCGCAGGAATCGAGACCGAATACGGTTGCCTGGTGAGCGGAGAGGCCGCGCACCCGAACGGCGACGCCTGGCCGGTGCGGGTGAAGAATCAGCTCTTTCGCCGAATGCGGGCAGGCGCGATCGATCTGCACTATCGCGACTATGAGGAGCCGCCGGGCAACGGCGGTTTCCTGCTCAACGGCGGACGGATTTACCTCGACATGGGGCACATCGAATACGCCTCGCCCGAGTGCCGGCAATTGCGCGATATCGTGGCCTACGACCTGGCCGGCGACCAGCTGCTTCAATCCGCGCTCGAGTCGTTAGGCGTGGCCGACTCGGTCTCGTTCATCAAGAACAACATCGATCATCACACCGGCGCCACTTTCGGCTGCCACGAGAATTATTTGATGAAGCGCGAGGCGCAATTCACTCCGGGGGCGCTGGGCGCGCTCCTCGCTTTTCTCGCCACCCGGCAGATTTTCACCGGCGCAGGCCGGGTCGGCCAAGCCAATCCCCTCGCCTTCGATTTCGAGGTGCCGCCGGCGGAAGAAACGATCGATTTCCAGCTCAGCCAACGGGCCGATCACATCGTGAACGACATTTATCAGTGGGTGCAGTTCAACCGCGCGATCATCAACGCGCGCGACGAGCCGCTGGCCGATTACCGGAAATATCGCCGGCTCCATCTCCTGATCGGCGACTCGAACATGAGCCCCTTCGCCAACGCGCTCAAGATCGGGACCACGGCCTGCATTCTCACCCTGCTCGAGGCCGGGCTTTTGCCTAACGACCTGACGCTGCTCGACGCCGTCCAGGCGACCCGCCACGTCTCGCGCGATTCCACCCAGCGCTGGCTGGTGGAACTGGAGAACGGCCGGACAATCAGCGCACTCGATGTGCAATGGCGCCTGCACGCCCTGGCGACGAAACATCTTGGCGGAATGGAAGAGGAAACCGACTGGCTCCTCGAAAGCTGGCGCTACACCCTCGACGCCCTGCCTCATAAACCCGAAGCGCTCCTCGGCGGGGTTGATTGGATCAGCAAAAAATGGCTGCTCGACGCTTTCCGGGAGTCGGAAAACCTGAGCTGGAACGATCCCTGGCTGCAAAGCCTCGACCTCGAATATCACAACATCGATCCCGAGCGCGGTCTCTTCTTTCAGCTCCAGCCGGCGAAACGGATCGGCGAATGGAACCACCTCGTTCGCCAAAAAGACGTCACCCGCACGCCCCCGGTCGACACCCGCGCAGCGGGCCGGGCCCTGGCCGTGGCCGCATTTCGCAAGGCCAACCGGCCCTACGTGATCAACTGGGATTCGATCGCGTGCGAGAGCCACGATTGCCTCGTCATGGGCGATCCTTTCCAGACCTACCTCGAAGAAACCGATCGATTCGTTAGGCAGAAACATGAGCCGCCGACGAACGAACCGCCGTTTGTTCCGGGGGGGGGGGCCCCCGGCGGTGTGGCGCGGGGCGCCCGGGTGCCTCGCCGGGGTCACCGCCCCCGGCTACAACGAATCTCGACCGCAATCCGCCGTTGCTTTCTTGCCTGAGGGAAAAAGCGGTTGCTCCTTCGGAGCGAGTCCCTAAATTCGGCCCCTCAACCCGCTTCACGCCCATGATTACCGTAATGCGCAAGCACCACAAGGTCCTGATGATCATCATCACGGTCCTCGTCTGTATCTCTTTCTCCTGGTATTGGAACAAGACCGACTTCGCCCAGATGAGCGACGCCACGGTCGGCACGATTTACAATCGGAGCGTTTCCCAGGTCGAATTCCAGCGCAACGTCAGACTGCTCCGCCTCGGCAGCCAGCTCGGCATGCGCGATCTGCTGATGGAGTTGACCGCCGGCGCGCAGACCGAGAACGACGCCTTCGAGAAATTTTCCTGGAACCTGATGGTCTTGCGCCACGAAGCGCAGGAGATGGGAATCCAGCCGACCACGAGTGAAATCGCGGACGCGATCAAGGCGCTGCCCGCTTTCCAGGGCGAAAACGGTTTCGACGTTTCCCGCTACACCAATTTCGTCGACCAGGCTCTGGCCCCTATGGGTTTCAGCGAGACGCAGCTGGAGGAGCTGGCGGCCGACCAGATCATCATGCAGCGGGTCAAAAGAGTCCTGAGCGCGGGGGTAAGCGTGCCGGAGACTGAGATGCGGAGCGATTTCGAGCAGGCCTACGCGAAAATGGACGTGGGCGTGGTGCATTTCAACGCGGCTGAGACCGGCACTGAGGTCCCGGTGACTGACGAGCAGATCACGAAATATTATGAGGCGCAGAAGGCGCAACTGAAAACGGACGAGAAGCGCAAAGTGAAATTTGTCGAGTTCGGCCTGACGGAAGAACAGCAAAAGCTCACCGGCAAACCGCGGATCGACATCCTGCAAAAACTGGCCGACCGGGCGAACGACTTCAGCGAGGCACTACAGGCTAAGGGAGCGGATTTCGACCAGGTGGTGGCGAAGTATAAACTGACCCCGAAAGAAACCGGCGAGTTCTCGAAGGAGTCGCCCGATCCGCAGCTCTCGGGAACTCCGGCCCTGGTGACAGCGGCGTTTGCTCTCACAAAAGAGACGCCAAACAGCGATGCGATCCAAACCAAGGAGGGTTTCGACATCATGCATCTGCTCCAGGTCGAGCCGTCCCGTTCGCTCACGCAGGAAGAAGCACGGCCGGAAATTGTTGAAACCCTGAAGAAGCGCAACGCGCAACAGATGCTGGCGATGAAAGCGGCCGGCGTGGCGAGCAAGTTGCGGGAGGAATTGAAGAGCGGGAAGCCGGTCGCGGAAGCGGCCAGCGCTGCCGGAGTGAAAGTGGAGAATCTCCCGCCGTTCGCCCTGGCCGAGGGACCGATCCCCGGCGCAGCGCCCGAGGCCAGCCCGGCTCCGAAAAATGAGAACCCGGAGATGCCCTCGATCAAACGGGCTGCGAGCGGCCTCAGCGCCGGCGAAGTGAGCGATTTTGTCAGCACGAAGGATGGTGGCCTGCTCGTCATCCTCGAGAAACGCGAAGCGCTCGATCCGGCGCAATATGAAAAGGCACGCCCGATCCTGGAAGGCCGGTCCATGGATAATCAGAGCCAGGTGGTCTTTTACGAATGGCTGCGGGAACGCCGCCGTGCCGCCGGGGTGCCGGAAGCGAAGAATCCAGCCACGCCCGGTTAGGAATCGCTTGCGCCGCGGGCTCGGCGCGCGGTTGCTCCAGGAATGGAATCGGTCGACGAGATTTTTGACGACGCCAACGGCGACCTCGCGGTCGGAGAGCTGGAGGGCGCCGTGGAAAAATATCGACGCTGCGTCGAGCTCGACTCACAGTTTTTCGACGGCTGGCACGCACTCGGGATGGCTTTGATGAAGCTGGGAAGATTTCCCGAAGCGATCGAGGCGGGAAAGAAGACGGTGGCGCTCAAGCCTAACGACCAGATCGGCTGGACCAGTCTCTCGCTATTCTACAATCGCAACGGCGACATCAAGGAAGCGGAAGCCGCCGGGACGAAGGCGAAGATTCTCTCTTGGGGCGGCAAGATCGCGAAAGAATAACCAGTTGCCGTTTCCTGTCGTCGCCCCATGTAGACGCCTCCCTCTGGGAGGCGCGGGCGTGAGCTCCGAGGCAAAAGAACGTCGATAAAGGGGAGACGATTTCCCCCGCGTTTCGCAGAGCGAAACGTCTACCCGGTTTGCTTTATAAAGCAGCGCGGCGCGTTTCGCGGAGCGAAACAGCCACAGCTTACTTCCCGACCCAGCGATAGAAGCTTTGGTAATGTCCAACGCCGCTGCGGTAGTTGACGTAGGTCGCGAGAGCGAGGAGCGGGAAATTCTGCCGATACATGTCGTACTTGAGATAAAAGACCCGGGGGAATCCGGTCCCGGTAATCTCCAATTCGTCCCACGCGCCATCGGACCGCTGGGAGTCGAGCAGGTAGCGCAAACCGCGTTGCACACTCGGGCGATCGAGGTCGCCGCAAGCGCAGAGACCCATCAACGCCCAGGCCGTCTGCGAAGCAGTGCTCGCGCCTTTGCCCTTTAGATCGGGATTCTCATAGGACGCGCAGGATTCGCCCCAGCCGCCGTCGTCGTTCTGACAACTCTCCAGCCAGTCGCGCCCGCGCAGGATCCAATCCTCGGTCATGTCCTCACCGATGGCGCGCACGCCGCGCAGGACCTGCCAGGTGCCATAGATGTAGTTCACGCCCCAGCGACCATACCAGGAGCCGTCGTCCTCTTGCGTCTCGCGCAGGTAACGCACCGCCCGGCGCACGAGGGGGCGCCCGGGATTGAAGCCGATGTAGCCTAACAATTCCAAAGTGCGCGCGGTCAGGTCGCTGCAGGTCGGGTCGAGGATGGCGTTGTGATCCGCAAACGGCATGTCCTCCAGCCAATGCCGGGTCACATCCCGGTCGAAGGCCGCCCAGCCGCCATCGTGGCATTGGAAGCTCAACTGCCATTCGAGTGCGCGGTCGAAGACTTCCACCAGCCGCGCTTGTTCGTTAGGCCGAACCAGCCGCAGCGCCATCAAGACCATCGCGGTGTCGTCGGTGTCGGGATAAAAAACGTTGTTGTACTCGAAGGCCCAGCCGCTCGCTTCCGCGTGCGGGTTGTTGATCGTCCAATCGCAGCGCACCCGCACTTCCTTGTCGACCAGCCACTGGGCCGCTTTTTGCAGGGCGGGATGTTGCACCGGAAAACCGGACTCGGCCAGGGCGATGATGTTGATCGCGGTGTCCCAAACCGGCGAGAGACAGGGCTGGATGCGAAAGTCCTCTGGGTCGTTGACGAAAAGTCCGCGAAAATCCGTCAGCGCCTTTTGATAGAGCGGGTGGGAGTCGGGATAATCGAGAGTGCGCAGGGCGATGATGGAGTTGAGCATCGCCGGGAAGACCGCGGCCAGGCCGTCGCTGCCTTCACCGATGCGCTCGACCATCCAGCGTTCCGCTTCCTCCAGCGCGCGTTGGCGCAGGGGGCGGCTATGCCAGCGCTCGAGGAGCTTCAAGGCCCGATCGGCGCGCAGGAAAAAATTGCGCCAGGTGAGCATCCGCTGGTCGCGCGCGAGGGTGAAATCGTTCCCTTCCGTCCCGACCGGGTAAAGCTCGTGCAGTTGCTTGTTTGCCGGCAGTTCACGGGTCGGCTTGAAATGATTGATAATCGCGAGCGGGATGAGCATGGCCCGGCTCCAGGAGGACATTTTGTAGATGTTGAAAAAGCACCAGCTTGGGAGCAGCACCATCTCGACCGGGATGACGGGCAGATATTTCCAGGGAAATTGCCCTAACAATGCCAGGTAGAGCTTGCTGTAGGTGTTCATCCGCGGGATGCCGCCGAGCCGCAGGATGTTGGCGCGCGCTTCCTGCATGAAGGGAGCGTCCGGGCTGTGACCGGCGAGCTTGAGCGCGAAGTAGGCTTTGACGCAGGCGTTGATCTCGCTCGGGCCGCCGTAGTAAATGTTCCAGCCGCCATCGGGCAGCTGCCGTTTCAGGATGTGCTTGGCGCAGCGGCGTTGCAGGGTCTCATCGACCTCGCCCAGCCAATGCATGAAGAGGACGTAATCGGAGCAGAGGGTGCTATCGACCATGAGCTCGCCGACCCAGTGGCCGTCGGGCTTTTGTTGGCGGAGGAGATTCTGTTGCGCGCTCCCGATGGCTTCGGTCAGCTCCTCGTTCGTCGTTAGGCGCGGCGCGCTTTCCTTCGCCGGCCGCGGCAGAGCGATGATATTGGCAGAAGGATTTCCCATGCCGGGGGTCAAGATGCCTGGGCGGCGGGCTCTGCCTTTTTGCCGGTGAGATGTCCGTTGCCCGAGGTGACGCCGTTATAGGCGGTGATCTCATTGCCTCGGCCGGTCGGCTTCGGTTTCGGGCCGAAGTTAAAGCGGACCGTCTTCCAGGTGTCGCCGTTCTGGGCATTGAGGCCGAGGCTAGCGGTCGGTTCATAGCCGCAATGGACCATGCAATTCTCGCAGCGGCTGTCTTTCACGACGCCGTTTTCGACCCCGTACTTGTCCCACTCCACCTTGTCGAGCAGCTCTTGGTAGCTGGAATAATGCGCGTCCGTCATCAGGTAGCACGGGCCTTTCCAGCCGCGAATGTTGCGCGTCGGGATGGCCCAGGCGGAGCAGGTCAGGTCGCGTTTGCCGGCGAGAAACTCGAAATAAATCGGGGTTCCGAGGAGGGTGTAGTCTTTCATCCACTGCTCGATCTTCTGGAACTTCTGGATCGTCATCTGGCGGGTGAGGAAGAAATTTTCCGGCTGGAGATTGAGCCGCGTGATCATGTCCTTCTTGGCCGCGTCGTACTCGTAGCCGGGCGAGATGGTGTGCCCGTCGACCCCGAGATCGCTCAGGTAATCGAACATCTGCTCGATCTCCTGCATGTCCGTCTCCTTGTAGATGGTGGTGTTGGTCGCGACCTGGTAGCCGAGGGCCTTCGCCATCTTGATCGCGAGGATGCATTCCTTGAAGACGCCTTCACGTTCCACGATCAGGTCGTGCGTCCGCTCGAGACCGTCGAGATGCACGTTCCAATACATCCATTTGCTCGGGCCGATCGTCGGCTTGGCGGCATCTTTCGGGCCCTGCTGAATGGCGGCCGATTCCTTTTCCGTCATCAGACCGGCGCTGATCAATTCGCTGATCTTATGTTCAATCTCAGTCCCCCGTTTCGAATACTCCGCCGCCATCCATTCGCGCATCTTTTTGCGCATGAACATGGCGTTGGTGCAGATGTAGATGATCCGGCTCTGCTCATGCAGGCCCTGGACGAGAGCTTCGATCTGCGGGTAGATGAGCGGCTCGCCGCCGCAGATCGAGACCATGGGGGCGTTGCATTCCTGAGCCGCGGAAAGGCAGTCCTCCAGCGGGAGGAGATCTTTCAGGTTGGTGGAGTATTCGCGAATCCGGCCGCAACCGGTGCAGGTAAGATTGCAGGTATGCAGCGGTTCGAGCTGCAGCACGGTGGCAAATTTTTGCGTCCGGCGAAGCTTATGGCCGACAATATATGCGGCAATCTTCGACGTGAGCGCGAGAGGAAATCTCATAAGTGCGGGATACTAACAAGCAGGCCAGCAGTGTCAATGGAGGTCCCCGCCGGGCGGGAGGTGGTGGAAATCAGACAGACGCCATCCGGCTTCGAACGGCAATTACTTGTCACCGATAGCGCGCTTGGGACGAGGCGTCTCATGGTAGGGCTGGCCTTTTTGATATAGCGCTAGTCTTTTCGGGGCTGTCTCCCGCCTCTCGAAGAGCACGCCCTCGGTTTCGAGGGCTTGTCTTTCAAAGCGTTCGGCTTCCGCAAAGTTGCCCGCCTCGGCATGCGCCGCCGCGAGGGCGTCCAGACCAGCAAACTCCTTCCAGTCTGTCTCCTCGCACGCCTGGGTCGCCTCCGCCACGGCTTCGCGACCGTTGCGGATGGCGGGGTCGGGACACGTCGCCAGCAGCCAGGCAAGCTGGACATGGACGAAGGGTTTCACCCACCCGGCCGCGATCTCTTGCCGCAAGCCGCGCAAGATCAGGCCAAAATCATCTTGCTCAACGAGAAAGCGCGACCGGCTTTCGCGCGCCTTTCGTGATTGGGTAAAACGAACCCAGTCGTCGAACGCGGGGAGCGCGTTTTCGGCATCGCCCTTCGCGGCGAGAGCCAGCGCGCGCTTTTCCAGCGCAAAATCGTCGCGCGGATCGATCCGGAGGAGCTCGGTCAAATCTGCCAGCTCTTCCTCGGTGCGGTGGGCGGCCTGATGGGCCGTAACGCGGGCTCGCAGGAACGTCTTGTTTCCCGGCTCCAGGCGGATGGCTTCGCTGTAATCAGCCACCGCCTCGGGAAGACGTCCTTGCCGCTCGTAGAGGGCCCCGCGTTGGAAATAAATCCACCCAATCTTTTGCTTGAGGCGCAAGGCCGATTCGAAGTCCAACAGCGCCGCCGCGAGGTCTCCTTTCCGTTCATAGGCGACGGCGCGCCAGGCATAAATCGACGCCGTATCGGGCTCCGCGCGAATCGCCTCGCCAAAGTCTGCGATCGCGTTGTCCAAGTCATTTTGCTGAAAATAAAGACGCCCCCTCCGCGAAAGCACTCCGCCGAGATTGGGATTGAACCGGAGGCTGCTCGAGTAATCCTGCAATGCCGCGGCGACCTCTCCCTCTTCGTCATGCAGGATTCCGCGCCAGGCATAGGGCCCAGCCGATTTCGGGCTTAACCGGACAGCCTCATCGTAGTCGCGCATCGCCGCGTCGGAATCGCCCAGCGCCTTTCGATTCTGGCCGCGAACTTGCAAGACAACCGAGCGCAGATTTGCACTGAGATGCTTTTGCAGTGCGGCATCGAAACACGCGATCGCTCCATTCTCGTCGCCGCTCTGCCACTTCGAGACTCCTTCCCCATAGAGCGCCGCACCACGGCGAGCGCTGGAGAACAGCGCCACGCCCAATGCGATCAGCGCGATAAGGCCAACCCCCAACACGGCGGCGCTACTGAAAATCCATTTCGTCGACCGGCGCATCGACGGGAGCTTATCTTCGGCGCAAACGATCGCGAAGCAGGAAAACCCGCCCTCGAACGAGCGCATCGCGACCCCACTACCGCAGGAGGCGGAATCGATTACATTCCCCGATGGCCCTGATTCCGGAAGGAAAACGAAACGTGGCGGTGCTCGGCGCGTCGCCCAAACCGGAACGCTACGCCAACCAGGCGCAACGGCTTCTCGCCCAATACGACTACCGGCCGATCCCGGTGAATCCCGCCTTCGAAGAAGTCGAAGGCGCGCCCTGTCATCCGAGCCTGTCGCAAATCGGCGAACCGATTCACACGATCACGCTTTACCTCAATTCGGCGCGCTCGACGCCGTTGATCGACGAGATCCTGGCCGCCAAGCCGCAACGGATCATCATGAATCCCGGCGCGGAAAATGACGAACTGGCTGCTGCGGCCAGCGGTGTTGGGATCGAGGTCGTCGAAGCTTGCACCCTCGTGATGCTGCGGACCGGGTTGTTTTAGATCGCGGCTGTAAGCGGGGGGCTGTCGCGTCTGGTCTTATTACCCGACCAGACCGCGCCGGATCAGGCTGACCGCGATCGCGGCGAGGAGGAGCGAGACCAGTTTGGAAACTCCGTTGATCCCCTGCTTGCCCATAATCTTCGTCAGCCGATCGGCATAACAAAAAACCACCGCCACGATGACCAGGTTCACGATCAGCGAGAGGAGGGTGTAGGTGACCCCGACCGAGTCGGTCAAAACCAGCAGCGCGGTCAGCAAAGCGGGGCCGGCAATGAGCGGCATGCCTAACGGCACGATCCCGAACGATTCCGTCGTGGTCTTCTTTTCGCCCCCGATATCGAGCAGGTCGCGCACCGCAAAAACGAGGAGAAGCAGACCACCCGCGACCTGGAAATCCGCCACCGTGATCCCGAGCGCCTTGAAAACCAGTTTCCCGAGAAACATGAAGCCGATCGAGATCGCGAGCGCCGTCCCGATCCCGAGCAGCGCCTCCTGCTGGCGCCGTTTCTTTTCCACGCTCGCCCCCAGCCCGATGAAAATCGCCACCATCCCGACGGCGTCGATCGCGACGAAAATCGGGATGAAGGCGATCAAAAATTTGGTGACGAAATCTTGCATGATGCAGCGAAGCAGGACCCGACAGGATGAACGGGATTTAGCGGAAGCGCATTTTCCTTTTCCCTCAATCCTGCTAAATCCTGTTAATCCTGTCCGGTTTCAACAAGCAACTCGAAATCCTATGAAATGTCTTCTGCTCGTTAGTCTCGCCGCCACCTTGGCGGTTCCGCTCCAGGCCGAATCGGTGAAGAGCCTCTCCGATTTCCAGGCCGCGGCGGAGAAGGCCAATGAAGTGCTGGTGATTCCCGATTGGCCAAAAACGCCGATCGAAGTGCAGGGGGAAATCAACACCGCGATCGCCAAAGCCAACGCCGCGCTCGACCTCATCGGTAAACAGGACCTGGGCAAGGCGAGCTTCCAGAGCACCGTCGTCGCGCTCGATAACATTCAGAACGAAGCCCAGATCGCGGTTTCGAAAACGGTCGTGATCCAGCAGACCAACCAGGAGGCCGCGATGCGCGACGCGGCTGAGAAAGCGATCAAAGTTTTCCAGGATTGGGCGGTCGGGATCGATTATCGCGCGGACGTTTACAAGGCGGTCAAAGCCTTCGCCGACACCAAGCCGAAACTGGAAGGCGAAGACGCGCTCCTCCTCGAGCACACCCTGCGCGATTATCGCCGGGCCGGTCTCGCTCTCCCGCCTGAGAAACGGGCCGAGGTCGAAAAGCTGCGCAAGGAACTGGCCAAACTCGAGACCGATTTCCAGGCCAACATCGTGGCCGCGAAAGCGCCGGTCGTGTTCACCAAGGCCGAGCTGGAAGGCGTGCCGGACACCATTCTCGATTCACCCGGGGTCAAGACCGGCGACGATTCCTATACCCTCCTCGCCAACGTTACTTTCCACTACAACACGGTCGAGGAGACGGCGAAAAAAGAAGAAACGCGCAAGCATCTTTACGAGGTCCGCTTCAATCTCGCGCGCGAGAAAAACGTCCCGATCCTGAACGACATCCTCACTCATCGGAACCAGCTCGCGCTCAAGCTCGGCTACAAATCGTGGGATGATTTTCAGACCGAAATCAAAATGGCCAAGAGCGGCGCCGCGGCCAAAACCTTCATCAACGATCTCGTCGTGGGCATCCAGCCGAAGTTCGACGCCGAAGTGGCGGAGCTGCGCAAGCTTAAGGTCGCTCAGACCAAGGACTCCAACGCCCAGATCAACCTCTGGGATTGGCGCTACTTCCAGAACGAGTTCAAGAAAGACAAATACACCGTCGATACCGACGCGCTGCGCGTTTACTTCCCCTTCCAGCACGTGCTCGATGGAATGTTCAACATCTACCAGAGCATCTTCGGGCTGAAATTTACCAAGATCCTCGCCCCCTATAAATGGATCGACGATCTCCAGCTCTACATGGTGACCGACCCCGCCAGCGGCCAGCCGCTGGGCATGTTCTACCTCGACATGTTCCCACGCGACGGGAAGTTCAATCACTTCGCCGAGTTCGGGATCGTCCCGGGGAAAGTTCTGCCTAACGGAAAGTCTCAGCGCCCGACCGTCGCGCTGGTCTGCAACTTCCCGCCCCCGGCCAAGGACAAGCCGTCGCTCCTCAGCCACAGCGATGTCGAGACCCTCTTTCATGAGTTCGGCCACGCCCTCCACGCCATCGTGACCAACGCCAAATACGTCCGCTTCTCCGGCACCAACGTCCCGGCCGATTTCGTCGAAGCGCCCTCCCAGATGCTGCAAAACTGGGTCTGGGACAAAAAGGTGCTCGACACTTTCGCGGCCGATTATCGCGACCCGTCGAAGAAAATTCCGGCGGAGATGATCGCGAAAATGAAGGAGGCCAAGCTCGCCACCGTCGGCGTTTATTATCGCCGCCAGTTCACCTTCGCCGACATCGATCTCACCCTGCACGATGTCCATCCGGAAGGTCAGCCCTACGATTCTGTCGCGCTGTCGAATCCGATTTTCGTGAAGGATTTTCTCCCGATCGATAACAACACCGCCTTCGTCGCGTTCTTCGGGCACCTCGCCGGCTACGACGCCGGCTATTACGGCTACGCCTGGGCGGACGCGATCGCGGCCGACATGGCGACCGTCTTCGAAAAATCGCCTAACGGATATCTCGACAAATCGGCCGGGATGAAATTGCGCAAGGAAATCTACGCGCCCGGCGGTTCGCGCGACATCGACATCTCGATTCACAATTTCCTCGGGCGCGACCGCTCCATCCAGCCCTACCTGAAAACGCTCGGGATCGAGAACCCGGCCCAAGCCACGAGCCAGCCCGCGGCGGAAAGCAATCCCGGCGCCGCGCCGCCGCAGCCGCCGAAACCATAGTGCCCCCCATGCGGCGAGTTTCCCCTCCGGGGAGCACGGGCTGCCAGCCCGTGGGCGAAGGCAGTCTGCCTTCGCGAACTTCCGAGCCGCATCGTCGTCCCGGGCCCGGCCCTTCGCTCGTTAGGCGGCGCAATTCCAAGTCTGCCGGTGCAGACTGCACCGGCCCACGGGCTGGCAGCCCGTGCTCCCCGGAGTTCTGGATTCGCATCCTTTTTCTTTGTGCGTTTGCCTCCCTCGTTGCCTGCCACCGCCCCGAATCCAACGTCGAGAAGGGCAACCGCGAGCAGATCCTGCACAAGGGCAACGGCCAGGAAGTGCAGGACCTCGACCCGCAACTCGTGAATGGCGTCGGCGAATACAATGTCATCTCCGCTCTCCTCGAGGGCCTCGTCTCGGAAGACCCGCACGATCTTCACCCCGTCCCGGGCGTAGCCGAGCGTTGGGACATTTCCGTCGACGGAAAAGTTTACACCTTCCATCTCCGCAGCAACGCGAAGTGGTCGAACGGCGACCCGGTCACGGCGCACGATTTCATCGCCTCTTATCGCCGCATCCTCGCGCCCGGGCTCGGCGCCGACGGCGCCTACATGCTCCACTTCGTGCGCAACGCCGAGGCTTTCAACAAAGGCACCCTGACCGATTTCAACCAGGTCGGTTTCCGCGCCCTCGATGACCAAACCCTGGAAATCGCCCTAACGAATCCGACGCCCTACTTCCTTTCCCTTCTCAACTACGACGCCTGGTTCCCGGTCCACATCCCGACCGTCAAGAAATACGGTCCGCTCTACGAGCGCGGAAGTTATTGGACCAAACCCGGCCGCTTCGTCGGCAACGGCCCTTTCACCCTTGAGGAATGGCGTTTGAACCAGGATATCCGGGTCAAAAAAAGCCCGACCTATTGGGACGCCGCGCGCGTCCGGCTCAACGGCATCGTCTTTCACACTATCGATAGCAACAACGTCGAGGAGCGCGCCTTTCGCTCCGGGCAATTGCACATCACCGACACCGTCCCGGTCAACCGGATCGATCGTTACCGGCGCGAAGAACCGAAGTTGCTGCGAATCGATCCTTATCTCGGCACCTATTTTTTTCGGGTTAACGTGACCAGGCCGATTCTTAATTTGCGACTCGTTAGGCGGGCGCTCGGGCTGGCGATCGACCGCCAGAGCATTGTCGACCACGTCACCCGCGGCGGACAGCTCCCCGCTTTTTGTTTCACGCCGCCCGACACCGCCGGTTACACCTGCGAGTCCGTCTTTCCCTACGATCCGGAGGCCGCGCGCCGGGCCCTGGCGGAAGCCGGTTTCCCCGAGGGCCGCGGTCTTCCGCCGCTCGAGATTTTGTTCAACACCTCCGAGAACCACAAGATCATCGCCGAGGCCGTGCAGCAGATGTGGCGCAAGCAGCTCAAGATCGACGCGCGCCTCGTCAACCAGGAGCTGAAGGTTTACTACGACACCCGCCGGGAGATGAATTACGAAATCCTGCGTTCGACCTGGATCGGCGACTACGCGGATCCAAATTCGTTCCTCAATCTCTGGATCACGAACGGCGCCAATAACCAGACCGGCTGGTCCAATCCCGAATATGATCGTCTCATCGCCGAGGCTGGAAAGACGAGCGACCAGGCCGCGCGCTACCGGGCCTTCCAGCAGGCGGAAACGATCCTGCTCGAGGACGCGCCTGTTCTGCCGGTTTATTTTTACACCCACGCCTTTCTCATCCGGCCGGCGGTCAAAGGATGGTTTCCGACCATCCTCGATCATCATCCCTACAAATACGTTTATCTCCTGTAGACGCTTCGCTCTGCGAAGCGCGGGCCCAGGCGTCGCGGACTGGAACATTCCAGCACAGCTCCCCTCGCGCTTCGCAGAGCGAAGCGTCTACAGGCAAGCGGCTACCGGGCCGCAAGTGAAAGCGCCGTCTTTCTGAGCTAGTTTGTTGGCGCATGAAAAAAGTTGCCGCCTGTTCGTTCGCCCTTTTTGTCACCGTCACTGTCGCGCTCAGCGCTGCGAATCCGCCACAGGCAGCGCTCGAAGCGATCGACCAGGCCGGGCTCCTCCAGCACATCAAGGTCCTCGGTTCGGACAAATTTGAAGGGCGCGCCCCGGGCTCCAAGGGCGAAGAGGAGTCAGTCAATTACATCACCGCGCAGTTCAAGGAACTCGGCCTGAAACCGGGCAACCCGAACGGCACCTACACCCAGGAAGTGCCGATGGCCGGCATCCTGACCCGGCCGACCGCGCAGTTCATCGTCGGCGAGAAAAAGATGGAGCTGCAATCGCCTAACGACTTTGTCGCCTTCACTTCACGCATCACGCCCGAGATCAAAGTCGAGGATTCCGAAATGGTTTTCGTCGGTTACGGAATCGTCGCGCCGGAGTATGGCTGGGACGATTTCAAGGGCGTGGATGTGAAAGGCAAGACGGTTGTCTTCCTGATCAACGACCCGCCCATCCCGGACCCAAACGATTCGTCCAAGCTCGACGACAAGATGTTCAAGGGAAAAGCCATGACCTACTACGGCCGCTGGAGCTACAAGTACGAGATCGCGGCTGAGAAAGGCGCGGTCGCCGCCGTCATCGTGCACGAAACCATCCCGGCCGCCTATCCCTGGGCGGTGGTCGAGAACAGCAACTCGAAAGAGAATTTCGTGATTGATTCTCCCGACAAGAACATGAGCACGATCGGCGTCCGCTCCTGGATCCAACTCGAAACCGCGCGCAAGCTCTTCAGCGCCGCCGGCCAGAACTACGACGAGCTAAAAAAGGCCGCCCTGAGCAAGAATTTCAAACCGGTGTCGTTAGGCGCGAAAGCCAGCTTTGTTCTCCAGAACAAGATCAGCCATTTCAAATCGCACAACGTGGTCGGCAAACTGGAAGGAAGCGATCCGCAGAAGAAAGATGAATACGTCATCTACAGCGCGCACTGGGATCATCTCGGGCGCGACCCCAAGCTGAAAGGCGACCAGATCTACAACGGCGCGCTCGACAACGCCTCGGGCATCGCCTCCATCCTCGAGATCGCGCAGGCTTTCACCAAGCTCCCGCAGCCGCCGCCGCGCAGCATCCTTTTCATGGCCACGACGGCGGAGGAGTCGGGTTTGTTAGGCGCGAAATATTACGCCGAGAATCCGCTCTCCCCGCTCGACCACACCCTGGCCGACATCAACATTGACGGGGTGAACCCCTGGGGAAAAACGCGTGATATCGAGGACATCGCCGCCGGTAATTCGACCCTCGACGATCTCCTCGCGAAGGCCGCCGAGCGCGCCGGCCGGGTGGCAAAGCCAAACAGCGAGGCGGAGAAAGGAACATTTTTCCGGGCCGACAATTTCGAGTTCGCCAAGGTCGGCGTGCCCGCGCTCTACATCGGGAGCAAGCCGAAGGATTACATCGGGCAGCCGGCCGATTACGGGCAGAAAAAAAGCGACGACTACACCCTGCATCATTATCACCAGGTCTCCGACGAAGTGAATCCAGCGTGGGATTTGTCCGGCGCGATCGAAGACATGCGGCTCCTCTTCGAAGTCGGTTACGAAGTCGCGAATGGCGATCGGTTCCCGACCTGGAAAGCGGGCTCCGAGTTCAAAGCGAAGCGCGAAGCGATGATGCATCGGTAGGGTCATCCCGTTAGGGCTATTCTTGGTAGGGCGAGACTCCGTCGAGCCTGGGGCTCGCAGCAGTTTCTGCCAGAAGGCTCGACGGAGTCTCGCCCTACCGGGCCGCGTCCAAAATCCACTCGGACCAATCGCCCGTTTGAGATCGTGAGTTCACAACTTTGCCCCGATCCGCTACCGTTCCCGGCATGAATTTTTCCCTGCCGATCATCAGCGTTGTCGTTGGGATCGCGCTGCTTCTCTTTGGACGGAAACTCTTTTGGCTTTTCGTCGCCGCCCTTGGTTTCGCCATCGGTCTCCAACTCGCGCCCTATTTCAGCCAAAATCCGCCTCTCTGGCTTTCCCTCCTCCTCTCGCTCGGCCTCGGCCTGCTCGGTGCCCTGATCGCGCTCCTCCTGCAAAAGGTTGCCATCGGCATCGCCGGTTTTCTCGTCGGCGGACGGGTCGCGGTCGCCATCGCGGCCGCGTTTCTCACGAATTACGCTCATTATTCGGCCATCACTTTCGTGATTGGCGGAATCCTCGGTGCCATCCTGCTCCTCGCCCTTTTCGATTGGGCGCTGATCATCTTTTCCTCGATCGAAGGCGCGCGCCTGATCGCGGACGCCGTGCACCTGCCGAACACGGGCACGAGCATTCTGCTCGTCGTCCTGGCGGTCTTCGGAATCATCGTGCAGGGGATGATGTTCCGGCGCGGCCGGCGCTAGGTCGCGCAAGCTTGCGCGACTATGTAGACGCTTCGCTCTGCGAAGCGCGGGCGTTGGTTCCGATCGGAAAGAAGTGTCGGCCAGCCGCACCCCCGCGTTTCGCAGAGCGAAGCGTCTACATCTGGCGGCGACGCGACTCATCGCCCTCCAGCACTGTCCACTTTTCAAAAACTCACCGCCTTAGTGCCGAAAATGCCGCACGCCGGTGAAGATCATCGCCATTTTGCGCTCGTCGGCGGCAGCGATCACTTCCTCGTCGCGCACTGAACCGCCCGGTTGAATCGCGGCCGTCGCGCCGGCTTCGGCGGCGGCGACCAATCCATCCGGGAAAGGGAAAAACGCATCGCTCGCGACCGCGCTGCCCGCGAGGGAAAGCCCGGCTTCCTGCGCTTTCCAAACCGCGATGCGCGAAGCGTCGACCCGCGACATCTGGCCCGCCCCGATGCCCAGCGTGCGGTCGGCGCCGGCGTAGACGATCGCGTTCGATTTCACATGTTTCACCACCCGCCAGCCAAAGAGCATCGCGGCCATTTCCTGTTTCGTCGGCGGGCGCTTGGTCACGACCTTCGTCTCCAAGCCGTCGAGCTCGGCCGTGTCCTTTTGTTGCACGAGCAGACCGCCCCGCACCGAACGCACATCTATCTTTGGCTTTTCGTTAGGCGCGGCCGGCGTTAAAGCCCGCATCAGGCGCAGGTTTTTCTTTTTCTGGAGCAAAGCGCGGGCATCGGCGGCGAATTCCGGCGCGATGATGACCTCGCTGAAAATCTCGCTGATCGCTTTCGCGACCGGGAGATCGAGCGGGCGATTGCAGATGATGATCCCGCCAAAAGGCGCCTGCTTGTCAGTCGCAAAGGCTTTCATCCACGCTTCCTTCAGATCGGGATCGCTCCCCACGCCGCACGGGTTGGTGTGCTTGAGAATCGCGATCGTCGGGTCGGAAAATTCCGCCATCAGGTCGGCCGCGGCGGTGATGTCGAGCAGGTTGTTAAAGGAAAGCTCCTTGCCGTGCAGCTTTTCGAAATGGTCCGCGAAGGTGCCATAAAGCGACGCCTTCTGGTGTGGGTTTTCCCCGTAGCGCAGGCGGCTGACTAACGGCAGAGAAAGCGAAAACGAGGTCTCCGTTTCCTGCTTTTCATTCAGGAAAGTCGCGATCGCGCGGTCGTAATCGGAAGTTTTGATGAAGGCCTTGATCGCGAGGCGCTCACGCAATTTCAACGTCGTCTCCCCTTCGCGATCGCGCATCTCCTCCAGCACTGCGGAGTAATCGGCCGGGTCCACGATGACGGTGACGGACTGATAATTTTTCGATGCGCTGCGCAGGATCGACGGGCCGCCGATATCAATCTGCTCGATCGCCTCGGCCAGTTTCACGCCCGGCTTCGCGATGGTGGCTTCGAACGGGTAAAGATTGATCACGACCAGGTCGATCGGCTCGATCCCGTGCTCGCGGGCCGCTGCCTCGTGTTCGGCGTTGCCGCGAACGTAGAGCAGGCCGCCGTGCACCTTGGGATGCAGCGTCTTGACCCGGCCGTCGAGCATTTCGGGGAACCCGGTAAACTGCGAGATGCCGCGGACCTTGATCCCGGCCTGTCGCAGGAGGCTGGCGGTGCCGCCGGTGGAAATAATTTCGACCCCTTCCTTCTCCAGCTCGCGCGCGAAATCGGCCACGCCAGCCTTGTCGGAAACAGAAATGAGAGCGCGGGAAATTTTCATGAGGATTTTCGCTGCACGAGGAAGTAGGCGACCGCGTACATGACGAGGCCAAAAGCGAGCGACACGCTGAGCGAAAGCGCAAAGCTCGGGAGATGAAGAACGCCGGGATCACCGGCATAGAGCGCGCGCCGCACGGCCGCGACCCCGTAGGTCACCGGGTTCAAATGCACCGCCCAAAAAATCCAGGAGTGCGGATTGGTGGCGGGAAAAAGCGCGCCCGACATGAGCCAGAGCGGGATGAGGAAGACATTCATGATGGCGTGAAAACCCTGGGTCGATTCCATCGGCCAGGCGACGAGGAATCCGAGGCCGGTTAGGCCAAAGCCGACGACGAAAAGGGTGCCGAGGCAAACCAGGATTCGCTCGGGGGAGATGTGGATCCCGACAAAGGGCGCGAGCAAAAGAAAGATCAACCCCTGCAAGAGAGCGAGGGTGGTGCCGCCGAGAATTTTTCCGCAAACGATGCTCCCGGGCGAGATCGGCGCCACCAGGACGGACTGGAGAAAACCTTCCCGGCGATCTTCGATAATCGAGATGGTGGAGAAGATGGCGGTAAACAGCATGATCAGGATGAGCGTGCCCGGGTAAAAATATTCGAGGTAACTGATCCCGTTAGGCGCGGAGCCGACGCGAAAGGAGGGCCCGATGCCCGAGCCGATGACGAACCAGAAAACAAGCGGCGAAAGGAGCGCGCCGATGATCCGGTTGCGCTGCCGATAGAAGCGCACGATTTCGCGCTGCCAGAGGGTGGCGGTGGGTAAAAGAAAAAGGCCGGAGCGTTTGCCTCCGGCGCTGACGGCCGCGGGGCTCATCCCCGTTGTCGAACGATTGGACAGGTTGGTTGTCCACAGATTGCACCGATTTTCACAGAGAAGAACAAATCAAATCGGTGTCAATCTGTGGATAAAACAGCCCAATACAATTCTACCCTTTCCGCAAAGGAGGTCCGCCGATTTCACAGATTTACACCGAAAAAACTGATCCAAAATCTGCGTAAATCTGCGGAATCTGTGGATTAAAAGCCTAACGATCGAGCACGATATGCTTCGCCGCCGGGTAGAGGACCGGGCAACAGCCGATCGTCTCGCAGAAAGCCTTGCTGAAATGACTGAGACTGGAATAGCCGACCTCGGTCGCGGCTTCGGTCACGTTATAGCGCCCACTGCGCAGGAGCTCGGCCGCGCGTTCCATCCGCGCGTTGCGCAGAAACTGCGGAATCGTGAGGCCGACCTCACGGGAAAAAATCCGGCTCAAATAAAACGGGCTGCAACCGACTTCCTGGCCGAGCGCTTCCAGCGTCGGCGGATTGGCCAGGTCGCGGACCAGCAGCTCCTTCGTCCGCACCACCCGATCGCGCGCCACTTTCTTTTGCCGCATGCAAAACATTTCCGGATCCTTCGGCTCGAAAAGAAAGTGCGCCATCAGCTCGAGCGCCTTGCTCTGATACCAGAGAATGCGCGCCGCTTTCGGCACCGGCGGCTCGGCCAGGCTGGCTACGATCGCGCGCTGCTCGACCGACATTGGCTGCGGCGAGGAGACAATGCTCTGCTCGCGTTTCGGGAAAATTGCCGCGCGCATCGCCGGGGTCAGGTCGCCCTCGGAATCCGCCAACTGGTTCTGCAAATAGGCTCGCGAATATTCCAGGGTGACGAAGCGATGATGATCGTTCGCCTGTCGCGTGGCGCGGAGCGGCTCGTCCCCGATCGCGTAATAGCCGGAACTGCTCGGGCCGTAATCGTGCGTCGCGTTGCCGCGCCGAATCGCCCCGCGTCCGTCGAGGTTTAGGCAAAATTCGATGCTGCTGGGCCGGAAACTCTCCGCCCAATCCAGCGAACGGCTGGTTTTAAAATCGTGCCACTCCAGGCTCACTCCCATTTCCTCGAAGCTGCCATAAAGCTGTTGCCAGCCATGACGCACATTGGTCCACGCGGCCGGGGCCGGGAGTTCGCCTTTCATTGCTCTGATTTTCGGGTGTCAGCCGGAGAATGCAAGACTCGACTGTAGCGGCGGTCTGTGACCGCCGAACGACTCGCCTGTAGCGGCGGTCTATGACCGCCGAACGACCGATCTCGAAGCGGGGTCGGCGCTCATAGAGCGCCGCTACAAGGGCGCGTCCGGCGCGCTTCACTTATCTTGGAAGAAATCGACAAAAGAGCGGCGGACCTTGAAAAATGTCCGCTTCACCTCGTCGCGCGCCTCGCGAAAAGCCTGCTTGATCCGCCGCTTCACGATGTTCTGGTCGCCGTCGTCGTCCTCGTCCGCCGGCGCGTTGTCGTTCAGGTCGGTTTGTTCATCGACCACGGCCGCGCGGTCGCCGCCGCTGAAGAGCCCCTCGGTCCGCGTGATCGTACCGTGATTGGCCCCGACGTGGATGGTCCCGGCCGGTTCGCCGCCTTGTCTTTGCAGAGCGATAATCCAGACCGGGTTGCCGCGTTCATCGACTCGCAGGGTGTAGTCCGCGGTCGCGAAAGTGACGTGCGATTTCTCGGCCGTCTGCTGCGCGAGGGTGAAGGCACCGCTCGAGTCGAGATTCAGCTTCGTCGTATCGATCGTCGCGCCTAACGAACCTTCCACCGCCGCACGCAATGGAGTCCGTTCCGAAATGATCTTGCCGTTGCTCACTTCCAGCTCGCGCACCCCGCCGCGCGCCTTGGGATCGTCGAGCAGGATCTTCCAAGTCTCGGGCTGGGGATCGCCCTTCGTCCCGATGACCGAGATGATGTGATTGACGGCATCGCGATTCAATTGCGTGCCGACCGTGCGGAGGGCCTGGTAAGCGGTCGGCCGCTCCTGGGCGAGGGCCGGGCTGGCGACGAGAAGCAACAGGATGAACCATTTCGACATGCAAAAATAGTGCACGCGCTGGGGCGGATTACCAGCGCCGATCACACTGCGTCCCGGTAGGGCGAGACTCCGTCGAGCCGGGGAGAAAGCCGCCTCCGCCCACCGCGCGCAGGC
>JBBPZS010000093.1:0-13405 GCA_038198605.1 Chthoniobacterales bacterium | reverse complement strand
TGGCGGTTTTCTCTTGGCGCCGCGCACGGGGGGGTTTGCGGCTCGGCCGGCGGCCCCGGCCCCCGTTGCGCCACCCCCCACCCGTCTACAGCGGAACGCCGCGCGAAGATTTAGAGGCGAGCCGGCCGTCGTCCCCTTCGGCATAAAGTGCATGACACGCTTCAATCCCCTCTGGGAGCTTGGGAGAAATGGGCAATCACGGTGGCTGCGTGTTAGCGCTATTTCTTCCAGACATCGCCGACGCCTTCGCCGAACCAGCGGGTGCTGACCACTTTTTGCTGGGTGTAGAACTGGACCCCTTCCTTGCCCTGGATGTGGAGATCGCCGTAAAAGGAATCGTCCCAGCCGGTAAAGGGAAACATCGCCATCGTTGCGGGCACGCCGATGTTAACCCCAACCATGCCGGCCTTGACCCGGTGTTTGAATTCGCGCGCGGCTTTGCCGGAGTTGGTGAAGATGGCGGTGCCGTTGCCGTAGGACGATTTGTTCGCCATCGCGATGGCGTGATCGAGATCGTCCATCCGCATCACGTTCAGGACCGGGCCGAAAACTTCTTCGCGCGCGATCGTCATTTCGTTTTGGACCTGGTCGACAATGGTCGCGCCGACATAGAATCCGTTAGGCGCATCGGCGATGCGGGAGTTGCGTCCGTCGCAGATAATTTTTGCGCCTTCTTTTTCGCCGCTCGCCACCAGCTCCAGCACGCGGTCGCGGTGTTGCGCGGTAATGACCGGCCCCATGTCGGGCTGGGCGCTGACATCGGTCGGGCCGACCTTGATCGCGCGTGCGGCCTCGACTAACGACGGCAACAAATTGTCCGCCGCCTTGCCCACGGTGAGTGCGGTCGAGCCGGCCATGCAGCGTTCGCCGGCGCAGCCAAACGCGGCCGTGGCGAGCGCCTCAACCGTGTGGGAAACGTCGGCGTCGGGCATGACGACGATGTAGTTTTTCGCGCCGCCATTGGCCTGGACACGTTTGCCGTGGCTCGTGCCGGTCTCGAAAATATACTTCGCAACCGGCGACGAGCCGACGAAGGAAATGGCGTGCACCGTGGGATGCCGGAGGAGCGCATCGACGCAGGCCCGACCGCCGTGCACGAGATTGAGCACGCCCTCCGGCAGGCCGGCTTTTGCGAGCAGCTCGATGAGGAAGTTCGCGGTCAGCGGGACCTTTTCGCTCGGCTTGAAGACGAAGGTATTGCCGCAGGCGAGGGCGAGCGGGAACATCCACATCGGAACCATGGCGGGGAAGTTGAAAGGCGTGATCCCGACGCAAACGCCTAACGGCTGGTGCATCGTCTCGCAGTCGACGCCGCGGGCGATGTTCTCAAGCGTGTCGCCCATCAGCAATGTGGGAATGCCGCAGGCATACTCGATATTTTCCAATCCGCGATAGGCGGAGCCGCGCGCTTCCGCCAGCGTCTTGCCGTGTTCGCGCGAGACCAGTTGGCAGATGTGATCGAAATTTTCCTCGACCAATTGGCGATAGCGAAAGAACAGACGCGCGCGCTCGACCGGCGGTGTGTCGCGCCAGGCCGGGAACGCATCCGCTGCGGCGTTGACCGCTTCGTCGACGACATCGGCGCCACACAGCGGCACCTCGGAGATGACTTCACCGCGCGACGGATTGTAGACCGGCGAGGTTTCGAGTCCGGAAATTTCGCGCCATTCGCCGCCGATGAAGACGGGACAGGGGGAGAGTGACGAGTGACGAGTGACGGGTGACGAGTTTTTCATTTCGGAAGTCGATTCTGTTGTTGTTTGCTTACCACTTGTCACTGGTCACTTTCCTTAAGGATGCGGCGGGAAGGCCGTCGCATCGCCGGCGGCGAGGCGCGTTTGATAGTCGGCCCAGGCGAGCGGCTCCAGCCCGGTTTCGACGCTGACCATCGTGATGCAACCGTGGACGGGGCAGACTAACGAACAAAGGTTGCACCCGACGCATTCCGCTTCCTTGATCTCCGGGACCGGTTTGCCCGGGACACGGCCCGGGCCGAGGTCGTAGCCCGATGGATCGGCCAGCGCGATCGCCTGATGCGCGCCGTCTTCGCAGGCGATGTAGCAGAGGTTGCAGCCGATGCATTTGCCGTAATCGATCTCGGCGATGCGCTTGTAATTGAGATCGAGCGTTTCCCAGCGCCGGACGGTGTCGACGGCGCGGCCGCGCAGTTCCTCGAGACTTTTGAAACCCTTCGAGTCGAGGTAATCGCTCAGGCCGTCGATCATGTCTTCCACGATGCGGAAGCCGTAATGCATGACCGCGGTGCAGACCTGCACGGTGGTCGAACCGAGCGCGATGAACTCGGCCGCGTCGCGCCAGGTGGTGATACCGCCGATGCCGGAAATGGGAAGCCGGACCTCGGGATCGGAAGCGCACGATTGCACCATGTTGAGCGCGATCGGTTTCACCGCCGGGCCGCAATAACCGCCATGCGAACTGAGCCCGGCGACGAACGGCTCGGGCACGAAGGTGTCGAGATTCACCTGCGTGATGCTGTTGATCGTGTTGATGAGCGAGATGGCATTGGCACCGCCGCGTTTCGCGGCCCGGGCGGCAGCGGTGATGTCGGTGATGTTAGGGGTCAATTTTGCGATCACGGGAATGGTCGCGGCTTCCATGACCCAGCCGATGATGGTCTCGGCCACATTCGGATTTTGACCCACGGCCGAACCCATCCCGCGTTCGCACATGCCGTGAGGACAACCGAAATTCAGCTCAATTCCATCCGCTCCACTGTCGGCCGAGCGCTTGACGAAATCGTGCCAGTTCTCCCGCGTGTCGACCATGATCGAGGCGATGACGGCATGGTTAGGCCAGCGCTTTTTCACCTCGGCGATCTCGCGGAAGTTGGTTTCGGGGGAGCGATCGCTGATTAGCTCGATGTTGTTCAGGCCGACCATGCGCGCGTTGCCGTAATCGATCGAAGAATAGCGCGAGGAAACGTTGCGGATTGGGTCACCGATGGTTTTCCAGACGACGCCGCCCCAGCCCGCCTCGAAGGCGCGGTGGGCCTGGTAGGCGGTGTTGCCCGGCGGACCGGAGGCGATCCAGAATGGGTTGGGGGACTTGATCCCGGCGAGGTTGGTCGTTAGGTCAGCCATTGTAGAGTCCGCTGTCTCAGCGGAGGGGATCCTTCGCGGCAGGATGCCGCGAAGAGCACGCTGGAAGCGTGCGCTACCGGGGCGTGCGGACGAGCACTTGGGTTCATTTCTGGTTTTTTGACGTGATCGCGCTGGTCGCGGGCGCGGGATGCGAGGCGGGTGAGAGTTGTTCGTATTTTGCTTCCAGCTCCGGGACGCGGATCGGCGCGTCCAGCCCGGAACCGAAGGGGCCGGTCGCGACGCCCCAGCGTGAGGGCTGCACCGGCCCGACCACTTCCGCTTCGCCAAACAACCGATGGATCCCGCGCGCCGACTTCTTGCCTTCGCCGACGGCATTGACCACTTCGCGGCCACCATTCGCGCAATCGCCGCCGGTAAAGACGTGTGGCAGAGTTGTTCGCCCGGTCTCGAAGTCGCGCACCAGCGTCCCGTTGCGATTCAGTTCCAGCTCGGGAAAGAGCTGCTTAATCCAATCGCTTTGCTTTCGCTGGCCCACGGCCTTGAGCACCATGTCGAAAGGTTCGATGAACTCTGAGCCTTCAATTTGCTCAAGCGCGCCGCTGCCGTTGAAACGAGTGAGAGCCAGACGCAGCCCGGTGACGTGGCCGTTTTCTCCCAGCACCTCGACTGGCGCGTGATGGAAAGAGAAGGAAGCGCCGTCCCGTTTCGCGAGATCGTATTCGAAGGCATAAGCCGACATGTCGAGCTCACCGCGTCGATAGATGACGATGACCTCCGACGCCCCGAGCCGCCGCGCCTGGGTGGCGGCGTCGATCGCGGTGTTGCCACAACCAATCACCGCCACCCGCGCGCCAACCGGAATCTGGTGCAGCGGATCGGTGTGGATCTGCTCGATGAAAGTGAGAGCGTCGACCACCTCGGGCAGATTTTCCCCCGGGATACGCAGCTTCTGGCCATCGCCCAGCCCGACTCCGAGAAAAATGGCGTCAAACTTTTCCAACTCTTCGCGCGTCACATCTTTTCCCACTTCCACCCCGCAGCGAAATTCCACGCCTAACGACTTAACCAGCTCGACCTCCTCGAGGCTGACCGCGGGCTTCATTTTGTAATAGGCAATGCCGTAGGTATTGAGTCCGCCGGCGTTAGGTTTGCGCTCGAAGATCACCACCTCGTGGCCGAGCTGGGCCAGCTCCGCCGCGCAACCCATCCCGGCCGGTCCGCCGCCGATGACCGCGACGCGTTTGCCGGATTTTTTCGCGGCCGGTTTCAGCACCGGGATGCGGTTTTCATAAACGTGATCGGTCGCATAGCGCTGGAGCCGGCCGATTTTGATCGGGTCGCTGTCGCGATCGAGCATGACGCAGGCGCCTTCGCAAAGCACCTCGGTCGGACAGACCCGCGCGCAACTGGCGCCGAGAATATTGGCGGTGAGAATCGTGCGGGCGGCTCCGGTCACATTGCCGGTCATGATTTTCTTGATGAAAGCCGGGATATCGATGCCAGTCGGGCAGGCGGTGATGCAGGGCGCGTCGAAACAAAAGAGGCAGCGGGACGATTCCACGATGGCCTGCTGTTCGGTGTAGCGCGGGGCGATGTCGCCCAGGTTGGTGGCGAGCTGGTCGGCGGTTAATTTTGGGCTCAGCGGCATCGGCGGATCGAGGGTTCGGCAATCAGGGCGCGGGAATTTCCCGGGCGCGGGAACCGAGAGAATCATTTTCGCCGGGAGGGTGCAAGCTCGCAGACGCGCCGCCGGCGTGTTTGTCCCGGCCGTAGGGTCTTATAACCGGTCAACCACCACGGCGGGCGACGGTTGACACTCCTGTGCCTCCCGATACTTTAGGCCCTTAACTAATGGGCACGGCGACCGCATATTCACCTGAAGAAACGGACGAACTCCGGGGCGACGCCGGCAAACTCGCCCACATCATTCTGGAGATGCAGCGTTGCTTCATTCTCCGGCTCTCGAAAGAACTGGCCCCGGGAAATGTTTCTTTCCCGCAGTTTTTCCTCCTGACTTATCTCGACGCACAGGAGGTCCTGACGATGTCGGCCATCGCGCAGAAAATGGGCCACACTACCGCCGCCGCCAGTGGACTCGTGGCGCGGCTGGAAAATCTTGGTTATGTCATGCGTTCCCACGCCTCGGATGACCGGCGTAAAGTGATGGTTTGCATCACACCGCGCGGGTCGGCGCTCGTTCGGCGCATCCGTGAGGAGATGATTTGCAACCTGATGAAGATGATGGCCCACCTCTCCCCGAGTGAGCAGAAATCGTGGTTGCAAATTTACAGCAAGATATACGATTACTGCCAAAATAAATGAGCCGTGATTGGCGGGGCTGGATCCCGGTCCGCTCCAGCGCCGCAAGAGCCTCCGCCACCCGCGCATTATTTATCTCACCCGATCGGCCTTGCCCCGCGGCCGCAGAAGGACACCAAGGATTTTCCAAGATGCACTTTTTTTCTGCGCCAATGATTCGGTTCCGCTACCTCGCCTGCCTCCTCCTTCTGGCCGGCTCTACTCTCGCCCTGGCCGGGAGCGAGACGACAATGAAGAGGTCCACTTCCTCGACTTCGGCGCGCCGTTTCACCTTGCGCGAAGCGATCGAAACCGCCTTCCAGCGCAATCCGGATATCCTGCGCGCGCGGCAGGAAATCCGTCGGACCAAGGGGGTGCAGATCGAGGTTCTCTCCCAGGCCTTGCCTCACCTCGACGCGACGGCGGCCTTCAATTATACCGACCCAAATTTGCGCGGAGGGAGCGGTGGCTCGTTCATTACCACGGGCGGAGGCGGCACGACCCCGACGCCGGTGCCAAGCGCGACGCCGCTCCCGAGCGCCACTCCCGGCACGACCACGTTCACTTCGTTTGGGATCACAGATTACTCCTACAACCTCCGCCTCACCGCTTCGCAGCTCCTTTATAATGGAAACGTCATCCCGGCGATCCGCGGGGCCGGTTCCGCGGCCGACGCCAGCCTCTACGGACTGCGCGACACGATCGACCGCGTCATCGCGCTCGTGCGGCAGCAGTTTTACCAGGTCATCCTGAACAAGGAACTGATCGGGGTGCAGGAAGAATCGGTCCGGCTGCTCGAGAGCCAGTTGAAAGACCAACAAAACCGCTTCGAAGCCGGCACCGTCCCGCGCTTCAGCGTCCTCCAGGCCGAGGGTGCGCTCGTGAACCAGCAGCCCGCGCTCATCACCGCGCGAAATAATTTCCGCATCGCCCAGCTCCAGCTGGCGAAGACGATCGGGCTCGACTTCGATCCACAACGCGGCTCGGCTCCGCCGCTCGAGTGCGTCGGCGAATTGACTTTCCTTCCGCGCGAAATTCCGCTCCCGGCCGCGATCCAGCTGGGCAAGGAGCGCCGTCCGTTTCTCAAACAACAGCGCGCTAACATTCTCGTGCAAGCGGCCACGCTCTCCGGCGCCTTTGCCGGGATCCAGCCCACCCTGAGTCTGAATGGCGGCTATGCTTTTGAGAGCTCGCAGTTTTCCAGCAAGCTGCGCGACATTACCGAGGGCTGGTTCTTTGGCATCAGCGGCAGCTGGGCGATTTTCGATGGCTTGGAAACAGTCGGCCGGGTGAAACAGGCGCGCGCCACCTTGAGCCAGGCCAAGATCACCTACGACGACGCCGTCCGGCAGGTGGAACTCGAAATCCAACAGGCTTATTCGAATCTCCAGCAGGATCGCGAACTCTACGATAGCCAGTCGAAAAACGTCGACCAGGCCCACGAAGCCCTGCGGCTAGCGAGCGCGCGACTTGGCGTTGGCGCGGGCGTGCAACTCGATGTTCTGAACGCGCAGGTCGCGCTCACCCAGGCGCAGTCGACCCGGCTCTCCGCTCTCTTTAGTTACAACGCCGATCTCGCGGAATTCGATCGCGTGACCGCGACCGACACGGTTTATCACGACACCTTTGACGATCCGCTCATGCGCAAACGGAGCGAGACGAAGTTCATCAAGACGACCACGACTGAGTCGTCGGGGAAATAGCCGGCGCCATGTCGGCTGGCGCGGCTGAGCTGGAAAAGGCGCTGGAATTTTTTCCGGCGCTGAACGAAATCGCATTCGTTAGGCATGCCTTTGTCGCGCGCATTCCCGGGATCGACGTCGCGACCGACCGGGCCGCCGCCCTCGCTCGGCTCGAGGCCGCGCATCGCGCGCTTCGCGCCGAGCTGGACCTGGCGGAGAAATCTTTTGCCACCGCCGAACAGGTCCACGGCAACGAGATCGCCGTAATCGATTCCGCCGCTACCGCCCAACGCTGTTTCAAAGGAGCGGATGGCCTCATCACCGACCAGCCCGGGGTTTCGTTAGGCATTTATGTCGCGGATTGCTGCGCGGTTTACCTGGTTGATCCGATCCGGCGTTGTCTTGGCCTCGTCCACTCCGGAAAAAAAGGGACCGAGCTGGCAATTGTCGAGAAGGCGATTCAGGGCCTGCAAGAAAATTTCGGAAGCGCACCGCGCGACCTAATCGTGCAGCTCAGCCCCTGCATTCGGCCGCCGCATTACGAAATCGATTTCGCGAGCGAGATCGTGCGCCAGGCCCAACGCGCCGGGGTCGAGCAGGTCCACGATAGCGGCCTCTGCACCGCCTCCGACCTCGAGCGCTACTACAGCTATCGCGCGGAGAAGGCCCGGACCGGCCGAATGCTCGCCCTCCTCGCCCTGCGCGATTGAGTTTCTGTTTGACGGCCGCGCGCCGCTTCTGCTACTCGTTAGGCGAATGAAGCGCTGGCAATTTTCCGTCCTTCTCACGCTCGGGATCGTCTGCCTTTGCCTCAGTCTGGTGACGATTGTCTTCGCGCGCGAGAACCGCAAACTGCAGGAAAGCGTGCAGGCGCAGCAGGCCATCATCAACAAGGGCACGCTCAGCCAGCAGATCGGGACTAATCTCCTGCGCGAGATGGCGGCGGTCGCGCAGAACAACGAAAAAATGCGGACCCTGCTCCAGGAAAACGGCTTCAGCCTTTCCGGTGCTTCACCCGGCGCCGCCGCCCCACCCGTGCCCTAACGATGGAAACGGAAACGCAGACTTCAACAACGGTTCACTCGAGCTACCATGGCTTTTGGCCAGTGCTGCTTATCGGCCTGAGCATTCTCTTCATCTTTGCCTGGGAGGTGCGGATCAACATGCTGACCCGGGAAAGCGCGCAACAGCTCCAGCAACAGCAGGTCACCCTCGTCGAGCAATCGACCAAGGTGCAGGCCGGCCTGGAGAAACTGGTGCGCGGGCTGGTCGACCTGGCCAAGACGGACGAGGAAGCGAAAAAACTCGTGACCAAGTTCGGGATCAAGCTGAACAACCCGAGCGTGCCGACGAGCACTCCGGCGCCCTAACGATTAATCGTTCCCGTGCTGCGCCGGAGCGCGCAGATCCCGCGGTGTTTCGCGGCCGCGACAAAATCGAAAAACTGTTGTGCCGGTTCGCGCCAGGTTTTTTCCCGCGCCTGGGCCAGAGCCTGGCTAACGTTGAGGCCGCTCTCGTAAAGCAGGCGAAAGGCAGCCTTGATCTCAGCGCGGTCGGCCGCATCGAAGCCCGCGCGACGCAAGCCCACGACATTCAGACCGACCACGGTATTCACCCCGGCGGCGGCGAGATAGGGCGGGATGTCTTTCCCGAATCCAGAGTTGCCCTGGGTGATGGCGAGCCGTCCGACGCGCATGAATTGGTGGAAGACGCAGCCGCCGCCGAGGAAGGCCCCGTCTTCCACCGTGACGTAGCCGCCGAGCAGGCAATTGTTCGCGATAATCACCTTGTCCCCGATGTCGCAGTTGTGCCCGAGGTGCGCGCCGGCCATGAGGAAATTTTTATTTCCGAGCCGGGTGACCGACCCGGCGGCCGTGCCGCGATGAATCGTGACGTGTTCGCGAATGACGTTGCCATTCCCGATTTCGACTCCGCTGCGCGTGTCCTCCTTGAAACTCAGATCCTGGGGCAGCCCGCCGATGATTGTTCCGCGTCCAATGCGATTATCCGCGCCTAACCGGACCTCGCCTTCGAGCACGGCGTGGGATTGCACGACGGTGCGCTGGCCGATCTCCACCTCTCCGCCGATGCAGACGAACGGCCCCACCTCCACGTCCTCACCCAGCTGGGCGCCGGGATCGATGATTGCAGTCGGATGAATCATCAGAGCACACCCATTTCCTTAAAACTAAAATACGGCAGTCGTCCTTCGGCCGGCGCGCCGATGATGACGTGGTCGAGAAGCTTTATCTGGAGGAGCTCAGCCGCCTCGCGCAGGCGACGCGTCAGGCTATGATCAGCCCGGCTGGGCGAAGGATCGCCGGAAGGATGGTTGTGGACCACGATCACGGCGTAGGCGGAGTAGATAAGGGCCGGCCGGAAGACGTCGCGCGGGTGGGCGATACTTTCATTCACGCTGCCTAACGAAACCTCCTCCGCCCGAATAAAATGGTAGCGCGTGTCGAGGAGAATGATGCGGAGCGATTCCTTGTGCAGGGCCCGCATCTCCGGACCGAGCAGCTCGTAAACCTGTTCCGGAGTCTCGATTTTCCGGGCCGTAAAATTCTCCCGCGCCAGTCTCTGCCCCAGACCGAAGGCAGCCGCCAATTGCGCCGCCTTGGCAAAACCGACGCCCTTAATCCGGGCCAGCTCCTTGACCGAGCAGCGGCTGAGTTTGCCTAACGAACCGTGTTCTTCGATCAACTGCCGCGCCACCTCGATCGCGTTGGCCCCTTCCACCCCGGTCCGGAGCAGGATCGCGATTAATTCCGCATCAGTAAGCGCGCCCGCACCGCGGGCCGCCAGCTTTTCCCGCGGACGATCCGCTTCCGGCATCTCGCTGATTTTTAGCGGCGCCGTCATCGCGAAAGTGGGGAAAGCGCGGCGCCGTCCGGCTGCACCTCAGCTCCGGAGTTGTTCGAGCAATTCGTGCAGCGCTTCGCCCAAGCCGATAAGCGCATCAAGATGCTGATTCGTGCCGAGCGGAGCGAGCTCGGCCTGCGCTTCGCGAATCAAATCCGCCGCCGTCTCGATCGATTTATCGAGCGCGCCGTCGGTCGGGGAATTTTGCAGGAGCGCGGTGACTTCTTCCAGTTTCCCTTCGAGGACGAGGGAGCAACAGCGTTCGCGATCGAAAGTCGAAGCCGATTCCAGCAGCGTCAGGACAGGGAGGGTGAGCTTGCCCTTGCGCAAATCGGTCCCGAGCGTTTTACCGGTTTCCGCTTCGCTCCCGGCGATGTCGAGGCAGTCGTCGTAAATCTGGTAGGCCGTTCCGATCCTGGCGCCGAAACTTTTCATTCGCGCCACGGTCTCCTCCGGTGCTCCGCTGATGACCGCGCCCAATTCCGCCGCGCAGGCAAAGAGCGAGCCGGTTTTCATGCCGATAATCCGGAAATAATCCTCGCGCGAAAGTTGCAGGTCGAAGCGCCGTTGCGTCTGGATCATTTCGCCCGAGCAAACCTCGGTCGCGGTCCGCGCGATGGTGCGGCTGATGTGGGTATCGTCGAAATCGGTCGCGAGATTGAGGGCGTGCGCAAAGAGCACATCGCCGAGGAGGACGCTGAGCGAGTTGCCCCAGCGCGCGTTGACCGTCGGCTGCGAACGGCGGCGTTCCGCCTCGTCCATGATGTCGTCGTGCACGAGGGTGGCGAGGTGGATCAGTTCCACGATCACCGCGAGGTCCACGTGGCCTGAGCCTAACGAACCCGTGGCGCCACCGCTGAGGAGCGCGAGGAGCGGGCGCAGCCGCTTACCGCCGCCGCCGATGGCATAGGCCACGTAACCTTCGATCGCCGGGTCAAAAGCCGCGGTCTGCGCCGTGATGCGCCGATCCACTTCATCGAGCTGGCTTTGGACCGGCTCGAAAACGCGGCTCAGCGGTCCAGCCACGCCATGGGCAGTGGCAGCTGAGTTCGCGGAAATTTTCACAAGCGCAGGATAGAAGGTCGGCTTTTAATGTCAAAGCTACTCGACAGCGGCCTTTACCAGCGGCGCAGCCATTCTTCCGTCGCATATTTTTCGGCGGCCAGGACGGCGGCGCCTTCCAGGACCGGCGGCGGGATTTCTTCCCTCCGTAATTCCGGAGCAAGAGCCGCTGCGAATCGTTCGCGAAATGATTCGTCCAGCCCGGGTAATTGGATGCTGCCCTGGTGCAGAAAACCGCCGCGCGTCCGGCGTTGCGCGGCGCCGGCGATCTTGCGCCCGAGGAGGATGACATCGTCGCGCACCGGGTTGGCAAAGCAGGCATCGGAAATTTTTGGCGCCGCGCTCGCCGCCAATTCCGCCCCTTGCCCGGCCGCGCGCAGAGCGTCGCGGATCGCGGCATGCAGCGCCGCATAGATGGCGGCCGGCCCAAGGGGCGCGGCGGCCTCTGTCGCCGGGGTCATGAGCGAGTAGGTAAGGTCCTCGCCGTGCCAGACGCTGCCGCCGCCGGTCCAGCGCCTGACGAGATCGCGCCGCTCTCTTTCTGCGGCTACCTCGGAATATTTCCCAAAATAGCCAAAGGAAAGCGACGGTCCGAGCCAGCCGTAGAATCGGAGGGTCGGCAAAGTGGCCTGCTCGAGCAAAGCCTCGTCGATCGCCATGTTCGTCGCCGCGCCAGCCGCCGCGCGATCATTATAAACCACAAGGCGCTCAAAAAGCATCGGCCACGATCTGCTCAAAGGCCGCCCGCGGATCGGGCGTGGCCGTGATCGGGCGGCCGATGACGAGAAAATCCGCGCCGGCCTTAAGCGCTTCCGCCGGAGTCATGGCCCGCTTTTGATCGCCCGCGGCTGCGCCGGCCGGCCGGATGCCGGGCGTGACGATCTTGATTTTCGAACCGTGCGCCACTCGCAGGGCCGCCAGCTCATGCGGGCTGGCGACGATTCCGCCGACCCCGCAGTCCACGCCAAGTTGTACGAGACGCAGGACCTGATCTTCCATCGACGCGTTGACCCCCACTTCGCGCAGGGTCGCTTCGTCGACGCTGGTCAGGACGCTCACCCCGAGAAGCAACAAGTCTGGCCGGGCCGCGCGGACTGCCGCCTCGATCATGGCCCGCCCGCCGCCGAGATGAAGGGTAAGCATTTCCACCCCTAACGAGCCCGCGCTCTCGACCGCGCGGGCGACGGTGTTGGGGATGTCGTGTAATTTGAGATCGAGAAAGACCCGGCCACCGAGGTCGTGGACCGCGCGGACGATCTCCGGGCCGGCGGCGATGTAGAGCTGGAGTCCGATCTTGAAAAGACCGGCATGCGGCGAGAAGTGGCGCACGAGCGCGAGGGCCTCTTCGCTGGTTGGGAAATCGAGCGCGACGATGATGCGTTCGCGGGCGGTGATTTCAGCGGCTTGCCAGTTCATGCGGTTCCACACAGGGTTGCGGGAACCTATGCAGCTTTTCGCGCCCGCGAAGATCAATTTATCCTTTAAAATTCTGCGCCGGCGCGTGGACGGCTTCCACGAGATCGAGACGCTGATGTCGCCCATCTCGCTCCGCGACGAGCTGGGAATTGAATCTGACGCAGCGGGAGCGGGGATCGAATTTTCGACGGACGATCCAACCCTGCCGGCCGGAGAAGACAATTTGGTGGTGCGCGCGGCGCGCAGTTTTTTCGCCGAGATCAAGGAGGAACCGCGGGTCCGGATCGAATTGGGCAAAAGGATCCCGCACGGCGCCGGGTTGGGCGGCGGGAGCAGCGATGCCGCCAGCATTTTGCTGGGATTGAACCGGCTGCACGGGGAACGCGTGCCTCCCGCGCGCCTAACGAGTCTGGCAGCAGAGCTCGGATCCGATGTGCCCTTTTTCCTGGCTCAAAGCGCGACCCGCTGTCGCGGGCGCGGAGAAATTGTGGAACCGGTGGCGCAGCTTCCGCGGTTGTCGCTTCTGCTTTTAAAACCGGAGTTCGGCGTGCCGACGCCGTGGGCCTATCGGCAGTGGCGCGATGCGCGCGAATTGCCCGGGGTGGATTACGCGCCGCAGCGAGTGGGGGAGCTAATTTTCGAGAACGATCTCGAGCGCCCCGTCTTCGAAAAGCACCTCTTTCTGGCGCGGATGAAGACCTGGTTACGCGAACAACCCGAGGTCGAAGCGGCGCTGATGTCGGGTTCGGGTTCGACCATGTTTACGATCTTGCGGGAGACGGGGGGAGCCGAACCCCTCGCTGCGCGCGCGCGTGAGGAGCTGGATCCGCAGCTCTGGACCTGCGCGGCGGTTGTAGACGCCTCCCTCTGGGAGGCGCGGGCTTAGGGGCGGCCGCACTGCCGAGACCCGCGCTTCGCAGAGCGAAGCGTCTACAGCGCCGCTTGGGAAGAGATGGTCGTTAGGCGCTCGAGCGCGCCGCTGCGCCCTCGACACTCACAACCCGGGTGCGCGCCAAGCTTGAT
>JBBPZS010000092.1:0-15306 GCA_038198605.1 Chthoniobacterales bacterium | reverse complement strand
GTTGGTGGGGCGAGACTCCGTCGAGCCAGCGGGAGGACCTGGCTGCTGGACCACGCGCCCCTCCGGCTCGACGGAGTCTCGCCCTACCAACTGGCCTCGTCCGACCAACGGGCCTCGCCAAACGAAATCAGTCTGCGCAAGCTAACTTATGACCGACTCTCGCCGCTGGTTTCGCCGCTTCGCGGTCCGCGGCGTCGCTTGGCGGCACTACCTCGACTTCGGCCTAACGAACGTGCCGGTCTATCTCCGGCCGGTCATGATCTTCTTCTGGACGATCTTTTTCTTCTTTCTCGCCGCGCCGGCGCGGCGCGCCATCCTGGGCAACCTGCGGGTGGTACTTCCGGGCTCGAGCCCAATCACTAATCTCGGGCGCGCCTGGCTCACGCTGTTTAATTTTGCCTGGACAATTTCGGATGCGGCCGATCACAAACTTGCTCAAACCGAGTTCGCCTATGAGGTGGAGGGGGCGGAATTTCTCGAGCAATTGGCGGCCGCCAACGGCGCGATCCTGCTCACCGCACACATGGGAAATTACGACCTGGGCGCGGCCGTCTTCGCACAGCGTTTCCAGCGCGAGATCCGCATGGTGCGCGCGCCCGAGGCCGACGCCCAAACCGCGCGCCACCTCGACGAGTCGCTCGAGCGGGCCGGGGCGGGAGCGGTCAAGGTCGCCTATAACACCTCGAGCATGGCGCTGCCGCTCGAGCTGCTCAACGCCATCCGGCAGGGCGAGATCGTTTCCATCCAAGGCGACCGCGCGGTTGGGCACGTCTCGCAGCGCGCGGCCCGCCTTTTCGGCGAAGACGTGCGCCTGCCGGACGGGCCCTTCATGCTCGCTTTCGTCGCGCAGGTTCCGATTTATCCGCTCTTCATCGTGCGGACCTCTTTCCATCATTACAAAATCATCGCACGCGCGCCGATTCATTGTCTGCGGGCGGAGCGTGATCGCGAGAGCGCGATTGAGGAAGCGCTGCGCGAGTGGGGCCGGACCCTGGAAAACGTGATCAGGGCGAACTGGTCGCAATGGTTTTCGCTAGTCCCTATTTTTCCGGAGCGATGAACGATCCTGCCCCAAGCCAGATCGGTTACGCCTTTGCCCTGCCGCGGCTGGCGGCGCGGCTTGTCGGACGCAAGGCGCGCCGGGCCGAATTCAGCGCCTGGGAAGCCTACGGGGTGGGGATTCTGGTGTTCGGAATCACCGTCGTGGCGGCCGCGCGCGCCATTCTTCCGCTCGTTAGGCCAGTCGCGCTACAGGGACTGGTTCTCCTTTTTCTGCCCGTTGCCATGTGGGTGGCGTTTCTCTTTCTCTATTACATCAACGCGCTCATCAGCGCCGCGCTGCGGCGGCTCGGGCTTTACTCCGCACGGACGAACAACCCGTTCCAGCACGCCGTCATCATGACGATGACCACGTTGCTCGCGCTCCATTTCCTGCGCGATGAATGCGTCTGGGTGAGATCGTTAGGCGGGCTCTGGCTCGGCCTCCTCAGTCTCAACCTGCTCGCCCTCCTCTTCGAGAAAGTGCGCCATGAAGCCTGAGCTGATTCGGCGCTTCTTTCTTGGCTTCGCCTTGCTGGCCGCGATTTTTTTCCTCGTGGCGATCGCCTTTCATCCCTTCCTCGCGCTGGGCGTTCTCTTTCTATCCCACATGCTCATCCTCTTCCCGACCCTGGTCGCGAATTGCCAATGGCTGGGGCCGGTCGTGACCCGGTTTGAGACGAGGGAGCGCGAAGTCTGGCTCACGATCGATGATGGACCCGATCCGGTTCACACCCCGCGCCTGCTCGAAATCCTGGAACGGTTCGACGCGCGCGCGACCTTCTTCGTCATCGGCCAACGGGCGGCAAAATTCCCTAACGAAATGAACGCGATCCGGACGGCCGGGCACAAAATTGCGAACCACACTTTCTCGCATCCGAGCGCGATCTTTTGGTGCCTGCCCCCCGGTAGAATTGCTTCCGAGATCGATCAGGGCATCGCCGCACCCTGCTTTCGCTCCCCGGCGGGGCTGAAAAATCTCTTCGTCCATCCCGCGCTCGCCCGGCGCAACCTGCGCCTGATCGGCTGGACCGTGCGCGGGCTCGACACCGTCAGCCAGCAGCCGGAAGCGGTCGCAGCCCGGATCATGCGCAGGGTGAAACCGGGAGCGATTCTGCTTTTGCACGAAGGCCACCGAACCGCGACCGACCCGGACTTTCATCCGCGCTGCCTCGAGCTGACCCTGACCGCCCTAACGAACGCTAATTACCGCTGTGTCCTGCCCCGGCCGGAACAGTTGCGGACAGGTGCCGGCGAAAAATGAAGAGGTGATTATTGAAGGGCGTCCGACCCCAAAGCGGGGTGACGCGGCGGGAAAACTCCTGCTCGGGAAAGGCGGCGACGATCGTTTCCCGGCTCGGAAAATGGAGGGCCGTTTTCAGGTTCCAGGTCGTGCCTTGGGCGAAACGTTCGGCCAGGTTGGTTAGCCAAAAGCGCGCGTTCTGGTCACGCGGGCAATCGCGGATGACGAGGGTGCCACCGGGCGCGACCCGTTCCGCGAGCCGGGCCAGGAGCCGCGCCTGATCGTTAGGCGGAAGATAATGCAGGAGATCGAAGAGGACGATGTTGCCGCCACGCGTGATCGGCTCGCTCACATCGCGCTCGAAAAACTCGAGGTCGTGATAGATGCCCCGGGCCACGGCATTGGCGCGGTCGATCTTGCGGCCGTCGCGGTCGAACCCGCTGATCGGCGGGAGGAAATTGCGCTCGCGCAAATAAAAGGCGAGGAGCCCGACGCCGCAGCCGACGTCGAGGAGCGGCTGGTCTGATTGGCCAAACAACTCGTAAGCAGCGGGAAAAATCGGGTCGCTGCGCAATTTCCGGCCGGCATAAATGCGCAGCCAGCGCTCGCCGAAGCGCGCCGAGACGCGGGCACAGGCATCTTTGTGACTGACCGCGCACGATCCATTTTTCATTGCGTGACTCGACTGCACTGACAAAGTGATTATTCCAATGGCCGACCTTTTTTCCGAATACAAGGTCGACGATTTCTTCGACGAGATGTTTTCCGCCCCGGGCGTGGCGCGGCCTCATTACAGCAGGTTGCTCGCGACCTTCAAGGAAATGGGGGCGGCGGACTTCGAGCGGAAACGCGACCTGGCCGCGGCGAGTTTCCTCAGCCAGGGCGTGACTTTCACGGTCTACAACGACGACCAGGGAACGGAGCGGATTTTTCCCTTCGATCTCATCCCGCGCATCATCCCGGCGCAGGAATGGGAGTTGGTGGAGCGGGGCCTGACCCAGCGCATCACCGCGCTCAATCTTTTCTTGCACGACATTTATCACGGGCAAAACATCCTGCGCGATGGCGTGATCCCGAAACAGATCGTCTGGGAAGCGGCCCACTTCCGGCCCGAGTTCATGAACTTCGATGTCCCCCGGAATATCTACATTCACATTTGCGGGACCGATCTCATCCGCGATCGGACGGGCAATTATCTCGTCCTGGAAGATAACGCGCGCTGTCCGTCGGGCGTCTCCTATGTGCTCGAGAATCGGCAGACGATGAAGCGGATTTTCCCCACCCTCTTCTCCGAATACCGGGTGCGGCCGGTAGAGGATTACAGCCAGAATCTATTGAACGCGCTGCGTTATATTTCGCCGACGGCGGACGAGCCCACCGTCGTTCTCCTCACTCCCGGCATTTACAACTCGGCTTATTACGAGCATTCCTTCCTCGCCCGCTCGATGGGAATCGAGATCGTCGAAGGACGCGATCTGGTCGTGCAGGACGGCTGCGTTCACATGCGGACGACGAAGGGCTTGAAGCGCGTCGACGTCATCTACCGGCGGATCAACGATGATTTTCTTGATCCGCGCGTTTTCCGCAAAGATTCCGGGCTCGGCGTGCCAGGATTGATCGATGCCTACCGCTGCGGCTGCGTCAGCCTGGCGAATTCCATCGGCACGGGGGTGGCGGACGACAAGGCGATCTACCATTTCGTCCCGAAGATGATTCGCTACTACCTCGATCAGGACCCAATCCTGGAAAATGTGCAGACCTACCTCGCCTCCCAGCCTAACGACCAAAAATACATCCTCGAACATCTCCCCGAGCTGGTCGTGAAGTCCGCCAACGAGAGCGGGGGCTACGGGATGCTGATCGGCTCGCAGTCGACGGCAGCGGAACGGGAGGAGTTTGCCGGCAAAATCCGCCAAGACCCGCGCAACTTCATCGCGCAACCAATCGTCGCCCTCTCACGCTCGCCTTCTTTCTGCGAGGATTCGCTCCAGGGCCGGCATGTCGATCTGCGCCCCTACATTCTCTACGGGGAAAAAGTCACGATCATTCCGGGTGGCCTAACGAGAGTGGCGTTGCGGGCCGGTTCCCTGGTCGTAAATTCTTCGCAGGGCGGCGGGAGCAAAGACACCTGGGTGGTGGAGGAAGAAGAATAGTGACGAGTGATGAGTGACGAGATGCGGCAATTCAATACGTGGGAGGCGGCGGTCAGTGACTTATCACTCGTCACCCGTCACTTATCACTTTCCTTATGCTAAGCCGGGTCGCGGATTCACTTTATTGGATGAGCCGTTACATCGAGCGGGCGGAAAACGACGCCCGCATTCTCGATGTCAATTTGCAGCTCTTGCTCGATCTGGGGGGCGAAGCCGCCGCCATGCAACATTGGGCGCCGGTTATCGCCACCCTCGAGGAAACGGACCTTTTCGATTCGCTCTACGAGACGGCAAACGAAGAAACCGTGACCGAGTTCCTGACCCTGCAAAAAGAGAATCCGAACTCGATCGTCTCCTGTCTCACTCTCGCGCGCGAGAATGCCCGCACCACCCGCGAACAGATCTCGAGCGAGATGTGGGAGCAAATCAACCGGCTCTATCTCTTCGTCCAAAGCAATGAGGCGAGACAATTACTCGCGACCAGCCCGCATGAATTTTTCATCCGGGTCATTTTCGGTTCGCACCTTTTCCAGGGAGTTTCGGACGCGACCATGACGCATGGAGAAGGCTGGGATTTCATCCGCATCGGCCGGATCTTGGAACGGGCCGACAGCACTTCACGCATCCTCGACGTGAAGTATCACATCCTCCTGCCGACGGGGGAAAACGTCGGTGGCAACATCGACACCATTCAATGGATGGCGGTCCTGAAATCGTGCAGCGCGCTCGAGGCTTATTGCAAACTTTACGTCAGCCAGGTTGCGCCCTGGAAGGTGGCGGAATTCCTCATTACCCATCAGGAATTTCCGCGCTCGATCCGCTTCTGCGTCGATTCCCTCGATGCCGCGCTTCATCGCATCTCCGGGGTCGATGAAAGCCGCTATGCCAACGAAGCGGAACGGCTCTCCGGCCGGCTCCGATCGGATCTCGATTACGTCACGATCGGGGAGATTTTTGAGTTCGGCTTGCACGAATACCTGACCCAGATCCAGGAGCGTCTGGTGGAGATCAGCAACGCCATGTATGCCACCTACTGCGCCAGCCTGAGCGCCGCCTAACGAGTCAGATTTTGCGCGAATCGTAGGCCCAATGGAGCAGGGCCTGGCGTTGCCGCGGGCGGCAGGCGAGGTCGCCGCGCCGGCAATTCTTTTTCAGCTGCCCGATATGGCGGCGGACCGCGCGCCAGCGTTTGATCTGGCGCTCATCATCCGGGCCGCGACGCCCGAGGTAATAGCGGCAATACCATTGGAACCAGCCGCGCGGATCGTCCTGATAAATCCAGCCCTTCGCCTGCCAGACCGCGAGCGGCTGGGAAGCGTTGACCCCGAAAAGGTTCAGCGCCGGGTCGTGCCGTTGCGGGCAGAGTTTTGCTTTGGCAAACCAGTCCGCCGGGAATTCCTTCTCGCAATCGGTCATGTATTTGCCGCCGAAAACGCCGAGGCGCAGCATCTGTTTCGGGGTCAGTTGCGGTTTAAAACCGGGCGCAAAATCCTTTCCCATCGGTTTGGTGAGGAGATACGCGTAGCCTTGTTGCACCCGGTCGTTGACCTTGATTCGTTGCGGCTTCACTCGCCTGAGTAAACCGTGCGGACAGAAGCGAAGCAAATCCGCGAGCATCTGCACCTCGATTTGGCGCTGGAGAATCTTCGGCGAAAACCCAAGGGGTGGTGAAATTCTACTGCGAAGCCTCACCGATCGGGAAAGCGACGCACATTAACAGTTTCTACGGGAGGAAAGATGGGCGTTTCGGCACCGCGGTTGAGTATGCACTGCACCACGGACTCTTCACTCCCACCGTGGTCGATGGAAAACCGATCGCGGTCCGAGCGACAGGCCCGACACCCAGCCGATGAAAGTGAGCAACGCGGCCAGAATAGTGAGCGACGGGCAGAGTATCGCGACACTGCGAAGTCCACGGTTGCGCACTGTGCCCTTCGGCATGCGTGCAGTTTGCTCGAATCCGGGCGGCTGTCCAAACCTCTTCCAACCAGCTGCGCTAGCGTCCGCGCTCCGCGAAAAGTTCCGGTCGACGATGGGCGAAAACCGGCATGCGTTCCCGAATGAGTTGGACCAATTCCGGAGACAACTCGGCGAGAACTAATTCCTCGCGATCGGAGGAAGCACCGGCCACGATCACGCCATAGGGATCGAGCACGACGGAGGAACCGCAAAACGGCACGCCTTCATCGCGGCCGACGCGATTGGCGAGAACGACGTAGCTCTGATTTTCAATCGCGCGCGCCGTGGCCAGGATACGCTGGTGGTCCAGCCGTGGAAAAGGCCAGGCGGCGGAAATAACGAAGACGTTCGCCTGCTGGTCGAGCGCGAGAGAGCGATAGATTTCCGGGAAGCGCAGATCGTAACAAATCGTTAGGCCGAGTTGCAACGGGCGGAGCGCGACGCTGACCAGCTCCTGACCGGGAGAAAAGCATTTGTCTTCCTCGATCGGCGGCGGCGCGAAGAGATGGGTCTTGCGATATTTGGCCACGATCGCGCCGGAGGAATCGATCACCACCTGGGCGTTGTAAATCACCTCGCCTTCGCGCTCGGAAACGCCACTGATGATCGCGATGGAAAGTTCGCGCGCCGTTTCCTGCAACGCGGGCACCGCGCCTTCGCTCCAAGGCTTGGCCTGCTCGCGGATGACCGACATGGCGTAGCCGGTGTCCGACATTTCCGGGAAGACGACCAGCTCCGCACCCGCCTTCTGCGCGCGCCCGGCGACGTCGCGCATCTTTTGCACGTTGGCGGAGACATCGCCCAGGACGCAATCGATTTGGGCCGCGGCGATTTTCACAAGAGGCCTTTCACCAGCTCCCTTCGCGGAGCAACCAGAAATGTAGACGCTTCGCTCTGCGAAGCGCAGGAGAAGATGACGATCACATGGAAATCTCTCGCACTGGCCGCAGGCAGACCCGCGCCGCCCAGAGGGCGGCGTCTACAACTGCGCGAGGCGGCTCTTACTCCGCGCGCAACGCAATCATCGGATTCACCCGCGTCGCGCGGCGCGCCGGGACCAGACACGAGGCGGCGGCGACTGCGGTCAAAAGCGCGGCCACTCCGGTGTAAATAACCGGGTCAAGCGCGTTGACCTTGAAGAGAATGTTCTGCAAGGCGCTGGCCGCGATGACTCCGAGAAACAAGGCCGTGAACCCGATTCCGAGGATGAGACCGATGATGAGCTGCCATGCACCCTGCCGCATGACCATCCGGAAAATCCGCGCCGCATCCGCTCCCAGTGCCATGCGGATCCCGAATTCCTGCGTGCGTTGATTGACGGAGAAACTCATCACGCCATAAAGACCGACGGCGGAAAGCAGAAACGCCACGCCTCCGAAAATACTGAAGAGCGATGCAACAAGGCGCGGGCCGCTCAGGAATTCGGCGTGCGACACCGCCGGCGTGCCGGGGAAATAAACCGGCAGATTGGGATCGAGCTGCGCGACCGCTTTGCTCAGCGCGGGCCCGAGGGTGCTTGCGGCCTGCCCTTCGTGGGGCCGCACGACGATGGTGCAAAATTGCGGAGACGGGCTGGCGCCGAGCAACGGCACATAAAAGCCGGCGCTATCGGTCTGGGTGTTAAACGGCCCCTGCATAAGCGTGTCCGGGACGACACCAACAATCGTGCGCCAGGGTTCCGGCTGCGCGGGATTGAAGCCGCGGATGCGCCGCCCGAGCGCGCTTTCGTTGGCCCAATATTTGCGCGCAAAGCTGGCGTTCACGATCGCGACCGGCTGCTTGGCGTCGCTGTCTTCGAGGGTGAAATCGCGACCCTCGAGAACCTTCAGCCCCAGGGTCGTGAAGTAGCCGTCCGAGATCGCTTCGGAATTGCCCTGGGGCCGATCACGATCGGTCACATAACTTTTCCCATCCACTTCGTATTGACCGAAGTTCGCGAACGTCATCCGAAACCGGCTGCTCATGGCAGCGGCTTCGAAAGCCGGGTTGGTCCGGAAAGAGCGCACGGCGCGCTTGAAGAACTGGCGGCGCGCTTCATCCGTCGGGTAGTCGCCTTCGAACAATCCCATCCGCGCGGCGTAAACGCCGTCTTCGTCGTAGCCGTAATCGAGTTTCACCTGGTTGCGAATGGAGCGGATCTGCAACGCCGAAGCGATGAGGAGCGCGGCGGTCATCGCGATTTGTCCGACGACAAGGATGCGGGTGATCACATTCACCAGCCGGCTGCTGTTGCCGCGCCCGCCTTCTTTCATCATCTCGGAAGCGTTGCCGCGCGCCGCGAGCAAAGCGGGGACAAGTCCCGAGACCATGGTGGCGAGCAAGACCGCGCCGAGGACGAAAGCGAGAACTTTGCCGTCGATCGTGAAGTTGATCCAATAGGGCAGCTGGAACTGCGGCGTACTTGTGATTGCGGCGAGGAGATCGACCGCCCAATAAGCGAGCGCCACGCCCACGGCAGCGCCGAGAAGCGCGATGAGGAAACTCTCGGTCAGCATTTGCCTAACGATGCGCCAGCGGGTCGCGCCGAGCGCCCCGCGGATGGCCAGTTCCCGCGCCCGCAAGGCGGAGCGTCCGAATTGCATGTTCATCACGTTCACACAGGCGATGAGCAGAACGGCGATGACCGCGCCGAGCATCGAATACATGATCTGGCGGAGCTGTGGGCCGGTGAAGGACTTGATCAACGGCTGCACGCTGGCCGAGACAAGCTGCCCGTTGGTTTTTGGATTGTCGGCCGCGATCCGCTTGGCCAGCCCGATAAATTCCGCGTTCACCTGGTCCTGGCTAATGCCCGCTTTCAACCGGCCCATGATCGCCGGCCCGAGGCCGTTGGGATCGCCGCGCGGCTTGACCGGGAACTCGTTGTAGAGCGGGACCCAGAGCTCTTCGTTGATCGGGAACTTAAAGTTCGGCGGCATCACCCCGACGATGGTGGCGACTTTGCCATTAATCCGGATCGCCTGACCAACGATGCGCGGGTCGCCGCCGAAATCGCGTTTCCAGATTTCATTGCCCAGGATCGTGACCTTCTCCGCACCCGGTTTGTTATCCTCCGCCGTGAAATCGCGCCCGAGGATCGGCTTCACCTCGATGATTTTGAAAAAATCCTCCGTCACATAGCCGCCGGTGTAGCGCTGGGGCGTTTTCTTGTACGTGAGGTTGATGGTGGAGCCGTTCAGGTAGGCGCTCATGAGCGCGAACGATTTCTGCCCCGCGCGCAGATCCTCGTAATCCTGCGAGGAAGGTATATTGCCGTTGCCGAAATTATTATTCTGATCCGAGGCCTGCGGGTCGATCAGACCGACGCTCATGAGCTGCTCCGGATGCGGGAAGGAAAATCCGCGCAGGACGACGGCATTGACCATCGTGAATTGCGTCGTCACGCCGCAGATGCCGAGGGCGAGGACAGTGACTGAGAGAATGAAGAAGGTTTTATCCTTCACCAGCATGCGCAGGCCGATGCGGAGATCCTGAAAGAATGATTCAAAGAACATAGCGGTTAGTAGGTTGAGGTGAGGTCGACCGAGGTGTGGTCAGATTCTCGGCAGGCAATCGCGTTGTCTTGATTGGATGCCGCGAGCCAGCCGTTTGGATTCAGCGAAATTGATTTATTCGAGCGCATAGAGATTACCGTCCGCGCTCCGAAAGAGCTCCCGCGCAGGACGCCGCCGTCGCCCAGGGTGCCTTGGAATTTCGCGAGCCCTTGGATGATGATCGAGCCCGCCCAATTCTTTCCGCCGGGCTGGTCGAGATCGACGATCAGGGGAAATTCGCGACCCGGGATTTGGATCGCACCTTCCCATCGTCCGGTAACTGTCTCCGCGGCGAGGCAAAGCGGCGCCGAGAAGAGGAGAGCGATGGTCGCCAGGCGCAATACGGTGCTCATTGATTGATTAGTAGTCTGCTGGAACAGCTGGGATTGCCGCAGTCTTATGCAGAGCGCATACCAAGCGGACTAAATTTTCCTAAATCGCTGTCCAGAAAAGGTTTCCACTTCTTGTGCAAGCCGAGAAAAAATAAATTTCGTTCCAACTTCGGGATTGGACCGTTTCAGTTTCGAAATCAGGCGCCGGAGCGCCCGAAGGGTTCGAAAAGAACCGCACGCAAGCACGCGTCTTGCTTGATACAGGCCCATGCAAGCGACTCTCCCGCTCGAACCAACCGCGATGAACTTTCAAGAAAACCGGACCAAATCGCCGGTCGCTCCCGCGACCGATGGCGCTTCTGTCGAAATCCATTCCTGTCTGGCGGCGCGCGACCTTCTCCTCCGGGAAGTCGACGCCAACCCGACTGCGGCCAACCTGCGCCGCGCCTGGGCGGCGAACGACTTTGCCGAAACCTGCCTCCGCCCGGCCCGCTCACCTTACCAGGCGCAGTCCCTGCCCGAGGCGGAAGCGAGCCGCGAACGCGCGCGTTGCAACGCGGTCAAACTGCGCCTCGCTCAACTCCGCGCCGGCCTGCATCGCCGCGCCGCCTGAGCCTCTTCCGCCAGCCCGGATTCGTTAGGCCGGAGCCATGATCTGGCGAAAGGCGGCGAGGAACGCTTCCATCTCCGACTTTTTCCCGATCGTTAGGCGAAGATGGTTCGGCATGGCCTGAAACAAACGGCCGACCCGGATCTTGCGCTGCTTGAGCGATTGAATGAGCGGCACGACCGGCCGCTTCAGATCGACCATGATGAAATTCGCCTGCGAGGGGATGATCTCGTAACCCATCTTGCCCAGCTCGCCGGTGGTGAAGGCTCTCGTTTCCGCATTGAGCGTCCGCCCTTTCGTCACCTGCTCTGGGTCCTCCAGACTGGCCTCGGCCGCGACCAGGGCCATGAGATTAATGCTGTCCCAAGACTGCCGTTCGCGCAGGCGCTCGACCGTTAAAGATTGCGCCACACAATAGCCGCAGCGCAGCCCGGCCATGCCGTAGATTTTCGAAAATGTGCGGGCCACGATCAGGTTGGGATGATCTTTAACCAGCGGGATCATGCTCTCGTAGTCGGGGCTGTCGGCGTAATGATGATAGGCCTCATCGACCAGGATCATGGTGTCGTTAGGCGCGCGGGCAATGAAGTCGCGCACCTCCTTTGCCGGCGTGATGCTGGCGGTCGGATTGTTGGGGTTGCAAATGTAAACCACGCCTTTTTTGGCAGCGCCGAGCATCTTTGGCAGGTCGTGCGCGAAGCTGGAAGTGAGCGGCACTTTCACGATCTCCGCCCCTTTGAGCTTGGCGTGGTAGAGGATGGCTTCGAACGTCGGATCGGCCACCAGCAGGGCGCCCTCCAGGCTTTTCTTCTCACTCGTTAGGGGGCCGGTGAAAACATCCGCAGAGAGCTTAAGAATCTCGCCCGAACCGTCGCCGAGCAGGATTTCCCCGCGCTCGACGCCATTTAATTTCGCCAGTGCTTCCACCAGAACGTCGGCCTTTTCGTCGGGATAGCGATTGGCCAGACCGAAGGCGTCGGTCATCACCTTGAGCGCTTTGGCTGAAGGACCGTAAGGGTTCTCGTTCGAGCTGAGTCGAACAACTGCGGAAGCGGGGCTGGGCGAGGCCGCCGCCTCCCGGGCAAAAGTAAGCGCGGGGCGGGCGACCGCCGCCGCCGCGCCCGCGCCTAACAATTGCGCGAACTTGCGTCGTGAGATGCTCATCCTGGTAAGTCGACCCGACTACTTCTTGCGGGTGTAGTTGATCTCCATCGTCTTCATTTCCTTGCCACCACGATCTTCGTACCACTCGAAGGTGTGATGATCCTTGTCGACGATCTTTATCACCTCGCGGACCTTGGTTTTCATCCCGGGCATCATCTCGATCTCGGAGGTGTAGGTGAAGGATTTGGTCGCCGGGTCGTAGGTGCCTTCCGCCATCATGATGGCGGTGCCCATGTTATCCATCCAGGTGGAAACGAACTTCTGCTTGACGTTGTCATAGCCTTCTAGCGCCATCCCTTTGAAGTCCATCTTCGTCATCTTGCCGTCGGGGCCGGGCATCTCCATCTCCCCGTTCACGTTGAGTTCGTAATACCGACCGCCCATCATCGGCTTGCGCGTCGCCGTTCCCTTGGAGGTCATTGGTTCCGCCGAGGTATTGCCGTCCATCCACATTTTCACGGTGTAAGTCCAATTGCCCGCCATCTCGCCGAGAAGCTTGTGATTTTCACCGATCTTGGCCATTTCCATCATCTTCGCCATCATCGCCGGATCGTTCACGTCGGGCGCACCAGTGGCTGGGCTGGGCGTGGATTCTTTGGCGTAGGCCGGAGCAATTAACAAGGCCGCGAGAAACACGGCCGCGATTGTTGTAACTGCAGTTTGGAGCGTTTTCATGGCGCAATTGTTTTCAGCGACCCCGACTCGGTCAAGCTTATCCGAACGATTCGGGCGCCGGAAAAATCGGTCGGGCGGAACTAATCAGGAAAGCGCCGCCAGGATCTTTGCCACGAGCATCGTCGGCATGATGCCGAGCACGAGCACTGCGCCCGCCAGGACGCCAAGCGTGATCCGTTGCAGAAAGTCCGGCCGAAAAGCGAACCCGGTCGTGTCGGATTCATCGACGAAGATCGCCTTCAGCACGATCAGGTAATAATAGAGCGAAACGAGGCTGCCGAAGAGGGCTAGGGCGACGAGCCAAAGCAGGCCGTGGTTCGGGCCGGCACGAAGCGCCGCGCTGAACAGGTAAAACTTGCCAAAAAATCCGGCCAGCGGCGGCAACCCGGCGAGTGAGAGGATGAAGATCGTCATGCAACCGGCGAGAAGCGGGGAGCGCGTGCGCAGCCCGGCGAAATCGCGCAGATCGTCGCCGCCCGACTCCCGCCGGACGAACCCGACGACGCCAAAGGCGCCGATCAGCGTGATCCCGTAGATCGTGGTGTAGAAAAGCGTCGCGGCAAATCCCTCGCGCCCGGCTGCGACGAGGCCGAGCAAAGTGTAACCGGCGTGCGCCACGGCCGAGTAAGCGAGCAGTCGGCGCACATTTTTTTGCACGAGCGCGACGAAGTTCCCGACCAGGATGGAAAGCGCGGCGAGGACCGCCAGGAGCGGCGTCCAACCGGCAATCAGCGCCTGCCAGTCCGCGCTGCCGTGCGCGGGACCAAAGCCGACCAGAACGATTTTTCCGAGGACGACAAATGCCGCGACCTTCGATCCCGAAGCGATGAAGGCGGCGGCCGAAATCGGCGCACCCTGGTAGGCATCCGGCGCCCAGAGATGGAACGGAGCCGCCGCGATCTTGAAGGCAAACCCGATCAGGCTCATGACGATCCCGACCGCGAGGAGCGGCTCGAGCGGCAGCGTCGCCAGTCGCTCCCCGATCGCCGCCAGTCCGGTCGTCCCGGTTAGACCGTAGAGGTAGCTGATTCCGAAAAGCGTGACCGCGCTGGCCATGCTCCCGAAGAGGAAATATTTCAGGCCTGCTTCGGCGGATGCCCGCTCCTTCTTCTCAAAGGCGGTCAGCACATAGAGCGAGAGTCCGGTCAGCTCGAGGCCGATGAAAATCATGAGCAATTCTTCGCTCCCGACGAGCAGGAGGAGGCCGATGGTGGCGAGCAGGATCATGGCCAGGTACTCGCCCTTGTGCGGCAGAGAACGCTCGCCGCGGGTGAGAAGGACAGTGAAAAACGACAGCCCCAGGCAGACGACCTTGAAGAGCGAATTGAGTGGCGAGACGACCAGCATCCCGTGGAAGAGAGTGGCGTGCGCCGGCAATTTGAGAACGGCGATGGTGGCCAGCACGAGGCCGAGCGCTGCCACCAGGGACGTGAGGGCTGTAGCGGCGGCCGTGTCGGCCGCATCCCCTTTGCCAGCGGCCGATACGGTCGCCTCTACACTTCCGCTTTTCGTTAGGCCAAGCGCCAGGACAAGGAGCGCGGTCACGACCACAATCGTCTCGGGCGCGACCAGACGGAGGAATTCCAGGTAGCTCATGGCCGCAAAAACCGCATCGTTTCCACCGCCGGCATAATCCGGTCGAGCAGCAGTTTCGGATAAAGCCCCACCGCGAGGGTGGCGCAGATCAGGAGACTCGTGCCGAGGATCTCGGCCAGCGTGGCCGGTTCGTTAGGCGCCTTCGTCTCGCGCCGCGCCTTGCCGCGTGCCTCCTCGCCAAAAAATGTCCGCTTCAGCGCACGTAAAGTGAAAGCGGCGACCAGCACCATCCCGAGACCGGTGATCGCGACCGCCACCGGAAAAGTCTTCCAGGCGCCGAGCAGGATCGTAATTTCCGCGGCAAAGCCGCTAAAGCCCGGGATGCCCATGGACGCGGCCGAGGCGAGAACAAAAGCAACCGCGAAGAAGGGCATTTTGCGACTCAACCCCAGCCAGGCGAGATCGCCGAGATTGCGCGTGTGCGTCCGGTAATAAATCGCGCCGGCGAGCGCGAAGAGGAGCGCCCCGATCACACCATGCGAAAACATCTGCAGGACCGCGCCGGAAACGCCAAGCACATTGCCCGCGGCCAGCCCGAGGAGGATGAAACCCATGTGGCTAACACTGGAGTAGCCGATGACGAACTTGAGATCGTTCTGCCGCAGCGCCACCGCCGCCGCATAGACGATCCCGATGACGGCGAAGAGCGCGATCCATTTGCTCCAGATCTCCCAGCCTAACGGAAAGAGATTCATCGCTACCCGGAGCGCGCCATAAGCGCCCAGCTTCATCACGATCCCGGCGAGCAACATCGAGCCCGCGGTCGGCGCGGCAACGTGGCCGGTCGGCGCCCAGGTATGCAAGGGCCAGATGCCGGCGAGGATGGCGAAGCCGAGGAAGAGAACCGGAAAGGCCCAGACCTGCAGCCCCGGAGCAAACTCGAAATGCGCCAGCCGCAGGAGATCGAGCGAACCGGCACTCGTGTAAATCGCGAGGACGCCGATGAAAACGAGTGCGCCGCCGAGGAATGAATAAAGCGTCAGCTTCATCGCGCCGTATTCCT